>NZ_JAJHGO010000001.1:0-398416 GCF_020805625.1 Microbacterium sp. cx-59
CGCCGATGGTACTGCAGGGGGGACCCTGTGGGAGAGTAGGACACCGCCGGACTTCTTTTCACAAAACAGTAAAGGCCACCCAGTGACGGGTGGCCTTTACTGCGTTACGGACACCCTCCAGAAGGAGTTTTCCTGCCGACGGGCATTGTTACGCGATCATCGCGCGACAATGCCCGTTTTTGCGTTTTCGTCACATGAGCGAGCGGCATCCCCCGCTCGCTTAGTCTCGGTTCATGGCCGATAGCTACACCCACGGACACCACGCCAGCGTGCTTCGCGCACACGAGTGGCGCACCGTCGACAACTCCGCTGCGTATGTGGAGAGCCGATTCGTTCCCGGCGCGCGAGTGCTCGACGTGGGCGCCGGCCCCGGCACGATCACGGTCGACATCGCACGGCGCGTGGCGCCGGCAGAGGTCATCGGTATCGACGCCGCAGCCGATGTCGTGGCACGCGCACGCGCATACGCCGCATCCGAGCACGTCGGCAACGTGACCTTCGACACCGACGACGCCTACGCGCTGTCGCACGCCGATGCATCGTTCGACATCGTGCACGCCCACCAGGTCCTGCAGCACCTCGCCCGGCCCGTTGACGCTCTGCGCGAGTTCCGACGGGTCGTCGGTGACGGTGTCGTCGCCGCGCGCGACGTCGACTACGAGGGAGTGATCTGGTACCCGCTCCTGCCGGCCCTCGCCGAGTGGCACGACGTCTACCTGCGCGTACACCGGCTCGTCGCGGGCGACCCGTCCGCGGGGCGCAAGCTGAAGTCCTGGGCGCGCGAGGCCGGCTTCTCCGAGATCACCGCATCCGCATCGCTCTGGTTGTTCGAAAACGACGAGGACCGCGCGTGGTGGGGCGGTCTCTGGGCGGAGCGTGCCCTGGAGTCGTCTTTCGCTCAGCACGCCGTCGAACTCGGGGTCACCGATCGGGCCGGGCTGGAACGCATCGCCGCGGGATGGCGAGCGTGGGCCGAAGCGCCCGACGGATGGTTCCTCATGCCCCACGGAGAGATCATCGCCGCCGGCTGACGCCGTCAGCGTGACGGGTGGTCGAACGACCAGGAATCCGGTGACCGTCCGAGCGCCTGGGCCCAGGTGGCGGACGCCCACTGGAGGTGGAGGATCGCCGCGGTCGGCATCCCCGTGACCGTACCGGTCAGAGCGAAGGCCAGAGAGCTGAGCCCCGGATCGTGTGCCACGAGCAGGATGCGGTCGGTGCCGCTTCCTTCCGCGACCGCCAGGAGGGCGTCCGGTTCGGCGCCGTAGAGCCGCTCGTCCTCCTCGAGGGCAACCCCGAGCGCGTGCGCATAGACCGCCGCCGTGTCGCGGGCGCGGACGGCGGTGCTGCAGATGACTCGACACGCGTGCGGCGACTGCTCTTGCAGGACGGTCGCCATCCGGGCGGCGTCACGTCGTCCTTTAGCGCTCAGCGGCCGGTCGTGATCGGTCTGCGTGGCGGATCCCCAGGCCGCATCCGCGTGCCGGGCGATCGTCAGTTCGATCATGCGGTCGCCTCCGGTCTGCGGAGATAGAGCCAGGCCCGACGCCCGCTGGCCACCGTCACGCGTGCGCGCCGGTACAACGGCACCTGGAACTCGTCGGCCGCATCGAGCTCATCCGGGCTCAGATGCAACAGTTGTCCGGGCACCTTGTCGAGCTCGCTGCCGGTCGGACGCAGGAGGGGGAGAACCGTGTGCGCCGTCGGGTCCGCGGCCCGGGGATCTTCGCCGTCGCAGTAGCGCAGCGCGTACCCGGGGAGGATGTCGTCGTCGGCGTGGACCAGCCGCCCGAAGACATCGAGCTGCGTGGTCGGGCGCAGAAGCGTGCCGTATGCGAAGAGCAGCTGGTCTGCGGAGCCGGGCACGCGCTCACGCTATCGCCTTACGCGCCGAAGATCGCGTGCGCGACGGTGAAGATCAGAAGTCCGGCGAGAGATCCGACGATCGTGCCGTTCAAGCGGATGTACTGGAGATCCCGCCCGACCATGAGCTCGATCTTCTCGCTGGTCTCCGCCGCGTCCCAGCGCTCGACCGTGTCGGTGATGACCGACGCGATGTCGTGGCGGTAGCGCTCGACGAGGAAGACCGCCGCATCCGTCACCCAGCCATCGACCCGGCGCTGCACGGTCTCATCGGTGACCAGGCGATCGCCGATCTCCGCGAGCGCCGCGGCGCCCCGGCGGCGCAGACCGCTGTCTTCGTCGTGGAGAGCCGTGACGAGACCGTTCTTCGCGGTCGTCCACGCGTCTGCGGCGAGCTCCCGCACGCGCGGCGAATCGAAGACCGTCGTCTTGGCGTCCTCGAAGCGTCCGATCGTCTCGGGGTCGTGCTGAAGGTTATCGGCGAGGCGCTCGAGGTACGTGTCGATCGCGAGACGCGCGCGGTGCTCCGGGTCGGCGCGCACCGCCGCGGTGAACTTCACGGCCTCGTGATAGGCGGCTTCGTCGATCAGGTTGTGCACCATCGACGGCACCCACGACGGCAGCCGGCGCGACAGGAGCCCGGCGAACGCGTCGCGGTTCGACTCGAGCCACGTGCCGATGCTGTCGGCGGCGAGGTCGACGGCCTGGTGATGCGCGCCGGTCGCGACGAGCCGCTCGAGCCAGCCCCCGAGGGGCGGGCCCCATTCGGGGACGATCAGGTGTTCGCGGGCGAGGTCGGTGATGACGTCCTGCACGTCTTCGTCGCTGAGTGCCTCGAGGACGTTCGCGATGATGGTCGCGGCCTCCGAGGCGACGCGTTCGGCGTGCTCGGGGGTGCGCAGCCACTCGCCGAGACGCGCGGCGATCGGGGTCGCGGAGAGCCGGGCGCGGATGACGTCGCCGGAGAGGAAATTCGTCTCGACGAACTCCCCGAGCGTGCGGCCGATCTCGTTCTTGCGGGTCGGGATGATCGCGGTGTGCGGGATCGGCAGTCCGAGGGGGCGTCGGAAGAGCGCCGTGACGGCGAACCAATCCGCGAGCGCACCGACCATTCCGCCCTCGGCCGCCGCACGGACGTACGCGAGCCACGGAAAGCGCTCCTGCAGGGAGAAGGCGATCACGAAGACGACCGCGAGGGCGATCAGCGCCCCGAGAGCGATGCCCTTCATCAGACGCAGTCCGCGTGCGCGTTCCTGGTCTGCGGCGCTCAGCAGAGCCATCGGTGTGCGGGCCATTCGGCCATCCTCGCACGGCGTACTCTGAACGCGTGATCGACGACATCAAGAAGCGCGCGCTCCACCGCACCAGTATCCTCGAGGGGCAGTTGCGGGGCCTCTCGAAGATGATCGAGGCCGAGGACTACTGCATGGATGTCATCACGCAGTCCCGCGCCATCCAACGTTCGCTCGAGTCGCTGAACAAGCTGCTGCTCGAGAACCACCTCCGCACCCACGTGACCGAGATGTTCGATGCGGGTGGAGAGGACCGCGACCAAGCGGTCGCGGAGCTGCTGAAAGCGTTCGACTTCTCCGGCAAGTAACCGGTCGACGTCAGCCGACCAGGTCGCCGCGCTGACTCGTCCAGTTCGGATCGAAACTGCGGTTGCCCGCGATCCGGCCGGCGACACCGTCGAGCTCCTGCATGGCGGCCGCATCCAGTCTCACCGCGACCGCGGGGATCCACTCGTCCACGTGCGCGGCGAACCGGGATCCGGGAATCGGTGCGATCGAGACGCCGATCGCGTCTGCGCGCGTGTAGAGCCAGGCGAGCGCGAGCTGGGCGCCGGTGAGGTCGTGCCGTGCGGCGATCGAGAGATAGTCGGCACGGAGCGGAGCGTTGGCGGCCAGATTCTCGGGGAGGAACCGCGGGAACTTCGGCCGACCGTCGCCGTCGCCGATCTGTTCCGGGGCGAAGCCGTCGGTCAGCCACGCGCGGCTGAGCGGCGAATACGGCACGAAACCGATACCCAGCTCTGCCACGGTCGGCACGACCGAGAGCTCGACGTCTCGACTGACGACACTCCACTCGGTCTGCACGGCAGCGATCGGATGCACGGCGTGGGCCCGCCGGATCTCGTCGGCCGTCGCTTCGGACAACCCGAGATGGCGGACCTTGCCCGCGGCGACGAGCTCGGCCATCGCGCCGACCGTTTCCTCGATCGGCACGTTCGGGTCGACGCGGTGCTGGTAGTAGAGGTCGACGTGGTCGGTTCCGAGCCGTTGCAGGCTCGCGTCGATCTGCTCGTGCACGTAGGCGGCGTCGCCGCGGATCCCGCGTCGTCCGATCCGTCCGCCGTCGATGCCGAACTTGGTGGCGAGGACGATGTCGTCGCGACGCATGGCGATCAGGCGCGAGATGGTCCGCTCACTGCGGCCGGCCCCGTAGATGTTGGCGGTGTCGACGAACGTGAGCCCCCGGTCCACGGCGTGCGTCAGCGTCGCGAGAGCCGTCTCGTCGTCCACGGGGCCGTAGACGTCGCTGAGGCTCATGGCGCCGTAACCGAGGGCGCTGACGACGAGATCGTCGCCGAGTCGGATGCTGTCGATCGCGGTCATCGCGACTCCTGTTCGTCGAGCGGACCGAGCCAGGCGGACGCGACGGTCGCGTGCGCCGACTCGGGGTCGGAGGGGTGGAAAGCGCCGGCGAGCACGTCTCGGTAGAGGCGCCCGAGCTCATTCGAAGAGAAATACGACGACCCCCCGGCGACGAGGATGGCTTCGTCGACGACCTGCTTGGCCGTGGCGGTGGCGCGGTGCTTCACGCCGGCGAGCAGCGAGAACCAGCGCGGACCGTGAGCGGTCGCCGCATCCACGTCTCTCGCGAGGGCGTCGAGCTGCGGGCCGAGGGCGTCGTAGGCGAGGGCCATCTCCGCCACCCGCCAGCGGATGTCGCCGTCCTGGCTGTACGCCCGCCCGGTCTTCTTCGACCGGCGGGTGCGGGCCGCGTCGACGGCGAGGTCGAGGGCGCGCCGCGCGATCCCCGTGTAGACCGACGCCACGAGGATCTCGAAGACGCTGAAGATTCCGAAGACGATCGGATCGGGGTTCGGCCCGGGGGCGATCCGGCGCACCACGCGCTCGGCGGGGGCGACGGCGCCGTGGAGCTCCGTCGTCCGAGACTGGGTGCCGCGCATGCCGACCGTGTCCCAGTCATCGCGCGTCACGACCGCGTCGCTCCGCGGCACGAAGGCGTACACGAGCTGGGGGCCATCCGGCGATGTCGTATCCAACCCGTGCAGGCCGAGCTGCGTCCAGACGGGGGAGAGAGACGTGAAGATCTTCGTGCCGGTGAAGGCGTACGAGCCGTCGGCGCGGGGGACCGCATCCGTTCCGCTGCCGAACAGCACCAGGTCGTTGCCGGCCTCGCTGATGCCGAAGGCGAAGACTTCGCCGGCGACCGACCCGGTCTGCACGAACGCGAGGTCGTCGATGCCGCGATCGCGCAGAACCTTCGCCACCCCGGTCCAGACGAGGTGCATGTTGATCGCGAGCGCCGTGGCGGGCGCCGCCGTCGCGAGGCGCTGCTGGAGAACGGATGCTTCGGCGAGACTTAGCCCCGCACCTCCCCGGTCGGCGGGCACGAGGATGGAGAGGTAACCGGCGTCGCGGAGTTCGCGCAGGTCGTCCTCCGGGAAGACGTTGTCGCGATCGACGCCGGCCGCGCGGGAGCGGATGCGTTCGAGCAGATCGTCGGGAAGATACCGGGCCGCGTCGAACGTCATGCGAGCGCCTTCCGGAGCGCGGCGACGGTGGCGGCCGGGCGATCCCGGTGCGGCGAGTGGCCCGCCTTCTCTACGATCGACATCGTGATGCGGTCGTTCGAGGCGAGCACCTCCGCGGCGGTGCCGCCGGTGAAGATGCTGTAGACGGCCGGGTCGGATCCGAGCACGTGGGTCGGCACCGCGAGGCGCGCAGCGGCGTCGCGCTCGTCCCACTGCGGGTTCTGCTCGCTGGTCTGCTCGACCGCCCACACGCTGGCCTGCTGCGCCGCGGTCGCCTTGAGTTCGATGTCTTGCGGGTGCCATCGCGGATGCTGGGCGCGCACCGCTTCGGGCGTCGGATCGGCGAACGCGGCCTCCTGGCTGTTGCGCACGATCTCGCGGTCGGCGGGCAGGAGATGGAGTGCGGGGTCGACGAGGATGAGCCGCGCGGTCCAGTCCGGGTGATCGGCCGACGCGCGGACGGCGGCGGCGCCTCCGAGGGAGTGCCCGATGACGAGATCCCACGGGTTTGTGCGCTCGGAGGTCGTGGCGGCAACGTCGGCGGCGTACGCCGCGATCGAGTAATCGAGCGCGCGCGGCGCCTGCGCGTGACCGCGCAGATCGACGGCGACGGCGTACCAGCCGTCTTCGGCCAGAGCCGTGCCGTAGCGCCACATCAGGGCAGCGGACGAGCCGAGGCCGTGGATCAGCAGCGCATGACGGTCGGCGGCAGGACTTCCCCAGGCGAGACGGGGCAGGACGACGGAAGCGGGCATACCTCGAGCGTAGAGCCGAACCCGATGGGCTGCGCCGTGCGTGTTGCGCGCTGTGACGGGCCCCGCCGCATCCTCGCACCCCTCCGTTCCTTCCGGAAAGCGCGATCGACGAAAGGCGGTCAGGTGATGATGTGGGTCGGCTCGGTGTCGGGGATGGGGCTCGGATCCCGGTGGCGGAGATCGGGGAAGCCGCGGACGAAGACGACCGAGACGATGACGCCCGCGACGCCGAAGACCGCGGCGGCGATGTAGGCGCCCTGAGGACCGACCCCGTCGATGAGGAACCCGGCGACGGCGGAGCCCGCGGCCGCGCCGATCAGCTGCCCGGTGCCCACCCAGCCGTACGCCTCGGCGGTGTCGCTGAACTTGACGCTCGCGGACGTGATCGCGAACAGCACGGCGAGGGCCGGAGCGATTCCGATGCCGGCGAGGAAGAGCGTGCCGCTTAGCCACCAGACATCGAGCGAGATCATGGTGAGCGCGAGTCCGACCGCGACGATCGCCATCCGCCGTGCCATCGCCCACGGCCCCATCGGGATGTGTCCGAAGGAGAGGCCGCCGGCGAGGCTGCCGACGGAGAAGATCGCCAGCACGAGACCGGCTTCGAGGCCCCCGTGACCGAAGGTCGCGACGACGCCGGCCTCGACCGCCGAGCAGGCGCCGATGAGGAGGAGCCCGATGACGGTGGCGAGCAGGACGGTGGGGCGCGCCAGCACCTTGCCGAATCGGCGCTTGCTGCGCGGGATGCGGACGCGGCCGACCTCGGGGGAGAGCACGAACCAGGCGCCGCCCCCGATCAGGATCACCACGATGAGGATGAGGGACTCCCAGGTGCCGACCTGGGTGGCCACGAGGGTGATGACGACGGGCGCCAGGATCCAGATGATCTCCTGCAGCGACGCGTCGAGCGAGTAGAGCGGGGTGAGCTGGCGGGAGTTCACGAGCTTCGGGTAGATCGTCCGCGCGGCGGACTGGATCGGGGGAGTGGACAGTCCGGCGATGAACCCGAGCGCCATGTACCCCGGCAGCTCCATCGTGATGAGCGCGATCGCGGCGATCGCCGCCGCGCACACGAACATCGTGAGCGTGATGACCTTCCGCATGCCCCAGAGGCCCATCCAACGGCTCGTGACGGGCCCGGCGATGGCCTGTCCGACCGAGGTCGCCGCGAGCACGAGTCCGGCCGCACCGTACGAGCCGGTGACGAACTCGATGTGCAGCAGGATGCCGAGGCTGGTCATGCCGTTGGGGAACCGGGCCGTCAGCTGGGCGGCGATGATTCGCCCGACGCCCGGAGTACGTAAGAGATCCCGATAGCCCGCCACTGCACAACGGTATCGCGCCGCCGTGCCCGCCGCCGAGCGGCACGGGCGGACACCACGAGGACACCCCGCGGACACCGCTGCGACACGCCGAGACGTGGGCGGGGTCGGAATTCGGATGTCGGTGGCCCGGCGTAGCGTCGGACCTGTGGATTACTTCTCGAAAAAGGAGCGATCGAGCCCTGGATCTGCGATTTCACAGGGTCCGGGACACGCCGTCGCCTGTGGATGAAACGGTGGAGAACCTGTGTTGTAGATGGGGACAACGGTGGAAAATGACACCGATGTAACTACTACCCCTTGTGGTGCTTCCGGGCACCCGTACCCATATGTAGTATTGAGGTCCCGGCAGCACCACAGCCGGAAAATCTTCATCACCGAAGGGAGAAGACCAGTTCACATGGCTATCACCGTCTACACCAAGCCTTCCTGCGTGCAGTGCACCGCGACCTACCGCGCACTGGACTCCAAGGGCATCGAGTACAACGTTCTGGACCTTTCCGAGGACCCCGCGGCCCTCGAGCAGGTCAAGGCCCTCGGCTACCTGCAGGCCCCCGTCGTCATCACGGACGAGGACCACTGGTCGGGCTTCCGTCCCGACAAGATCGACGAGCTGGCATCCCGGCTGGTCTGAGTAATGGCAACCGCTGTCGCAGACCACGTCGGCGCGGTTGCCTCCGAGGGGACGGGCGACCGCTCCAACACCCTGCTCCTGGTCTACTTCTCGAGCGTGTCGGGTAACACGGCGCGTTTCATCGAGAAGCTCGGGAAGCGGGCGGTGCGGATCCCGCTCCGTCCCACCGACCCCGTGCCCGTCATCGACGAGCCGTTCGTTCTGGTCACCCCCACCTACGGGGGCGGCCAAGGACGCGGTGAGGAGAAGGGTGCGGTACCGAAACAGGTGATCCGGTTCCTCAACGGAGAGCAGAACCGGAACCTCATCCGGGGAGTCATCTCCGCAGGCAACACGAACTTCGGCGCGGCCTACTGCCTCGCCGGAGACATCATCAGCCGCAAGTGCCGTGTGCCGCACTTGTACCGGCTCGAACTTTTCGGCACGCCAGAAGACGTCGAACGCATCAGCGAAGGATTAGAACGATGGTGGAAGCAGTACTGACCGACACGGGCTTCAAGTCCGATGCCCGCTTCGAGGGGCTCGATTACCACTCCCTCAACGCGATGCTCAACCTCTACGACGCGAACGGGCAGATCCAGTTCGACGCCGACAAGCGCGCGGCTCAGGAGTACTTCCTGCAGCACGTGAACCAGAACACCGTGTTCTTCCACTCCCTGCAGGAGCGTCTCGACTACCTCGTCGAGAAGGAGTACTACGAGCCCGGTGTGCTCGCCAAGTACCCGATCGACTTCATCCAGCAGATCAACGACTTCGCGTACGGAAAGAAGTTCCGCTTCGAGACCTTCCTCGGCGCCTTCAAGTACTACACGAGCTACACGCTGAAGACGTTCGACGGAAAGCGCTACCTCGAGCGCTTCGAGGATCGCGTCGTGATGACGGCGCTCGGCCTCGCCGACGGCGACCAGAAGCTCGCGCTGCAACTCGTCGATGAGATCATCTCGGGCCGCTTCCAGCCGGCCACGCCGACCTTCCTGAACACGGGCAAAGCGCAGCGCGGCGAGCTCGTCTCCTGCTTCCTGCTCCGCATCGAAGACAACATGGAGTCGATCGCCCGCGGCATCAACTCCGCGCTGCAGCTCTCCAAGCGCGGCGGCGGCGTGGCGCTGCTCCTGTCGAACATCCGCGAGTCGGGTGCGCCGATCAAGCAGATCGAGAACCAGTCCAGCGGCATCATCCCCGTCATGAAGCTCCTCGAAGACAGCTTCAGCTACGCGAACCAGCTCGGAGCGCGTCAGGGTGCCGGTGCGGTGTACCTCTCGGCCCACCACCCCGACATCATGAAGTTCCTCGACACCAAGCGTGAGAACGCCGACGAGAAGATCCGTATCAAGACGCTGTCGCTCGGTGTCGTCATCCCCGACATCACGTTCGAACTCGCCAAGAACGGCGAAGACATGTACCTCTTCTCCCCGTACGACGTGGAGAAGGTCTACGGAGTGCCGTTCGGCGACATCTCGGTCACTGAGAAGTACCGCGAGATGGTCAACGACGCGCGCATCAAGAAGACGAAGATCAACGCCCGCGAGTTCTTCCAGACGCTTGCCGAGATCCAGTTCGAGTCCGGCTACCCGTACATCATGTTCGAAGACACGGTGAACAAGGCCAACCCCATCAAGGGTCGGATCAACATGTCGAACCTCTGCAGCGAGATCCTGCAGGTGAACACGCCGACGACCTACAACGAAGACCTCTCCTACGCCGAGATCGGCAAGGACATCTCCTGCAACCTCGGTTCGATGAACATCGCCCTCGCGATGGACGGCGGCGACCTCAGTGGCACCGTGAGCACCGCCATCCGGGCGCTCAGCGCGGTGAGCGAGCAGAGCCACATCCGCTCGGTGCGCTCGATCGAAGACGGCAACGACCGTTCGCACGCCATCGGCCTCGGTCAGATGAACCTGCACGGATACCTGGCGCGCGAGCACGTGCACTACGGCTCCGAAGAGGGCATCGACTTCACGAACATCTACTTCTACACCGTGCTGTTCCACGCGCTGAAGGCGTCGAACGCGCTGGCCATCGAGCGCGGACACGCCTTCGACGGCTTCGCCGACTCGACCTACGCGTCGGGGGAGTTCTTCGACAAGTACCTCGAGCAGGAGTGGGTGCCGCAGACCGCACGCGTGCAGGAGCTGTTCGCCGGTCACCACATCCCGACCCAGGGCGACTGGGCCGAGCTGAAGGCCTCGATCCAGAAGCACGGCATCTACAACCAGAACCTGCAGGCCGTGCCGCCGACCGGATCGATCTCGTACATCAACAACTCGACGAGCTCGATCCACCCGATCGCCTCGAAGATCGAGATCCGCAAGGAAGGCAAGCTCGGTCGCGTCTACTACCCGGCTCCGTTCATGACGAACGAGAACCTGGAGTACTACCAGGACGCGTACGAGATCGGCTACGAGAAGGTCATCGACACGTACGCCGCGGCCACCCAGCACGTCGACCAGGGCCTGTCGCTGACGCTCTTCTTCAAGGACACCGCGACCACGCGCGACATCAACAAGGCCCAGATCTACGCCTGGCGCAAGGGCATCAAGACGATCTACTACATCCGCCTGCGGCAGATGGCGCTCGAGGGCACTGACATGTCCGAGTGCGTCAGCTGCATGCTCTGACGGTCGCTGCGAACTGCGAGAAGGAACGATGACCGAGAAGCTCAAGCTGTTGACCGCCGTCCAGGCGATCAACTGGAACCGCATCCAGGACGACAAGGACCTCGAGGTCTGGAACCGCCTGGTGAACAACTTCTGGCTGCCCGAGAAGGTGCCGCTGTCCAACGACATCCAGTCGTGGAACACGCTGACGCCCGACGAGCAGACGCTCACGATGCGGGTGTTCACGGGGCTCACGCTCCTCGACACCATCCAGGGCACGGTCGGCGCGGTGTCGCTGATCCCGGATGCGATCACCCCTCACGAGGAGGCGGTGTACACGAACATCGCCTTCATGGAGTCGGTGCACGCGAAGAGCTACTCGTCGATCTTCTCGACGCTCGCCTCGACGCCCGAGATCGATGACGCGTTCCGCTGGTCGTCCGAGAACGAGAACCTTCAGAAGAAGGCGCACATCGTCATGGACTACTACCGTGGCGACGAGCCGCTCAAGCGCAAGGTCGCCTCGACCCTGCTCGAGTCGTTCCTGTTCTACTCGGGCTTCTACCTGCCGCTGCACTGGTCGGCGAAGGCGAAGCTCACGAACACGGCCGACATCATCCGCCTCATCATTCGTGACGAGTCGGTGCACGGCTACTACATCGGGTACAAGTTCCAGAAGGGCATGGAGCAGCTCACCCAGCCCGAGCGCGACGAGATCAAGGACTACACGTTCTCGCTGCTCTACGAGCTCTACGACAACGAGGTGCAGTACACGCAGGACCTCTACGACGCGGTCGGCCTGACCGAGGACGTCAAGAAGTTCCTGCACTACAACGCGAACAAGGCCCTGATGAACCTGGGCTTCGAGGCGATGTTCCCGGCCACGGTCACGAACGTGAACCCGGCGATCCTCTCGGCCCTGTCGCCGAACGCTGATGAAAACCACGACTTCTTCAGCGGGTCGGGTTCGTCCTACGTCATCGGCAAGGCCGAGGCGACGGAAGACGACGACTGGGACTTCTGAGTCGAGCAACACAGAAGGGGCGGATGTTCATCATCCGCCCCTTCTGTGTTGTCTGCGGGACTTCTACTCTGGCCCTGTGGACAGAGAAACCCTCGAAGTCGTGTACTTCCTCGCCGGCCTCATCGGCCTGTTCGTCTTCACGTGCGCGGTGGGCATCGCGGCCGCGATCCGGCGACGCTGACCGGCGTTCGAACCACGCGCCGCGACGATCACGGTTTCCCCGCGTCGACCCATCTCGTGTGCGCCTTCAGCGCCGACAGGACGGCCCAGCGGACGGCGAGTGCCGCCACCACGACGATGAGTGCGATCACCAGAACGTAGCCGAGCAGGATCAGAATGTGCCATCCACCGAGACTTGCCATCATGCCCGGAGCCTAGCGGCCCGTGCCGTCGCGCCGACAGGCCACCGAGGCCTTAGCTCTTCGCGAGCGCAGCCTTCGCATAGGCGACGATCGCGTTCGCGTGCCCGTGGCCGAGACCGTGATCGTCCTTCAGTGACGTGACGACGGCCATGTGGGTCTTGCCCGCATCGAGTTGTTCGACCACCACATCCAGCCACTCCTGCACCGGCCGACCGTAGGTCTTCTCGATGCTCGGAAAGTACGACGCTGGGCCCTTGGGCTTCTCCGCGCCGGTGAGGTCGGGGGCCACCACTCTGTGCGTACTCATGCGCCCAGGCTAGGGCAGCATCCGTGTGTCGTCTGCGGCGTCCTTCGTGCACGTGCACGCGTCTGTGTCTGGGGCTGTGTCTGCGGCGCCGTCGCCGTCACGGGATTCGGAGATGTCACCGGATTCGGAGGCTTCGCGTGAAAACCCTCCGAATCTCGTCGCATCTCCGAATCTCGCGACGCGCGAGTGCGGGGCGAGTGGATGCGGGCGGGGCGGGGTGGGCGTCACACGTCGTCACCCGTTTTGGGTCCTGCGGGACGACCCCGGATGCTGGAAGCACAGCCCGGACCCGCGTCGCATCGCAGCGTCCGGGCCGGACGCACCACCACCGGAACCGCCCCCGACCCGGAAGCCGAGCATGACCGCGCACGCCCCGCACGACGACACGATCCGCAGCCTCCTCGAGGAGCGACGCACGTTCCCGCCGCCGGCCGCGTTCACCGCGCAGGCGAACGTCACGCCGGAATGGATCACCCGGGAATGGGTCGAGCGCGCGGGCGAGGATGCGGAGACGTTCTGGACCCACCGGGCCGACGCGCTCGAGTGGGCGGAGCCCTGGCACACCGCGCACTCCTGGACGCCGACGGATGGAGACAGCGTGCCGGCCGCGGAATGGTTCGCCGGCGGAAAGCTGAACGCATCCGTCAACGCCGTCGATCGACACGTTTCCGCGGGCCACGGCGACCGGGTCGCCTTCCACTTCGAGGGCGAGCGCGGTGACCGCCGCACGATCACCTACGCCGAGCTGCAGCGCGAGGTCGCCAAAACGGCGAACGCGCTCACGGCACTCGGGGTCGGCGTGGGCGACCGGGTGGTCGTGTACCTGCCCGTGCTCATCGAGACCGTCATCATCCAGCTCGCGACCGCGCGCATCGGCGCCATCCACTCGCTCGTCTTCGGGGGATTCTCGGCGGAGGCCGTGCGGTTCCGAGTGGAAGACACCGGCGCGAAGCTCCTCGTCACGACCGACGGACAGTTCCGCCGCGGCCAGGCCGTGCCGGTCAAACACCAGGCGGATGCGGCCGTTGCGGGCGTCGAGTCGATCGAGCACGTGCTCGTCATCCGTCGCACCGGCGACGAGGTGCCGTGGACCGAGGGCCGCGACGTGTGGTGGCACGACGTGGTGGACGGCGCATCCGACGTGCACGAACCGGAATTTTTCGACGCCGAGACGCCGCTCTTCATCATCTACACGAGCGGCACGACGGGAAAGCCCAAGGGTCTCGTGCACACGACGGGCGGATGGCTGACCCACGTCGCGTGGACGTTCTGGGCCGTATTCGACGCAAAACCCGAGACCGACGTGTACTGGTGCACGGCCGACCTCGCGTGGGTCACGGCGCACAGCTACGAGACCTACGGGCCGCTGCTGAACGGGATGACGAGCGTGCTCTACGAGGGCACTCCCGACACCCCGTCGTGGGAGCGGCACTTCCAGATCCTCCAGCGCTACGGCGTGACGACGTACTACACGGCGCCGACCCTCATCCGCTCGCTCATGAGCCGGTACCCCGATGGGCCGCCCGCGTCGTACGACCTGTCACACATCCGCCTGCTCGGCACGGTCGGCGAAGCCATCAACCCGGAGGCCTGGGTGTGGTTCCACCGGTATCTCGGTCGCGGCGAAACCCCGATTGTCGATACCTGGTGGCAGTCCGAGACCGGCGGGGCGATCGCTGCGCCGCTGCCCGGAGTCTCGACGCTCAAGCCCGGATCGGCACTCACCGCGCTGCCCGGACTGACCGTACGCGTGGTCGACGCGGACGGACGCGACGTCGGGCCGGGAGGCGGGGGACTGCTCGTCATCGACGGCACCTGGCCGGGCATGTCGCGCACGGTCTGGGGAAACCCGGAGCGGTACCGCGACTCGTACTGGAAGCGGTTCGCGGACCAGGGATTCTTCCTCGCCGGAGACGGGGCGAAGCTCGACGACGACGGTGACCTCTGGGTGCTCGGCCGCATCGACGACGTCATCAATGTCTCGGGGCACCGGCTGTCGACGATCGAGATCGAATCCGCTCTGGTCGCGCACCCGAAGGTCGGCGAGGCGGCGGTCGTCGGGGTGGCCGACGACCTCACGGGCCAGGCGATCGCCGCGTTCGTGACGGGCGATGGTGAGGCCGCCGAGCTGCGCGGGCACGTCCGCACCTCCATCGGCCCGGTTGCGCAGCCGAAGTTCGTGTTCACGGTGCCCGACCTGCCGAAGACCCGCAGCGGCAAGATCATGCGCCGACTCCTCGTCGACCTCGTCGACGGCCGACCGCTGGGTGACACGACTTCGTTGCAGGACGAGACCGTTCCGCCGAGGATCGCCGAGATCGTCCGCATCCACCTCGGCCGCTGATCCCGGCGGCGCGCCCGGTCCGGCCCCGCCCCGGTCCGGCCCCGCCCCGGTCCGGCGCCGCCCCTGGTCCGGCGCCGCCCCTGGCCCGGCACCGGCCCCGGCTGCTGACCCACCTCCTGCCGAACTGTGCTGCGTCGGCATGTCCCACTATTCGCGCAGCATGTCCCAACTTTTGCCGCTCTGGCACCGCTATTGCGGCAAAAAGTGGGACATGGGGTGGAGGGTGAAGGGCGCTGGGTGCCGGGTAGACAGCGAGAGGGGAGAGAGGCGGAGGGGGAGCGCGGCGAGGGGAGAGAGGCGGAGGGGGAGCGCGGCGAGGGGAGAGAGGCGGAGGGGGAGAGCGGCGAGGGGAGAGAGGCGGAGGGGGAGCGCGGCGAGGGGAGAGAGGCGGAGCGGAGACCGCCGGCTGGGTGAGGGGCGCGGGGCGCTGGGATCAGCGGGCGACGGATGCGGTGACGGTGAACTTGCCGTTGCGCGCGATCTGCCGGGTCGGGCCGACGATCCGCTCGAGCTCACCGCGGTAACGGAGCGCCGAGTTCCACACGGTCCACAGCTCGCGGCCCGGCCGGAGTGCTCGTGCGGCATCCGCGAACAGGTGCGCGGCCAGCCTGGTGTCGATCGCGGTGCCGGAGTGGAACGGCGGATTCAGGGCGATGAACGACGCGCTCGAGTCGGGGAGCGCGGAGAGGGCATCGTCGCGCACGACCGTGATCCGATCGCCGGCCTCGTTCGCGGCGGCCGTTGCGCGGGCGGAGGCGACGGCCACCGCCGACGGGTCGGACGCGTAGACGGAGAGTTCCGGATGCCGCCGGGCCAGCCACGCGGCGACGACACCCGACCCGCAAGCGAGGTCGACGACTCGGCCCTCGGCGGGGATCGTCTCGGGCAGATGCTCGAGCAGGAATCGCGTGCCGATGTCGATGGACGTGCCGGCGAAGACGCCGCCGAAGCCGCAGACGACCAGCCCGTCGTGGGTCGCGCGACGGGGTTCCGGGTCGCGGCCGTTCCGGGGGCCCTGAGCGATGAGCACCCGCGACTTCTGTCGGGCGTGGGTGATGTCGAGGCGGGAGAAGTTCTCACCGAGAACGGCGTTCATGCCGACCGACATGTGCTTCAGGCGGCCGCCGGCGAAGACCACGACATCGGGTGCCGCGTGTGCGGCGATAGCTCCCGCGATGTCGCGCAGCTCATCGAGCGACTTCGGCAGCCGGAGCAGGACGACGCGCGCGCCGCGCAGCAGCTCGGGGGAGAGGGGAACGGATGCGACCGCATCCGTGAGTCCGGTGCGTTCCGCGTTCGCTGCGAGCGCACGTTCGCCGAGCAGGGAGTCCTGGTGCACGCGCACGACGCCGTCCGTGCCCGCGTCGGCCGCTCCGAGGGCCATCGCTCCGTATCCGTCGCCGATGACAGCGATGTCGGTGCGGGGGAGATCGGCGCGGGCGGCGGCGGATTCGTCGAGAATCAGGCGGTCCGCCGCATCCACCGCGAGCTGATCCGGCCCTTCGATGTCGGGCCAGCGTCGCAGGGCATCGAAGGAGAATGTCACCCGTCCACGCTACTGCCCGGCCCGCGGTCGGGCGCGCCGGTAGCATGGGATGATGCCAGACTCGCCGCAGGCGCAAGCCGCCGGTCGGCGACCTCCCTTCAGTCCCGTGATCTCGCTGTTGACGGTCGCCTCTGTCTGGGACGGCCGTCTCAACGCCGCACTCAAGCCCCTCGGTCTCACGACCCGGAAGTACGGGCTGCTCGCCCACGTTCAGGCGACGCCCGGTATCTCGTTCTCGGAGCTCGCGCGCCGTTCGCAGATCACGGTGCAGACCGCCCACACCGCGGTCAAAGCGCTCGCCGCCGAGGGATTCGTCGAGGACGTCATGGCGCACGCCGGCTCTGCTTCCGACCTCCGGGTGACCGAGAAGGGAACCGGGGCTCTCGCGGCGGCCGATGAGCAGCTCGCGGCCCTCGACCGGGTCTTCGGCGGGGGTGTGCCCGAACTCACGACCGCACTCCGGGGACTGCACGAAGCGCCGTTCGGAGAGAACCTTCAGGAACACTGAAGCTATCTCCGCTAGCGTGGGGAGCGGCGATCGCACCCGACCCGCGGACGCCGTGGAGGATGCCCGTGTTCCGCACGCCCCTGGCGCTGTTCCGTACTCTCGCGATCGCCGAAGCCGTCTCCTGGACGCTTCTGATCGCGGGGCTGATCATCCGTGCGACGGCCGATGCGCCGATCGCGGTCACGATCGGCGGCGCGATCCACGGCTTCGTGTTCCTCTCCTACGGCGCCACCGCGATCATCGTCGCGAAGAATCAGCGCTGGTCGGCGGGTGCCGCGATCCTCGCCATCGGCAGCGCCGTGATTCCTTACGCGACGATCCCTACCGAGCTTTGGCTGCACCGCACATCACGCCTGAGCGGCGAATGGCGCCGCACGGAGACCGCCGACCCGCGCGACGCGCGGTGGCATGACCGGCTTCTGCGGATGCTGCTGAACCACCCGTGGGCTTTCGGAATCGCGATGTTCGTGCTGGTCGTGCTCGCGTACGTCGTGCTGCTGAACGCGGGCCCTCCCGGCGGACGCAGCTGACGGGCGCGGCTCTTATCGAGCGCGGCGCTTATCGCGCGCGGTCCTTATCGAGCGCGGCGGACGTGGATCGGCAGTGCCATCGCCAGCGAGATGAGCAGGATGCCGGAGACGAAGACGATCGCCTGGAATCCCTCGAGCGAGAAGGAGATGCCGAACGCGAACATCCCGAGCAGGAACAGCAGCAGGGATACGATGAACATGGAACTCCTTCGCAAAGACTGCCCCCAGCGTATCCGCTTCGAGGCCCCTCCGCGTTTCGGGACGGCTAGGTCGACGACGTCGCGGCGCCGGGGGTCGCGGATGCGGGCGGCCGCACGTCCCGCGCGAGCCGGGTCGCTCCCACCACAGCCGCCGGCATCGTCAGCACGGCGCCCAGCGGGATGAGGAAGCACAGCTGCGTCGCGACGCCGAAGCCGAACGCGCGCGCGCGGTGTGCGCGCAGCATCCGTCGTCGTGCGCGGTGGTCGATACCGCGCACGGTGAGCGCTCGTCCGGAGAGTTCGTCGGCGAGGATCCAGCCCGACAGTAGGATGCCCGTGATCGCACCGAGCGCGCCGCCGACGAACGGGATCAGCCCGACGGCGAAGGCGATGATCGCGGCCAGGATGCCGCGGAGGATGAGGGATGCGGCGTCCGCGATCCCGGCCCAGAAGCCGCCGTCCGTGTCGAGCGGTTCATCCGGCGCCTCCGCGGCTTCCACGCCGCGCCAGATGCGGTCGTAGAACGGTTCGCCGATCAGGAGCGTCAACGCGGTGAACAGGGTCGCGGAGAGCAGGAGCGCCGCGCCGAACACGGCGGTGCCGGCGGCGATCCGGACCACGAACGGCCACGGCGCGTCCCACCCGTTCGCGAACGGGGTGAGGGTCTCGGCGAGCGGGGCGATCCAGAATCCCAGGGTGACGAGGGCCGCCGCGAGCACCAGGCTCACGACGGCGGCGGGGACGAGGCCGAGGAGCATGAGCCCCGGTCGCACGCGCCACCATCCGAAGCCGCCGAGCAGGGTGCGCACTCCCGCGAAGAACTCCGACACGACGCCATCGCGGCGGGGGTGTTCGACGTGCGTCATCGGGAGTCCTCCGGCTGCGGGATGGATTCGAGAGTATCTGGGAATATCGCGAGCGCAGGACCGTTTAACTTGATAGAACCGTGCTCAACTACGCAAAATATAGTTGAGCCACCCCCACTCACTTGCCCCCAGGAGGCATACATGCCCGAAGACGTCACGGGCCCGTCCGACACCGACGGCCAGAGCGCATTCGACGAGTTCCTCAGCCGCTACCTGCGCGGCGAGCAGGCTCGCGCGGCGCGGTCGATCGACCTCAGTCGGTTCCTCAGCATGGGTACGCAGCAGATCCTGCAGGACGCCGGACGCTTCGCGCTCGCGCGCGGTCAGCACGAACTCGACGTGCTGCACGTTTTGTACGCCATCGTCCAGCACGCGTCTGCCCGCGAGGCCGTCGCTCGCGTCGGTTCCGACCCGGACGCGATCGAGCGTTCGATCGAAGAGCGCCTCCCGCAGGAGGGGCCGGCGGCCGATGTCGACACGGCCGTGCTGACCACATCCGTGCAGCGCGCGCTGTTCCACGCCTTCCAGGTCGCACGCTCCTCGGGGTCGACCTACATCGATCCCGAGCACCTCTTCTTCGCGCTCGTGCTCGCGCAGGACAGCCCGGCCGGCCGGGTGCTCGCCGACGCCGGCGTGACGGCCGAAGCCCTCACCGAGGGACTCCGGGAGCCCGTCGCGCCGGGAACGGACGCGACCGAGGCACGTGACGGCGCCGCCACGATGCTCGACACGTACGGCGACGACCTGACGGCGCGCGCCGCCGCGGGGGAGCTCGACCCGGTGATCGGGCGGGCCGACGAGATCGAGCAGACCGTGGAAATCCTCAGCCGTCGCACGAAGAACAACCCCGTGCTGATCGGTGAAGCGGGCGTCGGCAAGACCGCGATCGTCGAGGGCCTCGCGCGCGCGATCGTCGCCGACGACGTGCCCGAGCAACTGCGCGGAAAGCGGGTCATCTCGCTCGACCTCGCGGCCATGCTCTCCGGCGCGCGGTACCGCGGCGACTTCGAAGAGCGCCTGACCAAGACGATGGACGAGATCGCGGACCTCCGCGGCGACGTCATCGTGTTCATCGACGAGGTGCACACCGTCGTCGGTGCGGGCGCCGGTGGCGACGGCGCGATGGACGCGGGCAACATCCTCAAGCCGCGCCTCGCGCGCGGCGACCTGCACCTGATCGGCGCCACGACGCTCAAGGAGTACCGCGTCATCGAGAAGGACTCGGCGCTCGAACGCCGGTTCCAGCCGGTGCGGGTCGGTGAGCCGTCGATCGTGGACGCCGTGGAGATCCTGAAGGGGCTGCGACCGGCGTACGAAGAGCACCACCGTGTCACGTACACGGATGCCGCGCTCGCCGCGGCCGTCGAACTCAGCGACCGCTACGTCACCGACCGCGTGCTGCCCGACAAGGCCATCGACCTGATCGACCAGGCCGGCGCGCGTCTGCGCCTGCGCCTCGGCGCGGGGGTCGACACGGCCGCGCTGATGGCGGAGTTCGCGGTGCTCGAGGCGGAGAAGAACTCTGCCGTCGCCGCCGAACGGTACGAGGAGGCGTCGCGCCTGCGTGATGAGATGACGCGCGTTCGCGCCCGGATCGACGAGGCCACGAGCGTTCAGTCCGAGCGCCCGGATGCGGTCGTCGACGAACCGCAGATCGCGGCGGTCATCAGCCGGGCGACCGGCATCCCCGTGAACCGGATCACCGAGTCCGAGCGCGAGCGTCTCGCGACTCTCGAGCAGGAGCTGCACAACCGCGTCATCGGCCAGGATGCGGCCGTCACGGCGGTCGCGACATCGGTGCGGCGCAATCGCACCGGGATGGGCGATCCGCACCGCCCGATCGGGTCGTTCCTGTTCCTCGGCCCCACCGGCGTGGGGAAGACCGAGCTTGCTAAGACCCTCGCGCAGTCGCTGTTCGACGATGAGAACGCGGTGATCCGCTTCGACATGAGCGAGTTCGGCGAGCGCCACACGGTATCGCGGCTCGTCGGTGCTCCTCCCGGATACGTTGGATACGACGAGGCCGGACAGCTGACCGAACGCGTGCGTCGGAACCCCTACGCCGTCGTGCTCTTCGACGAGATCGAAAAGGCACACCCGGATGTGTTCAACCTGCTGCTGCAGGTCTTGGACGACGGGCGCCTGACCGACGGCCAGGGGCGCACGGTGGACTTCCGCAACACGGTCATCGTGATGACCTCGAACATCGGTGCCGAATTCCTCGCGTCGCGGTCGGTGGCCATCGGATTCATCGCCGACGGCGGCGGCGCCACCGGATTCGGCTCCGAGGGCGACCTGCGTGATCGCGTCATGGCGAAGGTGCGCGAGGCCATGCGGCCCGAGTTCCTCAACCGCATCGACGACATCGTGCTGTTCCGGAAGCTCGATCGCCCTCAGCTCCGCGAGATCGTGTCGCTCATGCTGACCACGACCGAGGGTCGACTGGGAGCCCGCGAGATCGGGTTCGAGGTGTCGGAGTCGGCGGTGGATTGGCTCGCCGACCGCGGGTACGAGCCCGAGTACGGCGCGCGGCCGCTGCGCCGCCTCATCCAGCGTCAGATCGACGACCGAATCGCCGACCTGCTCGTGAGCGGCGAACTCGGCGACGGGGGCGCGGTGCGGGTGGATGCGGTCGGCGGCCAGCTGGTCGTCGCGACGGTGAGCGTGCTCGCCGACGCGGCCTGACGATCACGGATGAAGAGCCCGGGGCCCACCGCCCCGGGCTCTTCGTCATCTGCCGGGCTGCGCGCCTGCGGGTCTGCGGGGCGGCGCGTCGGACGGCGGAGGGCGAGTCCTGTGCGCCGGATGCGGCCTCCGGGCGCAAGCTCGGTACATGACATCCGCCACCGTTTCGCTCGGCGTCGCCGGGTCGCTCGGCCCCGCCCTCATCGCCCGGATCGCCGGTTCCGCCGAGCGAGCCGGCTTCCACGCGCTCTGGGTCAACGACACCCCGGACGGCGATGCCCTCGCCGCACTCGCGGCGGCCGCCGCCGTGACCGAGCGTCTGGTCCTCGCCACCGGGGTCGTGCCGCTCGACCGCCGCGCCCCGAGCGAGATCTCCGACGCCGTCTCGCGCATCGACGCGCCGGATTCCCGCATCCGGATCGGGCTCGGCTCGGGCGCCGCCCGCACCGGCCAGCTCGCGCTCGTGCGCGACGGCGTCCGCCGCATCCGCGATCGACAGGCGGTCGGCCTCGTGGTCGGGGCCCTCGGGCCGCGGATGCGTGCACTCGCCGCCCGCGAGGCCGACGGTCCGCTGCTGTCGTGGCTTCCGCCCGCGGTTGCCGCCGAGCAGAGCCGTGACGCGCACGATCTCGCGCCCGCCGCACGGGTGTGCCTGTACGTTCGCGCGGCGGTCGACGCCGCGGGGATCGAGCGGATGCGGGAAGAGGCCGCGCGATATGCCACCTACCCGAACTACGCCGCGAACTTCGCCCGGCTGGGCGTCGGCGTCGAGTCCACGGTCCTTCCCGCGCCGGGCGACGACGGCATCGCGGCGGGTCTGGTGCCGTATCTCGGCGCCGTCGACGAGGTCGTGCTGCGGGCCATTCCCGCCGACGACAGCCCCGACGCCTACGCACGTTTCATCGACGCGGCTGCCGCCGCCATCACCGCAGCACGCGACACCGCAGAACAGGACGCCGCAGCACGCGACACCGCAGCGCGTGACGCCGCAGAACAGGCCGGCGCGTGAGGCGCGGACGCGGCGGGCACCGCATCCGTTCCGTGTTGCGAACCATCGCACGCCTCGCGCTCGCCGCGCTGCTGACGGCCGCGGGTGTGTCGCACCTCACGTGGGGGCGCCGCGGTTACCGCATCGTCGTGCCGGAGTGGGCGACGCGGATGCTCCACACGAGCACGGATGCGATCGTCGTCGGCTCCGGCGTGGCGGAGATCGCTCTCGGCGCCGCGGCGCTCCTGCCCCCGCCGCGGCGAGCGATCGCGGGCTACGCGATCGCCGCGTTCTTCGTGGCGGTGTTCCCGGGCAACGTCCACCAGTGGCGAACGGGCCGCCCCGCGCCGTTGATGCGCACCGATCGGGCGCGCTTCGGGCGGTTGTTCCTGCAACCGGTGCTGGTTGTCTGGGCGCTGTGGGCCACGGGCGGGTCCGGTCGCCGCGCCTGACCAGCGCATCGGCATCGATGTCGCGCTGACGGGCGTCCGCCGGTCAGCACAGCGCGTCGCGAGACATTCGGGCTCGACACGCGCCGCGTTCGGGAGTGGACTGAGGACATGAGGAATTTCGCGCGTTGGCTGCTCGCAGCCGCCATGGTGTTCGCCGGCGTCAGCCACCTGTTCTGGGCCCGGAAGGAATTCCAGGCGCAGGTGCCGGACTGGACGACCGAAGTGGTGCCGCTCGACAAGGACGCCGTCGTGCTCGCGTCGGGCGTCGCGGAGATCGCCCTCGGCGTCTCGTTGGTCGCCCTGCCTCGACACCGTCGCCGCGCTGGCACGGTTCTGGCCCTCTTCTTCGCGGCCGTTTTCCCGGGCAACATCGCGCAGTTCACGTACCGCCGCGACGGCTTCGGTCTGGATACCGACGTGAAGCGTCTCGTGCGGCTCTTCTTCCAGCCGGTGCTCATCGCGTGGGCGCTGTGGAGCACGCGGACCCCGCGCGCCTGAGACTCGAGCGGGTCAGGAGACCCGTGCTCGGTAGCGGTGCTCGGGTCGCCCGGTCGCACCGTAACGGAGCCCCACCTCGACAAGCCCGCGGGTCGCGAGCGTCGACAGGTGTCTCTGCGCCGTCGCCCGGGAGATCCCGGCGCGTTCGGCGATCTCGGCGGCCGACGCCTCCTCGACGCCGAGCGTGCCCAGAATGAGCTGCTCGGTCGCCGACCGCGACACGGATGCGGCGTCGCCGGCCCCGTGCACGATCGCCGCAGCGCGGTCGATCTCCTCCTGCGACAGCGCGCGATCGGCGTCGATGAGGTTGCGGTAGCGCGCGTACCGATCGAGCCGCTCGCCGAGTACCCGGGTGTCGAACGGCTTCACGAGATAGCCGAGCGCGCCGGACCGGAGCGCCCGGCGCACCGTGGCGGCATCCGATGCCGCCGAGAGCACGAGCGCGTCGATGCCCGAGGTGCGCATCAGGTCGATGCCGTCGCCATCCGGAAGATAGACGTCGACGAGCAGGAGGTCGGGGGTGTCGGCGCGCAGGGCGGCGCGCGCCGCGTCGATGCTCCGCACCGGATCGAGCGCGGTGAAGCCCGCGCGGTCCGCCACGATGTCGCGGTGGATGCCGCCGACGCGGAAGTCGTCGTCGACGATCAGAACCCGGATGTCGGTCATTGCTTCTCCTCCTGAGACGCCGTCGCCGCGCGACCGGTCATGACGCCCGGCAACCGCGCACCGAAGACGGCGCCGGACGCCGGCCCTCCGGCGTCCACGAGCCAGACGTCTCCGCCGCGCCGACGCGCCAGATCGCGCGAGAGCGGCAGGCCGATGCCGAGGCCGTGCACCCGGTCGATGGGTGGTTCGGGGTGGGCGTCCGCGGTGGCGGCATCCGGATTCCGCGGGGCGAACACGACCGATGGATCGGCGACGCCCGGGCCCGAGTCGGCCACGGTGACGACCAGGGTGTCGCCGTCGTCGAGCAGGGTGACCTCGACGGTGGGCGTGCGGTCGCCGCCGACCGCGGCGGTGACGGCGTTGTCGATCAGGTTGCCGAGCACCGCGGCGACGTCTTCGGCCTCCGCGACCTGCCCCCAGAGGAGGGTGTCCTCGCCGATCGTGAGCGTCGCGCCACGTTCGGCCGCTGCGATGGCCTTCGCTCCGAGGAACGAGCGGAGAAGCGGGTCCGAGATCCGCTCGCCCGACGTCCACCCGTGTTCCGGCGCCCCCGTGCCGCCATCCCCGGCGAGGTCGCGCAGAAAGTCTCTGGCCTCGTGCGCGCGCCCGGCGTCGATCAAGCCCGTCGCCGCGTGCAGGCGGTTGGCGAACTCGTGGCGCTGCACCCGCAGCGCGTCGCTCATCGTGCGCACACTCTCGAGGCGCTCGCTGAGGGCGATCAGGTCGGTGCGATCGCGGAGCACAGCGGCGGTCCCGAGTGTCCGCTCCGCGCGCAGGACGGGGAGCACATCGATGTAGATCACCCGATCGCCGATCACCATCCCGCCCGGTGCGCCCTCGCCGCCGAGCGCGCGCCGCACGTCGTCGTCGAGGGGAAGAGCAGACAACGAGCTGCCCGCGGCGGCTTCGGTAAGGCCCAGCATCCGCGCCGCGGCCGGATTGCACACGCGCACCACTCCCGCGGTGTCGAGCGCGACGATCCCGTCACCGGAACTCGCCAGAACTGCGGCCTGCGTCTGCACGAGCGCCACGAGCTCTTCGGGCTGCACACCGAGAGTGACGGACTCGAGCCGTCGCCGCATGAAGAGGCCGACGACGAGCCCGGCCGCGACGGCCGCGCCGACGGCGAGCGCGATTCCGCCGAGGAGCGCGGGCAGATCGTCGAAGACGCTGGCCGGCTCGAACCCGACGCTGACCTGGCCGACAGGAGCGCCTCCGCCCGGCGGGAGGATCGGGACCTTCGCGCGCGCGGACTCGCCGAGCGTGCCCGTCTCCCACGTCACGACCTCGCGGCCGGCGAGCGTCTCGGCGAAGCTCGTGCTGACCTGCTCGCCGATCCGGTCGGGGTTCGGGTGCGCGAGGCGGATGCCGCGCACGTCGGAGATGACGACGAACAGGCCATCGGCGCGGTCGGTGACCGCGAGCGCGTACGCCTGCAGCGGTCCGGCGCGCAGCTCGGCCGCGGGAGGAGGAGCGTCCGCGGCGGATGCGGCGGCCACGAGTTGCCGTACCTGCGCGTCCTCCGCGACCGTGCGCGCGATGTTCAACGCCGACGACTCCGCCTCCTCGCGCAGCTGCTGGACGCCGATGGCGAGGAACACGGCGGCGCAGACCGCTACGACGGCGACCTGGGTCGCCACCTGCACGATCAGCATCCGCGTCGCGAAGCGCATCATCGCCTCCTCTGCGCACAATGCGCAGAACACACGCTACGCGCACAACGTGCGGGAATGCGAGCAAGCGGGCGGCGGATGACGCCGCGGCCTAGCATCGGCCGAGCCCCCTACGGCGCCCGGACCGGCGCCTCACCACGACGAAGGAGTCGCGATGCACACGATCGTCCCCCGGACGGAGGCCGCCGACTACGCGGTCGCGTTCGTTCCGTCCGACACCATTCTCGTGATCCTCGGATTCGCGATGATCCTCACGTTCATGGCGCTGATCATGACGAGGCGGTTGACGCCGATGGTCGCGCTCATCGTCGTCCCGACGATCTTCGGCCTGTTCGCGGGCGCCGGTCTCGGACTCGGCGACATGGTGATCGACGCGATCAGTTCGATGGCGCCGACGGCCGCGCTGCTGATGTTCGCCATCATGTACTTCGGCATCATGATCGATGTCGGCCTCTTCGACCCGCTCATCCGCGCGATCACCCGGCTGCTCGGCGATGACCCGGCGAAGGTCGTGCTGGGCACGGCGATCCTCGCCGGCGCCGTGTCGCTCGACGGCGACGGGTCGACGACCTTCATCATCACGACCTCGGCGATGCTGCCGATCTACCTGCGGCTCGGGATGAGCCCCGTGGTACTCACCTGCGTCGCGGGACTCATGAACGGCACGCTGAACATCGTGCCGTGGGGCGGTCCGACCGTCCGCGCGGCAGCCGCGCTCGGGCTGCAGCCGACCGACATCTTCGTGCCCATGGTGCCGGCCCTCATCGCCGGAATCATCGTCTCGCTCGGTTTCGCCTGGTTCCTCGGTCTCTCCGAGCGCCGCCGCCTCGCGGGCAGCGTCGACACGTCGCGCCTCGAGTCCTCCGGCGACGGCCCGCTCCGGGCGCCGCGGGTGTTCCGCGGGGCCGACCGTACGGTGGGTGCGCGGGCGCTGTTGCGCACCGGCAACATCGTGACCGTCGCCGGTGGGCGCCGCGGAGTGGCCGCATCCGAGCTCGTCGACACGGCCGACACCGCGATGGCCGATACGATGCTCGACCCGAACCGGGCGACGCTCCGGCCGAAGCTCATCTGGTTCAACCTCGCGCTGACCCTCGCGGTCATGGTGCTGCTCGTCATGGATGTCTTCCCGCTGGCCTTCGTGTTCATGGTCGGCGCAGCGGTGGCCCTCATCATCAACTTCCCGAAGCTGAAGACGCAGGCCGACGAGATCGTGGCGCACGCCCCGAGCATCGTGGGCGTCGTGTCGATGGTGCTGGCGGCGGGCGTGCTCGTGGGTGTGCTGAACGGCACCGGCATGGTCACGGCGATGGCGAACTGGATCACCCAGGTCATTCCGGACTCCCTCGGCCCCTACCTCGCGGTGATCACCGGTGTGCTCTCGATCCCGTTCACGTTCTTCATGTCGAACGATGCGTTCTACTTCGGCATCCTCCCCGTGCTCGCCGAGAGCGCCTCGGCCTACGGCATCGACCCGGTCGAGATGGCACGGGCATCGATCACCGGCCAGCCGGTGCACCTGCAGAGCCCGCTCGTGCCGGCGATCCTGCTGCTCGTCTCGCTCGCCGGCGTCAATCTCGGCGACCACCACAAGAAGGTGCTGTGGCGCGCGACGATCGTGTCGCTCGTGATGCTCGCGGTCGGCGTGCTGACCGGCGTCATCCCTTTCCTCACCTGACGACGCAGAACGGGGTCGACCGGCGGGTGCCCCGTCGACCCCGTTCCGGTCGTTCCGGCCGTCAGCGCTTATCGGCGACGAGCCGGATGCGGACGATGTTGTCGGTGTCGTCCATCTCGGCGATGTCGGGATGCGCGGAGATGAACTCGGTGAAGCTGCGGTGCCCGAGCGCCTTCTCGGTGAACGAGGGATCCAGCCGCGTGATGAGGCTCTTCACCGCGGACGCGTGCTGCCACTGCGCGGGGTCCTTGTCGTTCTCCAGCCGCAGTGCTCGCTCGAGCAGATCGGTCGCTGGGTCGACGGACCGTTTGCGCGCCCGCGCCCGAGAGGCCGATTCCTCCTTCTTCGTCGGCTCGGGAGAACCGACCCCGGGAAGCGAGTCGTACGAGTCGAAACGGTCGCAGGCAGCGGCGAGCGACTTGGCCGTGGACCCCGCCACCCCCACGCCGACCACGAAGCGCCCGAGCCGCTTGCAGCGCTGGGCGAGCGGCACATAGTCCGAGTCGCCGGCGACGATCACGACGTGCGTGAGGTCGGGCAGGCGGAACATGTCTTCTACCGTGTCGACCGCGAGCCGGATGTCGGCGCCGTTCTTGGCGTAGGCGGCGGCCGGGAACAGCTGCACGAGGTCGACCGCGCGCGCGACGAGCTGCGAGCGGTACTCGGCGTTCACCGGCGATGACCAGTCGGCGTACGCCCGGGTGAGCACGAGGGTTCCGAAGGAGGCGGCGTAGTCGATGATCGCGCCGACGTCGACCGTGGCGCGAGCGAGCTTCTCGGCGATCTCCGGGTCCTTGGGGTTCTCGGCGATCCGCTGCCGATCGCGGGAGTAGGCGTTCCGACCGTGCACGCGGTCGTACCAACTCATGACGATGTTGTCGAAGTCGAGGTAGACCGCGACGCGAGGGATGGTCAGATCGGGCATGGTCAGTGCTCCCCGGGGTAGCGCACGCCGATCTGCGTGCGGATGTCATCGAGTGCGCGCATGATGGCGACGGTTTCGGCGAGCGGGAGCAGATCGCTGTCGCGGCGCCCCTCGGCGATGAACCGTTCCGCGGCGAGCGCCTGGAACTGCATCCCGCGCCCGTCGATCGTCGACACGTACTCTTCCGCCACCGTGCCGTCGGGACGGGTGAGTCGGAAGGATGCGGGCGCGTACCAGGTGCGATCGATGTCGATCCGGCCCTCGGTGCCGACGACGTGCGCGGTCACGGGGCCCGCAGCGCGGGACGACGACACCGTGGTCGACACGGCGCCCCCCGCGTGCGTGAAGACGGTCGCGACCTCGGTGTCGGCCCCCGTTTCGCCGAGGCGGCCGTGCGCGGAGATCGACGTGGGTGCACCGAGCACATCCCAGACGAACGACACGGGGTAGATGCCCAGGTCGAGGAGCGCGCCCCCGCCCAGCTCGAGCGCGTTGAGGCGGTGGTTCGGGTCGGCCGACAGCTTCTGGCTGTGGTCGGCGTGCGCGACCCGGAGCTCGCCGAGATCTCCGGCCGCGATGAGCTCCCGGATACGGATCATGTGGGGCAGGTATCGCGTCCACATCGCCTCCATCGCGAGCACTCCGGCGGCCTCGGCGGCCGACTGCACCGATGCCGCTTCGTCGCCGTCGCGCGTGAACGCCTTCTCGACGAGCACGTGCTTGCCGTTCTCGATCGCGCGGAGGGCGTTCTCGGCGTGCATCGGATGCGGCGTCGCGATGTACACGATGTCGATGTCGTCGTCTGCGACGAGCGACTCGTACGACGCATGCGCGCGGGGGATCTCGAACTCGGACGCGAAGGCCTCTGCGCCGGCGGCCGAACGCGACCCCACGGCGCGGACATCGAGCCCCGCCGTGCGGAGGTCGGACGTGAACTGATGGGCGATTCCACCCGTGGCGAGGATGCCCCAGCGCAGGCCGGGGGAGTGATCGGCGGTCATCTCCCCACCGTACTCGGGGGCCACCCCAGTAGGCTCGGCGCGTGACGAGCGCTCTGGAGAGATTCCGCGAATTGCTGCGCATCCCGACGGTCTCCGCGGCGCCGGATGATGCCGCGGCCCTCGCCGTCTTCGATGATTTCCAGCGCGCGCTCGAGCGCCTCTATCCCGCGACGCACGCTCACCTCGAGCGAGACGTCGTGTCGGGGCACGCGCTGCTCTACCGCTGGCCCGGGCGCGTCGCCGCGGACCCGCTCGTTCTCATGGCGCACCAAGACGTCGTTCCCGTAGTCTCCGCCGAGTGGAGCCGCGATCCGTTCGGCGCCGACATCGTCGGCGAGGGAACGGATGCGCGAATCGTCGCCCGCGGGGCGATCGATGACAAGGGTGCGCTCGTCGCGATTCTGGAAGCGGTGGAGGCCCTCGTGTCCGAGGGCCACGTCCCCGCGCGGGACGTCTATCTCGCGTTCGGGCACAACGAGGAGACGGCGGGGGATGGCGCCGGCGCGATCGTCGACCTGCTGCGCTCCCGGGATGTACGGCCCGGACTCGTCCTCGACGAGGGCGGCGCCGTCGTCGACGGCGTGCTCCCGGGCGTCGCGCGTGCCACCGCGATGATCGGGGTGGCGGAGCGCGGCATCATGACCGCCTGGCTCACCGCCCGCGAGATCGGCGGTCACGCCTCGACGCCCGCTGCGATGCCGGCGACCGCGCGGCTGGCGCGGGCGATCGTGCGGCTGCAGCGTCATCCCTTCCCGCGGCGCATCAGCCCGCCGGTGCGCGCGATGCTGACCACCGTCGCGCCGCACGCGCCGCGTGCGCTGGCGATCCTCTTCCGCCGTCTCGGCGTCACCGGCCCGCTGATCGCGGCCGTGTTCTCACACCTCGGGCCGGAGACGAACGCGCTCGTCCGAACGACCGCCGTCGCCACCGAACTGCAGGGTGCACCGGCCGAGAACGTGCTGGCGACCTCCGCGCGGGCGGCCGTCAACATCCGGCTGCTGACCGGGGACACCATCGCTTCCGCCACGGCGCGCCTGCACCGTGTGATCGCGGACGACGGTATCGAGATCGAGGTGCGCCATGGCACCGATCCCTCGCCGGTGTCGCCGTGGCGGGGTGAACCGTGGCGTCGGCTGGCCGGCGCGATCGCCTCCGCGCTGGACCCCGACATCGTGGCCACGCCGTACCTGCAGCTCGGTGCGAGCGACAGCCGATGGTTCACCGCCATCAGCCCGCACGTCTACCGCTTCACGCCGTTCCACCTCACGCGCTCCGAACGCGACGCACTGCACGCGCACGACGAGAGCATCCGCGTCGACGTGTGGCTTCGCGGGATCGGCTTCTACCGGGACCTCATCGCGGCGAGTTGAGCGGCTGCGGCGGGGTGTCCTCGAGCTCGAGGATGAAGCGCAGGATGCTGCGCCCCGTGCCCTGCAGCACCGGCCCGTAGCCGAAGCCCCAGCCCTCGTCGGTGGCCCGCACCGTGTGGCCGCGCAGGACCGCGCGTCGCGCGAAGGCGGCCTTGCCCTCGGCGGCCAGAGCGACCGCTCCGCTGACGGCGGGATCCAGGTGCGGTGCGACACCGACCGTGTCGCCGAGCACCAGAAGCGCCCGCACGGCGTTCACCAGCATCCCGATGCGGCGGCGCCGGCCCGTCCGGAGCGTCTCCGCGAGATGCCGGAGGTCGGTCGCCGAGCCTCCCGTGGCACCGGTGCCGAGACCGGCTTCGTCGAGGAAGCGACGCGCACGCGCCTGGTGCGCCGCGTCGTCGTGCGTGGCGATGCCCAGGATGCGGGCGGCCTCGACGACGACGTCTGCGACAGCCGCGCGACGATCCGAGCTGACGTTCGATTCGTCGACGCCGGCTCGCTGGCTGAGAGGAAGATGCTGGGCGAAGTCCGCCATGTGCACAGGCTACGCCTCCGGTCGCGGCGGCGGAATGTGACAAGTCACATTCGATTCCTCCACAGGCGGCTCGGCCGTGTGACTGTCACATTCCGGAGCCGGGATACGGTGATCTGTGCATAATGTGTGCAGGCGTGTGACCGTGCACATCCCCCATCAACGGAGACCGACCCCATGAGCGACGAGGCGGCGGGTCGCAGACCCAGCATCCGCGATGTCGCGCGCCTCGCGGCGGTCTCGCACCAAACGGTCTCGCGCGTGATCAACAACCACCCGAGCATCCGGCCCGAGACGCGCGAGCGCGTCATCGAGGTGATGACGCGGTTGCAGTACAGTCCGAACCGCGCCGCTCGTGCCCTGGTGACGAGCAGGTCGCAGACCATCGGAATCCTCTCCGCCTCCAGCACGCAGTACGGCCCGGCGTCGAGCATCGCGGCGATCGAAGAAGCCGCGCGAGCCCGCGGCTACTGGGTGAGCACGGCGAACATCGTGCCGAACGACCCGGCATCGATTCCCGCGGGCCTCGCGCATCTGACGGCGCAGTCGATCGAGGGCCTGGTGGTGATCGCGCCCCAGGTGCGCGTTCTTCGGGCCCTCGAGGCCCAGCCCCTCGACATTCCGTACGTGACCCTGCAGTCGCCCGAGCTCGATCCCCAGCACGCGCTGTCGGTCGACCAGATCGCGGGCGCGCGCCTCGCCACGCGGCACCTGATCGAACTCGGGCATCGCAGCATCTACCACCTGGCCGGCCCGCAGGACTGGATCGAGGCCGAGGCGCGGATGCGGGGATTCCTCGAGGAGATGAGCGCCCACGACATTCCCACGACGGCGCCGATCCTGGGGGACTGGACGGCGGACTTCGGGTACTACGCGGGCCGGGAACTGCTGCGCGTTCGTGACTTCACCGCGGTGTTCTCCTCGAACGATCAGATGGCACTCGGGCTCATGCACGCCGTGCGGGCGGAGGGGTTGGACGTGCCCGGCGACATCAGCATCGTGGGGTTCGACGACATCCCGGAGGCCGCGCACTTCTGGCCGCCGCTGACCTCTGTGCGGCAGGATTTCGCGGAACTCGGGCGTCGCTGCGTCGATCTGCTGCTCGGTCCTGCCGACGGCGTGGAGCCGGCGGCGAGCACGATCGTGCCGGAATTGATCGTGCGCGGTTCGTCCGCGGCGCTTCTCCCGCGCTGATTCCGGCCGTTATCAATCCGAGACCAGCGCAGGTTGACACCCGCCCGCGGTCGTGGGCTACAGTGGCGCAATGTGAACGGTCACATTGATCGTCACACCGGGGTTACGACAGACGAAGGAGTCAACCCGTGTCCGCATCCGCCGACGAGCGCGACCTCTACGTCACCGGGGTGAAGACCGAAGTGGCGATCGCCCGGGTCCGCGCCGATGTCGCGTCGCTGCACGCCGAACTGGTGCGCAACGGCCTCGTCGTCTGGACCGGCGGCAACGTCTCCGGCCGTGTTCCCGGTGCCGATCTCTTCGTGATCAAGCCCTCCGGCGTGACCTACGATGACCTCGCCCCCGAGAACATGATCCTGTGCACGCTCGACGGCGCGGTCGTCGAGGGCACCCCGGGTAGCGACCGCGCTCCCTCGAGCGACACGGCCGCACACGCCTACGTCTACCGCAACATGCCCGAGGTCGGCGGGGTCGTGCACACGCACTCGACCTACGCCGTCGCGTGGGCCGCGCGCGGTGAAGAGATCCCCTGCGTCATCACCGGCATGGCCGATGAGTTCGGGGGGCCCATCCCGGTCGGACCGTTCGCGATCATCGGCGACGACTCGATCGGCCGCGGGATCGTCGACACTCTCCGCGGTCACCGCTCCCGCGCCGTGCTGATGCAGAACCACGGCCCCTTCACGATCGGCGTCAGCCCGCGAGACGCCGTGAAAGCGGCCGTCATGTGCGAGGACGCCGCCCGAACCGTACACATCGCCCGTGAGGGCGGTGCGCTCGTCCCGCTCCCTCAGGAACGGATCGACGCGCTCTACTCCCGATACCAGAACGTGTACGGACAGAACACCGACGACCGCCGGTAGCCCACCTGGGCGCGGTCACCCGAAACACCCACCAAGACAGTGCAGTCACCTGGAAAGGAACGACAGTGAAAGCCAAGAAGATCCTCTTCGCTGCGGCCACCCTCACCGCCGGCGCCCTCATGCTCTCCGCATGCGGCGGCGGCGGCTCGACCGGAGGCAGCGGTGGCGAGAGCGACGGCGGCCTCATCGGCGTCGCAATGCCCACCAAGAGCTCCGAGCGCTGGATCCAGGACGGCGACGCCGTCAAGAGCCAGCTCGAAGACCAGGGGTTCACCGTCGACCTGCAGTACGCAGAAGACGACATCCCCACGCAGGTCTCGCAGATCGAGAACATGATCACCAAGGGCGCCAAGGCCCTGATCGTCGCCTCGATCGACGGCACCACGCTCTCCGAGGTGCTGCAGAGCGCCGCAGACGCCGACATCCCCGTCATCGCCTACGACCGCCTCATCCGCGACAGCGAGAACGTCAACTACTACGCATCCTTCGACAACTTCGTCGTCGGTCAGCAGCAGGCGTGGTCGGTTCTCAACGGTCTCGGACTCGTCGAGCTCGACGGCACCCCGATCGACGGCGCCCCCGCCGGCCCGTTCAACATCGAGCTGTTCGCCGGTTCGCCCGACGACAACAACGCCACGTTCTTCTTCAACGGTGCGATGGACGTCCTCCAGCCCTACATCGACGACGACACGCTCGTCGTGAAGTCCGGTCAGACGGACTTCCAGCAGGTCGCCACGCTCCGCTGGGACGGCGAGACCGCCCAGAGCCGCATGGAAGACATCCTCACGGCGAACTACTCGGACGGCACGCAGGTCAACGCGATCCTCTCGCCCTACGACGGCATCTCGCGAGGCATCATCTCGGCGCTCGAGGGCGCGGGATACTCGACCGGCGCAGAATGGCCCATCATCTCGGGTCAGGATGCGGAGCTCGACTCCGTCAAGGCGATCAACGCGGGCGAGCAGTACGCGACGATCTTCAAGGACACGCGTGAGCTGGCCAAGGTCGCCGTCGACATGGCGGCCGCGATCCTCAACGGCGAAGAGCCCGAGGTCAACAACACGACGGACTACGACAACGGCGTGAAGGTCGTTCCCTCGTACCTGCTCGAGTCGCAGATCGTCGTCAAGGACAACATCAAGGAGACGCTGGTCGACAGCGGCTACTGGACCGAAGACGAAATCGGCGGCTAAGACCGCAATGAGACGGCCCAGCCGGGCGGCGCGAGCCGCCCGGCTGGGCCCGACCGACCAGGCAACCTGGCAAGGAGAGTACGGATGGTCGAGCACATCCTGGAGATGCGTGGCATCACCAAGACGTTCCCCGGCGTGAAAGCGCTGTCGAACGTCAACTTCGCCGTCGAGCGTGGAGAGATCCACGCGATCTGCGGCGAGAACGGCGCGGGGAAGTCCACGCTGATGAAGGTGCTGTCGGGCGTCTACCCGCACGGCACGTACGACGGCACAATCGTCTACGCGGGCGAGGAGGTGCAGTTCAAGAACCTCCGCGACAGCGAGGCGAAGGGCATCGTCATCATCCACCAGGAGCTGGCGCTGAGCCCGTACTTGTCGATCGCCGAGAACATCTTCCTCAACAACGAGCGCAAGAACGCGCTGGGGATCATCGACTGGAACAAGACCAACCAGGAGGCCGCCGCGCTGCTGAAGCGCGTCGGACTCCGCGAGAACCCGACGACGCCGGTCAAGCAGATCGGTGTCGGAAAGCAGCAGCTCGTCGAGATCGCGAAGGCGCTCTCGAAGGAAGTCAAGCTGCTCATCCTCGACGAGCCGACCGCCGCCCTCAACGACGACGACTCGGATCACCTGCTCGAGCTGATCCTGAGCCTGCGCGGGCAGGGCATCACGTCGATCATCATCAGCCACAAGCTGAACGAGATCAAAAAGGTCGCCGACACCGTCACCGTCATCCGTGACGGCAAGACCATCGAGACGATCGCGAAGGCGGACGTCACCGAGGACCGCATCATCAAGGACATGGTGGGTCGCGACCTCGAGCACCGCTATCCCGATCACGAACCGCACATCGGCGAAGAGCTGCTGCGCGTGGAGAACTGGACCGCGCACCACCCCCAGGACCCCACCCGCGTCGTCGTCGACGACGTCTCGATCACCGTCAACGCCGGCGAGATCGTCGGTATCGCGGGCCTCATGGGCGCCGGCCGCACCGAGTTCGCGATGAGTCTGTTCGGTCAGAGCTACGGCACCCGCATCACCGGCCGGGCCTTCATGCGGGGCAAGGAGGTCAAGATGCGCTCGGTCTCCGAAGCCATCGACAACGGCCTCGCCTACGCGACGGAGGACCGCAAGACCTACGGTCTGAACCTCATCGAAGACATCAAGCGCAACGTCTCGATGGCGTCGCTGAAGAAGCTCGAGAAGGCAGGGCTCGTCAACGACAACGAAGAGTTCAAGGTCGCCAACGAGTACCGCAAAAGCATGAACATCAAGGCCCCGAACGTGCTCGCCAAGACCGGCAAGCTTTCCGGCGGCAACCAGCAGAAGGTCGTGCTGTCGAAGTGGATCTACTCCGATCCCGACGTGCTGATCCTCGACGAGCCCACTCGCGGGATCGACGTCGGAGCGAAGTACGAGATCTACACGATCATCAACAAGCTCGCGGCCGCGGGTAAGGGGATCATCGTGATCTCCTCCGAGCTGCCCGAGCTGCTCGGTATCTCCGACCGCGTCTACGCCCTCTCCGAGGGTCGCATCACCGGCGAACTGCCGATCGAGCAGGCCACCCCCGAATCCGTCCTCAAGCTCATGACCATGGAGAAGCCCCGCTAGGGGCTTGCAGGAGACTCACACTCATGTCGAATGACATCACCCCCTCCCCGGGCGACTCGTCGACCGCCGCCGGCGGCCTCGTCAACCCCACCGAGAACCGGTTCACCCGCTGGCTGACCCACGTGCTCAGCGACCTCGGCAAGAACGGCATCTTCATCGCGCTCATCGCGGTGGTGGCGCTGTTCGCGATCATGACCGACGGCATCCTGCTGAGGCCCCAGAACATCTCGAACCTGGTCGTGCAGAACGGCTACATCCTCGTTCTCGCCATCGGCATGGTGATGATCATCATCGCCGGTCACATCGACCTGTCGGTCGGATCGGTCGCCGCGTTCGTCGGCGCCGTCTCGGGCGTATTCGCGGTGCAGATGGGCCTGCCGTGGTGGCTGTCGGTCATCCTCTCGCTCGGCATCGGCGCGCTGGTCGGTGCGTGGCAAGGCTTCTGGATCGCCTTCGTCGGCATTCCCGCGTTCATCGTGACGCTGGCCGGCATGCTGATCTTCCGCGGCCTCGCGCTCGTCGTGCTCGGCAACGCGAACATCGGTTCGTTCCCCGACGAGTACCGTGCGCTCGGCAACGGCTTCCTCACCGACGTGTTCGGTGCGGCGGACCTCGACCTGTTCACGCTCGTGCTGGGCGCGGTCGCGATCGTCGCCCTCATCGTGCAGCAGTTCCGCACACGCGGAGGCCGACAGAAGTACGGTCAGGACACCGAGCCGCTCGCGTGGTTCGTGCTGAAGCTCGCCCTCATCTCGGTCGTCATCGGCTGGTTCGCCTGGGCGCTCGCCTCGTACAAGGGCATCCCGGTCACGCTGATCATCCTCGCGGTGCTGGTGATGGTCTACGGCATCGTGATGAACCGCACCGTGTTCGGTCGTCACATCTACGCGATCGGTGGCAACCGCCACGCCGCCGAACTGTCGGGCATCAAGACCCGTCGCGTCGACTTCTGGCTGTTCGTCAACATGGGCTTCCTGGCGGCGCTCGCCGGCCTCATCTTCACGGCTCGCCTGAACCTCGCCGGTCCGAAGGCCGGTGACGGCTTCGAGCTCGAGGCGATCTCCGCCGCCTTCATCGGTGGCGCGGCGGTGCAGGGTGGTGTCGGCACCATCGGCGGCGCGATCATCGGTGGTCTGATCATCGGTGTGCTGAACAACGGCATGTCGATCATGGGCATCGGCATCGAGTGGCAGCAGGCCGTCAAGGGCCTCGTTCTGCTCCTCGCCGTCGCGTTCGACGTCTACAACAAGCGCCGCTCCGGTAACTGAGCCCGCACACGAAGAGCCCCGTCCGATCGGACGGGGCTCTTCGTGATTGTGCCGCGAGACGGCAGATGGGGCACGAGACGTTGGTTCAGAACCAACGTCTCGTCGCGCAGTTGCGGTCTCGCGGTCGGTGCCGGTGGCTCAGGGAACGAGGGTGATCTTGCCGTTCGCTCCGGATGCCAGCACACGGTGCGCCTCGACGGCGTCCGCGAGGGCGAACTCCGGGCCGAGCTCGACCGTGAAACGACCGGCGGCCATCAGAGCAAGCACCACGGGCACGGCCTCGGCCCGCCACGCCTGCTGCTGGTCGGTGAGCGGTTCGGGGCTGCCGCCGGAGAATGCGCGGATGCCGAATCCCGCGGCATCCGGACCGCGCACGATCGTGGCGATGCGCGTGGGGTCGGCGACGACAGCGAGCGAAGTCTGGATCGCCTCGTCGGTGCCCGCGGCATCGAGGGCGACGGTCACGCCCTGCGGCGCGGCGGCCCGAACGCGTTCTTCGAGGCCGTCGCCGTAGGCCACCGGGACGGCGCCGAGCTCGCGGAGCCGGTCGAAACGCGCGGGCGAGGCGGTGGCGATGACGGTCGCGCCCCAGAGCGCGGCGAGCTGGATAGCAGCCTGTCCGACGGCGCCCGATCCGGCGTGCACGAGCACGGTGTCGCCCGGGCCCACCGCGAGGGAGCGGAGCGACTGGTAGGCGGTGCCGACCGGGATGCCGAGGGCCGCGCCCTGCGCCGCGCTCACCTGCGGAGGCCGCGGCTGCACGGCCGACACCGTCACGACGACGTCGGTCGCGTAGACGCCGCTCGCCCCGAACAGAACGACCTCGTCGCCCGGACGGAACCCGTCGACGCCCTCGCCGACGGCGGTGATGACACCGGCGCCGTCATTACCGATCCGGCGCGGCGCCGTCATCGGCCCCGGTCCGCGCAAGCCCGAACGCAGCTTGCCGTCGATCGGATTCACGCCGGCCGCTTCGACGCGGACGGCGACCTGCCCGGGCCCGGGGGCGGGGGTGTCGAGCTCGATGAGGCGGAGCACATCGGGCCCGCCGTGTTCGGAGTAGACGATCGCCTGTGTCATCTTCGGGAAAACCGGCGCATCCGCGGGGCTATTCCCGGAGCGTCTTCGCGATGCGCTGCGCCGACACGGGTTCGGCGGTCCCGAGGCGCTGCGCGAACAGGCTCACCCGCAGCTCCTCGAGCAGCCACCGGGCGCGAACGAGAGTGGCGGGCGCATCCGCGGGCAGGGGGATTGTGCCGCCCGCCTCGGCGTACCCATCCGCGATCCGCTCGAACTCGGTCATGCGGGCGCGGTCGCGTCCGGGCTGATCCGCGAGGGCCTCGACGCGTTCCTTCGCGCCCTGCAGATACCGCGGCAGGTGCGCGAGGCGCGCGAGCCCCGTCCGCGACAGGAAGCCGGGGTAGACGAGTCCGGCGAGCTGCCCGCGGACGTCTCCGAGCGCCCCGAGGAGCGTCAGCGAGTTCTGCTGCTTCATGGCGCGCTCGACCTCGCGGAGGGCGAGCAGGATGCGGGCGCTCAGCGACACGGTGCGGAAAAGCTCGTCGGTGACGGCCGCCGAGAATGCGTCGCGCAGCCGCTCGAACCCGGCGCGATCACGCACGATGCCGTCGGCGGCGATGCCCGCGATGACGGCATCGGCAACGGCCACGCGGGCGTCTTCGACGAGAGCCTTCGCGTTCTGGTACGGCGACGTGACCAGGGCGAGCTTCTCGCTCGCGGTGAGGTGATCGAGCACGTACGACACGGGTGAGGGCACGGCCAGCAGCACGAGGCGCCGCACGCCGGCCCTCGTCTCGCGCGCGGCCGCCTCGGGGGTCGCCTCCACCCGGAGCGTCACGGACGCGCCCGCGTCGACGAGGGCCGGGTACCCGCGGACGATGCCGCCGGCCACGGGTGAGTCGACGAGCGCCGGCAGGTCGCCGAACGACCAGTCGGTCAGGCCCGTGCGTTCGGTCACCGCACCGGATGCCGCGGGGGCGACGCCCGAGACCGCGGCGATCGCGGCCGGTGCGCCCGCGCGGGGACGCGCGAGGGAACGGGCGACCGAGGTGCGCGCGCGATCCGCGAACCGCTCCTGCAGGGCGACGAGATCCCGGTCGGAGCCGACCGGGCGCCCGCGCTCGTCGACGGCGCGGAACGAGATCGACAGGTGCGCGGGAACACGGTCGAACTCGAAGTCCGCCGCGGTCACCGGTTGGTTCGCCACCCGCTGGATGCGGGCGGCGAGCGCGGCGGCGAGGGTCTCGCGGGGGAGTCCGCCGTGATTCTCCGGTCCGGCCTCGGTCAGGTCCTCGGCGAATCGAGCGGCCCAGTCGGCCGCCGGCACCACGTGACGTCGGATCGCTTTGGGCAGCGCGCGAAGCAGCGCCGTGATGAGCTCGTCGCGCATCCCGGGTACCTGCCAGTCGAAGCCGTCGGGGCGGATCTGCGCCAGCAGAGCGATCGGGACGACCGCGGTCACGCCGTCGTCGGCCGCACCCGGCTCGAACCGATACGCCAGGGTCAGCACCTGGTCGCCCTGCGTCCAGCGCGTCGGGAAATCGCGTTCGTCGGCGCGCGAGTTCTTCTCGAGCAGATCGTCCTCGGTGAGATCCAGCAGCTTCGGTGTGCGGGTCGCGGCGTCGCGCCACCACGATTCGAAAGATCGCACGTCGAAGACGTCGGCGGGCAGCCGGCTGTCGTAGAACGCGTAGACCGCTTCGTCGCCAGCGAGGATGTCGCGTCGTCGTTCGCGTTCCTCGACCTTCTCGAGTCGGCGGCGCAGCTCATGATTGCGTCGGGCGAAGGCCGTGAGCGTCTTCGGGAAAGCGGAGGGATCCCACTCCTGCTCGACGAGCGCGTGCCGGAGGAACATCTCCCGCGCGAGCGGGCGATCGAAGCGCGCCAGCTGCACGCGGCGGCGGGGGATGATCTCGACGCCGAAAAGCGTGACCTTCTCGACGGCCACCGCGGCGCCCGCATCCTTCGACCAGTGCGGATCGCTCAGCTGCCGTTTCGCCAGATCGCCCGCGAGCGGCTCGGCCCACTCGGGATCGATGGCCGCGGCGGTGCGAGCGAACAACCGGCTGGTCTCCACGAGCTCCGCCGCCATGACGGCCTGCGGGCGCTTCTTGCGCAGTCCCGACCCAGGGAACAGGGCGAAACGCGCGCCGCGCGCACCCCGATACTCCGGTTTGGCCGCGCGGCCGTCGCGCGGCTTCTCGCGCTCATCGAGCACGCCGATGTGCGAGAGGAGTCCGGAGAGGATGGCGCGATGCACCGCATCCGGATCCGCGCTCCCGCCGCCGGAATCGCCGGCGTTCCGCGGCAGGCTCATCAGCTGACTGAGCTGCCGGTGCACATCGACCCACTCGCGCACGCGCACGTAGTTGAGGAACTCCGCTCGGCACTGGCGCCGGAAGGCGCTCGAGCCGAGCTCGGACTGCTGCTCGCGCAGGTGGTTCCAGAGGTTCAGGAGGGTGAGGAAGTCGCTCGTCGGATCGGTGAAGCGGGCGTGCTGGCGATCGGCTTCCTCCCGCCGCTCCTCGGGCCGCTCGCGGACGTCCTGGATCGACAGGCCCGCGACGATCGCGAGCACGTCGCGGAGGACGCCGTCCTCGCGCGCGGCGATCAGCATCCGGGCGAAACGGGGGTCGATCGGCAGCCGCGAGATCTCACGACCGAGCGGCGTCAGCGTGGTGCTCTGCCGCGTGCGCTGCACCGCACCGAGCTCGACCAACAGATCGAACGCGGCCTGGACGCCGCGCGAGTCGGGCGGGGTCAGGAAGGGGAACGCGGAGATGTCGCCGAACCCGAGCGACAGCATCTGCAGGATGACCGACGCGAGCGACGTGCGGAGAATCTCGGGTTCGGTGAACTCGGGCCGCCGCTCGAAGTCCTGCTCGGAGAACAACCGGATCGCGATGCCGGGTGCCGTGCGGCCGGCGCGGCCGGCGCGCTGCTGCGCCGAGGCCTGCGAGATCGCCTCGATCGGCAGCTGCTGGATCTTGGTGCGGTTGCTGTACCGCGAGATGCGCGCGGTGCCGACGTCGACGACGTACCGGATGCCGGGAACCGTCAGGCTCGTCTCGGCGACGTTCGTGGCGAGGATCACGCGGCGGCGCACACCGGCGACGGTCGACCGTTCGAACACCCGGTGCTGTTCGGCAGCCGACAGGCGCCCGTAGAGCGGCAGCACCTCGGTGGGGGCCGCGTCCTTCGCGTAGGCGCCACGGACGGCATCCGCGGCGTCCCGGATCTCGGCCTCGCCCGGCAGGAACACGAGCACATCGCCCGGGGCTTCGCGATCGAGTTCGCGGAGGGCTGCGACGATCGCGGAGACCTCGTCCTCGTCACCGGATGCGGGAGCGCCGGGTTCGTCGTCGTCGGGCTCATCGGGGTCGACCGCGTCCGGAACGAGCGGGCGGTACCGGATGTCGACCGGATACGTGCGCCCGGACACCTCCACGACCGGGGCGGGCACGCCGTTCGCGTCTGCGAAGTGGCGGGCGAAGCTCTCCGGGTCGATCGTCGCGGACGTGACGATGACCTTCAGGTCGGGACGTTCGGGCAGGATGCGGCGCAGATACCCGAGCAGGAAGTCGATGTTGAGCGAGCGCTCGTGCGCCTCGTCGATGATGATCGTGTCGTAGCGGCGGAGCAGCCGGTCGCGATGGATCTCGTTGAGCAGGATGCCGTCGGTGACCAGGGCGACGACCGTGTCGGCCGAGACCTTGTCGGTGAAACGCACCTTGTAGCCCACCGCGCCGCCGAGCGGCACCTGCAACTCGCTCGCGATCCGTTCGGCGATCGTGCGGGCCGCGATCCGCCGCGGCTGGGTGTGCGCGATACGGGTGCGGCCAAGTTCGAGACAGATCTTCGGGAGCTGCGTCGTCTTGCCCGAACCGGTCGCGCCGGCGACGATTACGACCTGGTTCTCGGCGATGGCGCGCGCGATCTCGTGCCGCGCGGCGCTGACGGGCAGCTCGGGCGGGTAGGAGATGACGGGTTCTGGCGTGGACACAGCCTTCGATGCTAACCCGAGCCGGGGCTCACGCGGTGATGAGCAGCACGAGGCCGACGATCGAGCCGAGCGTCAGCACCGCGGCCGACGAGACCAGCACGGTCAGGCGGGTGCGGAGCGCGCGTCGACGGGCCGTGCGCGCGGCCAGGCCGCCGTCGCCCGCGGCGAGTGCGGGCTGTGCGGTCGGCGCATTCTGCGGGGCGGTGCCGACCTGACGCGTGCGGATCGCGTAGCGCTCCGGGATCGGGCGGTCATCGACCGGCGGCGGTGCGAGGACGGCGTCGGGTTTCGCCGCCGCGGCCTTCGCGGCACGCGTGCGCGCCGAGCGGCGGCTCCGCGGCGAGAGACCGGTGGCATCCGTCGACGCCGCGGCGCCGGCGCGGCGTCCGCCGAGGCGGGTGCGCTCCGCATCCCCTGCCTCCGCGGGCTGACGGGTGCCGAGCGCCGTGCGGTCGTCGGCGTCCGGGAGGGGCGCGGCGGTGCGCGGGGTGTCGGATGCCGGGCGCCGGGTGATGCGCGTGGCGTCGCCTGTGGGAGGGCGCCGGGTGACGCGGGTGGCGTCGTCGGAGGCCGGTTCCGCTGGGGTGGCCGCGGGAGCGGGTGCCTCGGCGCGAGGGCGCGTGAGACGCGTCGCGTCTTCGGGTTCGGCGGCGGTGACCGGCGCGGGTGCGGCCGCGGCCGGACGCCGCACGAGCAGCGTGCCGTCCTCGGGCTCTTCGGCGGGTGGTGCCGGGGTCGCGGGGCGCGCCACGATACGGGTGCTGTCGTCGGCGAGGTGCGCGTCGTCGGGGGAGGACTCGGGCGCGGCCGGTGCGGCGGGCCGCCTCACGAGCAGCGTGCCGTCGTCGGGCTCCTCGACCGGTGGCGGGGTCGCATCGGGCGCGGCCGGCCGCCGCACGAGCAGCGTGCCGTCGTCGGGCTCTTCGGCTGCCGCGGCGGGAGCGGGCGCGGGACGCGACACGATGCGGGTGCTGTCGTCGAGGGGATCGGGGGCGTTGTCGCCCGTCGGCGTGCTCACTCGTCCTCCACGAATCGGATGCGGGCGCCCCCGGGCAGCTCGGCGACGGAGCCCGGTTGCACTTCGGCCGGACGATCCGCGATGAGGCGCACCGCGACGCCGCCGGCGTCGACGAGCGCCGTGCCGCCGGATGTCGCGAGGTCCTCGATCTGCACGCGCGTTCCGTCCGACCAGATCCGCACGTGGCTGCGGGAGACATCGCGCGGGGCCTGCGGGATCGGAACCAGCGTCGGCAGATGCTCGCCGTCGACCCGTTCGGTGCGGGGGCCGCGGCCCACGAGCAGGGTGCCTTCGATGGGCACCCGCTCGCCGTCGGGGAGGAGGATCGCGCGCGGGATACGCGGTGCGCGCGGCGTCGGCACCGGAGGCGGGGCGGCGATCCCGTGCGGCAAGGGCGGAGGCGCGGAGACCCCCGGCGGGAGCGGGATGCGGACCGGCGCCTTCGCCGGCGCGGGAGGCACCGCAACCGGATCGCTCCGGCGGACGGCGGGGTCGGTGCGCAGCACCACACCGGTGGCGGTCGTGGGGCCGGAGCGGACGGGCCGCTCGGGGGTCGTGCCGAGATCGAGGAGACGCGGCTCGGCCCCCGGGGCGCCGGCCCAGGCGCGCGTGACGCCCTCGGCGGCGACCTCGCGCCAGGTGTGCGCCCCGACGCCGTCCACGCGCCACACGCGGCGCCCGCCGTCTTCGAAACGGAGGGCGAACGGCCCACGGAGGAACGCCGTGAGATGACCCTCGTCGAGGGCGACGATCGCGAACGCGGGAACCGCCGCGATCCCCTCGGCGACGAGGGCATCCAGGACCTCGGTCGGGTCGGGGGAGGCGCCGGTGATCGCCAGCACGCGGCGGGCGGCGGGCACACCATCCGCGCCCCCGACCAGCACGGCGAGCCGATCCGTGGCGACGGCGGGAAGGTCGCCGTCGAACCAGGTGCGCTCAGTCACGGCGGGCTCGCTGTCGTTCGGAGGTATGGGTGTCGATGTCGATCGTATGCACGGTGGCCTCGGCACTCGTGGCGAACCCGCCGGTGACTTCGTCGGCGCGCTGGGCGAGCCCGCCCGATCGCACGTCGACGACGACCGCGCTGATGTTGTCGCGACCACCGCGCGCGAGTGCCTGGTCGACGAGCCCGTGCGCCGTCTGCTGTGCCGACCCGCCGAGCGACAGGCCCGCGCGGAGCGCCTCATCGCTCAGGTCGTTCGAGAGTCCGTCGGAGCAGACCAGCAGGCGCTCACCCGTGACGATCGGCGCGAGCCAGTAGTCGGCCGCGCTGGACTGATCGCCCACCGCGCGGGTGATCACGTTGCGTCCCGGGTAGGTCGACATCTCCGCGCGCGTGATGCGACCGTCGTCGACGAGCTCCTGCACGACCGAGTGGTCGACCGTCAGCTGCTCGAGGGTGCTGCCGACGAGGCGGTACACCCGTGAGTCGCCGATGTTGACGACCAACCAGCTGTGCACGCCGTTCTGCACGACCGCGACGATCCCCGACACGGTGGAGCCGGCGCCGCGCGCGTGCGTGCGCGACAGGCGGGCGACCGCGGCATGGGCTGCGGCGACCGCATCCACCACATCGGCGGGTTCGACGTCTTGACGCCCGACCAACGGCTGGAACGCCGCCACGACTTCGGCGCTCGCGAGTTCGCCGGCCTCGTGCCCACCCATGCCGTCGGCGACGAGGAACACCGGATGCTGCGCCAGCACCGCATCCTCGTTGATCTCCCGCACGCGTCCGACATCGGTGCGTGCGCCCGTCACCAGTACGATTCCCTCGGTCATCGCCCACCTGCCCGTGTCCGGGCGGCGAGCTGACGCACGCCGCGCGCGAAGGAGCGCAGCGAGAGCCGCGCCTTCCATCTGCCCCACCAGCCGAGTTCGTCGCGCAGACGTGCGCGTTCGGCGTCGACGAGCTCCCAGAACCGCGCGCCGTCGTCGTCTGTCGGCGGTACCGGCGCGAAGACCGACCGGTCGGCGAGCACGGCGAGGCGACTCCCGTCCGATCCGATGCCGGTGGAGAGCGCCTCGGCGGTCTCGGTGCGCGTGGCCGCCTGCGGAGGCTGCTTTCCGTGATCGACCGCCGTGTCGACGTACTCCTCCCAGCCGCCGACCACCCGGTCGAGCGGATCCGGGGATTCGCGGCGAGCGCGGCGGCGCATCAGCTTCGCCATCAGCACGGTGAACACGGGCAGCAGGAGGATCAGCAGCGCGAACACGACGATGCCCGAGATGCGGAGCGTGGCCCAGAGCCAGGCGAGGTCGACGGGCGCGTTCGGCTCCTCCTCCTCCTGATTCGTGGAGTCGGCCGGGTCGGCCTCGGGAGGGAGCACCGTGTCGGCCTGCTCCGGCTCGACCTCGGTCGTGTTCTGCGGGTCGCGACGCTGCTGGATGTCGGGCGAGAGCGAGACCGCGTACTGGGGGCTCGTGTCGATCGCCGTCCAGGTGCCGTCGGCATCCGCCACCTCGATCCAGGCCGCGAGGTCCCCGCTCGTGCATTCCCCGTCCTCGCACGTCGACAAGGAGTCGTCGGTCGTGGACAGGCGCGTGCCGAGCACGACGCGGGCGGGGAAGCCGAGCTGGTCGGCGATCAGCGCGGCGGCGACGGCGAACTGCTCATCATCGCCCGACGCGGCGACGAGCTGCGCGTCGTCTGTGCCGCCGACCTCGTTCTGCTTGTCGAGAAGAGCGGTGAAGAGCGCGCCGATGCGGTCGGTCGAGTGGCCGGCGCGGCTCGGCTCGAACGTGTACTGGCCGAGATCGCCCATCCACGTCGGGGGAGTCGCGGGATCGATCGACAGAGCGTGGCTCAGAAGTCCGCGCGCGCGCAGCCGCTGGATCAGCTCCGCGAGACCCGCACCGCCCGTCGGCGCATCCTGCGTCTCGATCCAGGAGATCAGGCTCTCCGGAACGTACGCGGGGTCGACGGCCGGCTTCGACAGCGCGGGCGTCAGAGTGCCGGGGTCGCGGACCGTGCCCGATACCCGGCCGACCTGCTCGTACGCGACGCCGTCCTGCAGCCCCGGGTCGGCCAGCTCGACGCCCATCGCTGCGTCGCTGTTGTAGTAGAACCCGTCGGCGAGAGCGGCGCGTGAGGAGCCGTCGAAGTCGATCGAGACGAGGTCGCCGGCCGTCGGCACCCAGATGCCCGCGTAGGCGCCGATGCGGAAGTCGGCGGTGACCTCTTGACCGCTTGCGCCGGTGAGCGTCGCCGGAACGCGCGTGAACGCGGTGTCGCCGGCGGTGCCTGTGAGGGGGTCGGTCGCGCGCATCACCCGGCCGTCGTAGAACGGCAGCGTCGCGAGCCGGATGCGGTCCACGGACTCGTCGGCGGACACGGTGAACATGACCTGGTCGTAGCGGTCGTCGGTGAACGCGGTGCGGTAGTCGGCGAGAGGGGTGAGGGCCTCGCGGACGCGCAGCTCGGGGTCGACGGCGGTGCGGATGACGTCACGGGTGCCGCCGGCGATGGCCCAGGGGGCCACGAGCACACCGGCCAGAAGCGCGACCACCAGCATCCCGGCCGACAGGGCGATGCGCGTGCCGAGCGTGCGGTTCGCGCGTCCGGTGAGCCGGGCGCCGTTGGCGTTGCGTGCGGCGCGGAGCGCGGACCGACGGCTGTGGATGCTGCGCCACAGATACCAGCCGAAGGCGACCAGGAGCGCCGCGAGACCGACCGTCGCCTCCCATGCGCCGGTCAGGCGCCACGGGCCGACCGTGAATGCGCCCGAGACGGCGCTCGATCCGAAGGCCACGCCGAAGACGGTGAGAAGGAGCGCGGTCGGGGCGGCCAGCACCCACGCGCGCGGCGCGCGCAGGGCGAGCGAATGGGCGAGCACGCCGAGCGCCAGGATGAGGAGCAGGATCGGCGCGAGCGTCGCCTGGTAGATGCCGATCGGCAGCTCGAGGGTCAGCAGGTTCTTCCACCCGGTGACGGGCGCGGTGAGCACACCGACGACCGCGCCGAGGATCGTCGCCGGGTCGGTGATCATGGTGGGCGCGGCGAGCGGAACCCCCGCCACGACGTAGACGCCGGCGGTGACGGCGGCCACCAGCCACCACGCCCAGCCGCGAATGGCCCCGACCAGCGCGATCGCGGTGGCAGCGGCGATGCCGACCCCCGCGAGCAGCACGAACCACAGGCTCTGCGAGATCGTCCAGGAGGCGGCGGCGCCGACGACCAGCAGTCCGTCGATGAAGGCGACGTTGCCGATCGTGAACGTGAGGTCGCGCTCGCGTCGCCCGGCGTCGCGGCGGGCGCGGGCACGACGGCCGGCGGCGTCGACGCTCACGACTTCGCGCTCCGGGCGAGGATGTGCCGGAGGTCGTCGAGCAGACCGATCGTCACGATCGAGGTGGACCCGAGCGTCCGGTACCCGGGCTCGGTCGTGGGGTCGCAGATGAGAGCCGCGACGCCGACGTCGGCGGGGAAGGCGAGGGCCGCGTGCTGCAGCATCCGGGGCGTGGGGGTCGAACCGCAGACGAGGAAGCCGATGGACACGTCGGAGTGCCCTTCGACCGCGAGGCTAGCGACGTCGCCGAGCGGGGTGATGCGCTCGCCTTTTTCGAGTCCCGCGAGATCGTCGAGGAGGGTGCGCGCGGTGATGGTTGTGAGGTCGCGGGAGGTGCGTACCGCACGTCGTGCGAACTCGGGCACCTCGCCGCCGACGACGATGGAGACGTCGCGGCCGTCGCGGATGCCGCGGACGCCCAGCGACGCGGCGGCGCTCACGGCGAGCTCGAACTCGTCGTCGTTCGCGAACTCCTCGTCGCCGCAGGCGAGCACGATCACCATCCGCGACCGACGGGTCTCTTCGTACTGGCGCACCATCAGGGTGCCGGTCTTGGCGGTCGACTTCCAGTGGATCTGGCGCTGGGAGTCGCCGGGCGCGTACTCGCGGATCGCGTGGAAGGAGATGTCGGCGTCGACGACGAGCGAGGAGGGGTTTCCCTCCAGGTCTTTCACGAAGCCGGTCGCGGTGCTCGGGATGGAGGTCGTGACCGGGTGCACGTAGAGCGTGTGCACGTCTTCCCAGACGACCTCGCGGCGGAGGATGCCGAGGGGATCGCCGCGCACGGCGCGGGCGGGGCCGACATCGAGCACGCCGCGACGGAGCGCCGGCACCGACAGCTGCTCGTCGTGGACGGCGCCCTTGCGCAGGAGCGGGATCGGCACGTCGAGGAGGCCCGCGCCGATTGGCACGTCGACGCGGCCGGGGAGCGCGACGCCCGACCCGACGTTCGTGACGCGGAGGGATGCGGCCACTTCGCTTCCCGCGACGACGCGGTCGTGCGCGAGGCCGAGTGACACGTCGTAGGCGCGCGAGCTGAAGAGGAAGGGCGCGGCGCAGACGAGGAGGATGAGCGCGACGAAGCCGGCGGCGGCGAACTCGATCCACCCGAGCGGAAGACCGAGTCCGAGTCCGAGTACCGCGGCGCCGACGAGCAGCCAGCCGCCCGGGGTGACCGTGTTCCCGACGGCGGTCGCGCTCTGTTTCGCGGCGCGCCGGATGCGGCGCCAGAAGCGGATGCCGCCGACGACGATGACGGTCGTCTGGCTCGACGTGTCGTAGCGCGTGCGCGTGCTCGACCCCGCCGTCGACGTCGACGTCGATGTCGACGAGATGCGGGTGATGCGGGACGAGGTGTCGTTCGTCACGCGGACTCGCGCTGGGTCGGGGGATTCACCTCGAGCATGACCTGCCCGATCACGGCCCCCTGCGTCACCCCGTCGAACTCCGCCTCGGCGTCCAGAATGAGGCGGTGTGCGAGCACGGGCTCGGCGAGGGCCTTCACATCGTCGGGGGTCACGTAGGCGCGGCCGTGTGCGACCGCCCAGGTCTTGACGGCGCGGGTGAGCGCGAGCGCGCCGCGGACGCTGACGCCCAGACGCACCTGCGCCGCCTGGCGCGTGGCTTCGACGACCCGCGAGATGTAGTCGAGGACGAGCGGGTTGAGGTAGACGTCCTGCGCGATCGCCGACATCGTCTGCACGGCTCCGGGGGTGATGACGGCGTTGACCTCGCGGCGCCCGTTCCCGGACCCCTCCAGGATGCGGACGGTGGCGGCGTGGTCGGGGTAGCCGAGGGAGGTCTTCATGAGGAAGCGGTCGAGCTGCGCCTCGGGGAGGCGGTAGGTGCCGGCCTGCTCGACGGGGTTCTGCGTCGCGACGACGAGGAACGGCACCGGAACCTTGCGCGAGACGCCGTCGACCGTGACCTGGCCCTCCTCCATGACCTCCAGGAGCGCCGACTGCGTCTTCGGGCTCGCCCGGTTGATCTCGTCGGCGAGCACGATGTTCGCGAAGATCGGTCCGGAGTGGAACTCGAACTCGCCGCGCTTCTGGTCGTAGACCGTGATGCCGGTGACGTCTCCCGGGAGCAGATCGGGGGTGAACTGGATGCGGGAGTTCTGACCCTGCATCGTCTGACCGATCGCACGGGCGAGCGCGGTCTTACCGGTGCCGGGGAAGTCCTCGAGCAGCAGGTGGCCCTGGGAGACGAGCGCGGTGAACGCCAGCTCGATGACGTGGCGCTTACCGAGCACCACCTGTTCGACGTTCTCGACGAGCGCGCCGAACGTCTCCTGGAACCAGGTCGTCTGCTCGGGGGTGACGGTCATGGAATTAGCCTCCGGTGGGCGGGGTGTTCGTGGGAGTGGGCTCGGGAGCGACGCTGCCGGTGCATCCGCGATACGTCACGTCGAATCCAAGCGTGCCGTACTGGGCGGCGGGGTCCGTCCAGGTGAATGCGAGTCGTGCCGTGGCACGGGACGTGCCGTTGGGCACCTTCAGCGGATCATTCGGGTCGGGATCGAGCTCGGACGCGAAGACGCCGCCGAGAATCCCCTCGCTGTAGAAGCGCGGAGCGGGATCGGTCGTCTTGATGGCCAGGGTCCCCAGGCCGCCGGGGTTCTGGCCGACCGCGGCCTGGAGCCGCGATCCGACGACGCAGGTGGTCAGGGCGGGATCGGCGAGCTGCACCTGCTTCGCGCGCGACGCATCGGCAGCCGTGATCCGGACGGGTGCGCCGCAGCGCGAGAGGTTCGAGCCCTGCACGCAGAACTTCACCTGCATGGAACCCTCGGCACCGATCGCGGGCTGCTGCCACTGGGTGGACTCTCCCTGGTGTCCGAAGAACACGGTCTCGTAGCCCAGCGGCGCGTTCACGTTGGGTGCCGACCGCACGAGATACGTGCCGTTGCCGTTGCCGCGCCCATCCGGGATCTCGTACGTCGGGTTCTGGGGGACCGGCGCTCCGGCCTGGTTCCAGGCCCAGCCGGTTGCTGTTCCCGTCTTCGCGGCTCCGAAACCGTTGCTGACGCAGGCGCCCACGGTGTACTCGCGATTCTCCTGGAGTCCGGAGATCGTGGACGACGACGATTCCTGGCCGCCCGACACGCGCAGCCCGGTGCCGTCGGAGCCCACCGAGCAGGAGAAGTCCGCACCGCGGGGAACGGCGACGTAGATGATCTCGTTCGCGCGGCTGCTGCCGTTCCGATCGAGAGGGGCATCGCTCACTCGGATCGCGTTCTTCGCCTCCGCGGCGACCGAGACGTCGCCGGTGCGGGGAAGGCCCGCGACGTTCACGCTGGCCTGACCCGAAGAGCCGACGGAGCCGCTGCCGTCGGGCGCCTCGTTGTTGCTCGTGGGCGTCACCGTGATGGTCGTTCCCCCGACGGGGAGCTGAACGGCGAGCTCGGTGTACTCGCTGCCCGACTTCCGCACGGGGGCGCCGGCGCCGGTCACCTCGTACGTGCGCACCTCCGGGTCGCTGTTCTGGATGCGGATGCGGACGACGCCCGAGTCGTTGCTCGTGCGTCCCTCCTGGTAGATGGGCTCCGCCGTAACCTGGCCGACGGTGGGGGAGCGGTAGGCCCAGGCGCGCGCCGTGACGCCGGCCCGGGAGTCGCCGACGCTGTTGTAGGCCCGCGCCTCGTAGGTGCGCTGGTCGCCGTTTGCGCCGACCGTGAAGGGCTGGCAGACACCGTTCGAGGCGCACGTCGTGACCTGCTGGCCGCCGTCGAAGATCCGGAAGCCCTGGAGCGCCGGGTAGGCGTTGCCGGCGGCGCCCGCATCCACGCGCAGCGTGATCGACTTGTCGCCGAACGCCGTCTGCGTAACCGCGTTCGGCGCCTTCGGGTAGCCCTGCAGGTCGAGGGTCACTTGGCCGTTGCGGTCTCCGCTCGACTGGCGTCCCTGGGCGTCCTCGACGGTGAAGCCGACGGTGCAGCGGGTGCCTTCTGCATCCGCCGCCCAACTCGCCTGAAGTGCGGTGGCGCTCGCGACCGAGAACGTGACACCCGTGCAGCTGCCGCCGGCGCCGCCGCCGACCGAGATGAGGCGCAGCGGGGTGCCCGGCAGCGGGTTGACCTCGCCGCCGGCGCCGATGACGTTGATCGTGCAGCTGTTGCCGGCGGACTGCGAGCACGTCTGCGTCAGGCTCGCACCCTTCGGCAGGGTGGAGGGGGCAGGTCCCACGGTCAGGGCCAGCGTCGCGGGGGGAGTGTCGGGGTGGCTCGGCAGCGTGATCGTGACGGGTTCCTGGCGGCCCGGGCGGGAGGCGTCCTTGGCCGTGACCGTCACCTGGCTGCCGGCCTGCTCGACCGTGAACTGGTCGCCGCTGTACCGCAGCCCGTAGCTGAGCGCCGCCCAGTCCTCGGTGCCCGCCCACGTCGTCATGTCGGTCAGGTCGTACGTGGCCGATGACCCGGGGCTGACGGTGAGGGAGGCCGGGCGGAGCTCGGGCTGGGGGTCTTCCGCGATGATCTGCACCTGCACGGTGAGGAAGGTGTAGTCGTCCTGGCCGACCAGGCGCACGGGGATCGTGCACGTGTCGCGCCACGGGGCCCCGGCGCCCGCGGTGTACCGCACGGTCGTGCCGGACGTGAGCGCGCACCCCGCTTCGGCGCGGGCGCCGCCCGTCGCGATCCGGGAGCCGTCGATCTCGATGTCGGTTCCCGCGGGGAGGGCGACGGAGCGCTGCATGTCGATGTCGACGCTGGCCCGCTCGTCGACCTCGACGGTCGCGGCGGAGTTTCGCAGCGTCAGCTGCAGGTCGTTGGTACCGGGGACGCGGAGGAAGCCGTAGGAGGTGACCTCGCGGCCGTCGAAGGACGTACCGGTCACCTGGAACGGGATGAGGAGGGTGCGCTCGGGGATTCGCCCCGAGATGCGTCGACCGTCGACCTCGATGCCGTCGGGGGCGTTCCAGAGCGACAGTGACAGCGACGCTGCGTCGCCGCCGCTCCACGAGACCTTCCCGCTCAGCACGTCGACGCCGTCGGGGAAGTCCTCGCGCGTTTCGACGGTCAGCGTCGTGTCGCGGATGACGGGGTAGTCGGGCACGGGGTCGCGAACGACTTTCAGCACGATCAGGCCAATCGCGGTGTCGCCGTTGCCGTTTCGCACCGTGTACGCGAAGGAGTATGTGCCGAGCTGGGTGCCGGAGAGCAGCCGGACCTCGTTGGCATCGATGCCGTCGAGCATCTCCTCCATGGTGCGGTACTCGGCGGTGCCGACCTCGGCGTTCGGGCGCACGTCGATGACCTCGAGGCTGCTGCCCGAGGGGTCGATGTCGTTGTCGGCGGGCCGGACCACGGCTTCACCGTCGTCGTTGGCCTGCACCTGCAGGTAGTCGCTGTACGTGACCGGGCTCGGATCGGCTTCGGCGTCGAGCACGCCCACCCGCACCTCGCCCGTGCCGGTCGCGCCCTGCGCGTCGCGCACCTGGTACGTGAATGACACCTGCCCGCTGTCGCCGGCGTTGCTCGTGTACACGATCGCGTCGCCCTCGGCGGAAACGGTCGCCGATCCGCGCTCGGGCTGCGCCACGATGCGGTCGAGCGTCACGGCGTCGCCATCCGGGTCGACGGCGAAGCGATCGAACGGGATCGACACGGTCGATCCGCTCAGGACGCGGCCGACGAGCGTCCTCGGCACGGGAGCGGTATTGGCCTCGTCCGGCAGCACGGTGACCGTCACGGTCGCCGTGTCGGTCATGTCGGGGAACCCCATGCGGTAGATCGTGTAGCCGACCGCGTACGACCCGGGCGCTGACGGAGCGAGGTAGCGGAGGAGGCGACCGGTCGCGAACGCGAGGCCCTCGCCGGACTCGTTCGTTATGGCGGACGCGTCGATCGCGAACAGGGCGCCGGCCGGCGCGGTGTCGTTGTCGAGCACCGGGATGTCGATCTGCGTGCCCGCACGCACGGTCACCGCGTCGTCGACCGCGATAGGGGGTTCGGCTTCGGCGGCCGGCAGCAGCACGACCGTGACCTCGCCGGAGGTCGTGGTGTACCCGTTGCCGGTACCGTCCGAGACGGTGTACGAGATGACGCCCAGCACGCCGGGCTGACCGTTGTCGGTCGCGCCGGCCACGCGCAGCATGCTCTGGCCGACGAGGTCGACGGTCAGGGTGGCCGACGCATCCGGGTTCGTCTGCACGTCGCTGGCGAGCAGCACGAGTCCGGCCGGGTTCGCCACGGCGGAGATGACATCGACCGTGGCGTCCTCGCCCGGGCGGACGAAGGCCGTCAGCGGCGGGGTGGAGATCTGCGTTTGCGCCGGGTCCACGAGCGTGATGCGGACGGTGCCGGTCGACTCCGCGATCTCGTCGGCCACGACGTATTGCACGAGGTACGAACCCGGGTTCGGCGCGGAGAACTGGAAGGTGCCGGCGACGCTGTTGACCGCGATGTCGGCGCCGCCCTGGTCGAGGGTGTTCGCCGAACGCATCGACAGACCGCCCTTGACGCCCGTGACATGCGGCCGCACGTCGATCGTGGTGGGCTGACCCGCCGATCCGACGGCGGCGAAGGACTGCGCCGTGAGCTGCGGACTCGGGGTGACGGAGATCTCGAGAGGCTTGTCGGCGGACTGCCCGCGCGAATCCGACACGGTTACCGCGATTGAGATGCTCTGCGCCTCGGTGGCGTTGGGGTTCGGATGCTGGAACGTCACGGTGCCCTGCGGGTCGAGCGCGAGCGACCCGATGCCGGACTGGTTCACCGCCGACGACACGTAGATCGGGTCGCCGTCGGGGTCGACCCAGCCTTCGAGCACGTTGACCGCCACCGTGCCGCCGGGCACGACCTGGGGGTTCGGCCAGGTGGAGAGGCAACCCTCGACGCCGCACCAGACCGGCGGGGAGTTCTGCGTGTCGGGGGCGACTGTGAGCGTCACGGTTGCGGCCTCGGAGGTCAGTCCGTCGGTCGTCGTGCCATCGGTGACGCGGTAGCGGAACGTGGCCGTGCCGGTGGCCTCGGGAGACACCCGGACGACGAGCTCCTGCTGCTCGTTGGCCGTGCCCACCGTGCCGAACGCGGGATCGAGGCCCTCGACCGAGGCGGCCACGACGCTGAGCACGTCCTCGTTCGGATCGTGATCGTTGAGCATGACCGGGAGCACCACGCTTCGGCCCGCGCGCACACCGAACGCATCGTTCACGGCGACCGGCGGCTTCGGGTCGATGACGCGCTCGGCCTCGACCTCGTCCTGCTGCACGGTCGGCTGGTCGTCCTCGGAGTTCCACTCCTGCGACGAGGGGACGAGCTCACCGTCGGGGAGGGTCCACACCCATCCCGAGCGCGTCTCGTTGAGGATCATGCGTGAGCCGTTGGTGACGAACTCGGGTTCGATCTCGTCGCCGAGCGTGCCGCCGCGGTAGTCGAGGTCGGACGCGCCGTTCTCGCTCGACCAGAGCGTGCCGGCCCCGCCGCTGTCGGGCAGCCACGCGCCGTACACGACGCCGTTCAGCTCGGCGGGCGCGGCCGGGGTGCCCTGCGCCGTGTCGTCGGCGCGTTCGGGCGCGGAACCGTCGCGCGGCACGGCGACGAGTCCGGTCGTATCGGCGATGTAGAGGTCGTCCCGGTCGGTCGTGGGGCGCTGTAGCACGCCGCCCGTCGTTCCGGACTCGAGCGGTTCGTTGCGTCCGCGCACCCAGAGGGCGCCGGATTCGGTGTCGAGAAGGGCCCACGAATCGCCGATCGCGCTCAGCTGAGCGCCCTCGGCCGGGCCGTCGGTGACGTCGTCGGTTCCGAGCACGCGTCCGGACACCGCATCCGCCCGGATGACGCGCTGCTCCGCGCCGGAGTACGCGTAGACGGTGCCATCCGTGCCGACCGCGACGGCCGATGCGACGAACGTGCGGCGGTCCTCGCCCTCGGCGGGCTCGTCTTCGGCGTAGGGGTCGATCGAGATCGCCGTCGCGCCCGAAGAAAGCGAGGAGGCGTACACGGCGCCGCCGTCGGTCCGGTAGACGATGACGTCTCCCTGCGAGACGACGTCGACCGTGCCGGCGGGGGTGTTCTGGAAGGCGTCCTCGGCGTCGGCGTCGAGGTCGACCGGGGTGGCCATGTCGACGTCGGCGAATCGCGTGTCGCCCTCGGCGTAGACGAAGAGGCGGTTCGCGTTCTGCACGAGTCCGCTGGGGTTCTCGACCTGCTTGACGGTGTCGATCTCGTTCACCGTCGTGTTCACGCGGGCGTAACGGCGGCCCTCGCCCGACTGCATGGCCCAGATCGTGCCGTCGTCGGGGGGCGTCTGCTGGGCGTCGAACCCGGGCCAGACCGCCGCGAGGGTAACGACGAGCGCGAGGACGGCCGTGATCGCACTGCCGATGATCCACGTGCGGCGCGGGATGCGGGGGCTGTCGGAAGAGCTCGACACGTCAGCGACCTCCCACGACGATGACGGTGACGACGACCGCGGCGGCCACGATCAGGACCGCGCCGATCGCAATCGCGGCAATGAGTCCGCCGGAGAGACGCCGTCCGCGGGGTTCGGCGCCCGCGAGCACGGTGCCCTCGTCGGGGCGGTGCGCGCCGGCGCCGCGGATGCGCTCGGGGCGACGGGACTCGTACTGCACGCTCGGTCGCACGGGACCGCGGGCGCGGTCGTCGGCGAAGTCGACCGCGGCGCCGGCCGATGCCCACTCGTCGACCGCGACTTCCATCGGTGTGTGCGGGAGTCCGAGCTCGTGCTGGACGAGCTGCAGTTCGTACGCGAACTGCGCGGCCGACGGCTGGCGTGCGGCGGGGTCGCGCTGCATCGACCGGCTCAGCACGGCCTCCAGGCTGGCCGGCACGTCGGAGCGCCCGATCGGCGTGTACGCGGCACGCCGGATGCGGGTCTTCAGCTGGTCGCGGGAGTTCTGCCCGGAGCCGGCGCGTTCGAAGGGGCTCCGACCCGCGAGCAGCGAGTACACGGTCGCCCCCACGCTCCACACCTCGGACGGCACCGAACCGGCGACGCGCTCGTCGATGATCTCGGGCGCGCTCCACGGCACCGACATCGCGAACACTTCTTCTTCGCCGCGGCCACCGACGGCCGTCGCGATGCCGAAGTCGGCGAGCACCGGCGCTCCGAACGCGGTGATCAGCAGGTTCGACGGCTTGATGTCGCGGTGCAGCAGCCCCGAACGGTGCGCGGTCTCGAGAGCCGACGCGATCTTGATGCCCGCCTGGAGCACCTCCGCGACCGGAATGACCTCGCGCCGGTACCGCGAACCGAGCGAGCTCGGGCAGTACTCCATCACGAGGTACGGGCGACCGTCGGAGGAGATGCTGGCCTGGTAGATCGTCAAGATCGAGGGGTGCGCGCTCAACCGGGCCATCACATCGGCTTCGGCGTTGAACATCCGGAGCAGACCGTCGTCGACGAGGTCCTCGAGAAGCACCTTGACCGCGACGGGTCGCCGGGGCATGTCCTGCTCGAACAGGAAGACGTCGGCGAAGCCGCCGGTCCCGAGCGGGCGCACGTACGTGAACCCGGGCAGAACCGGAGGCGCAGCGGGCAGTCTTTGCGCCACCCCATCCCCCTTCGGGCGTACAGCCAAACCCAGACGAGCCCCGAGCGCGGAGGTCGTCCACCTTTCCTACCACAGCGTTGCGAGCAACCCCGACGGGTTGCGCGACGCCCTGATTACCCTTGCTGCATGTCTCGGCTCTCCGCATCCGCCAGCCCGTACCTGCGCAGTCACGCCGAACAGCCCGTCGCCTGGTATCCGTGGGGCGAAGAAGCCTTCGCAGAGGCGCGGCGACGCGATGTGCCGGTGCTCGTCTCGATCGGCTACTCGACCTGCCACTGGTGCCACGTGATGGCGGCGGAGTCGTTCTCGGATGCCGATACGGCGGCCCTGATGAACCGCGACCTGGTCGCGATCAAGGTCGATCGGGAGGAGCATCCGGAGGTGGATGCGGTGATGATGGCGGCAGCATCCGCGTTCACCCCGAACCTGGGCTGGCCGCTGTCGGTGTTCACGACGCCGGCGGGGCGCCCGTTCTTCGCCGGCACCTACTGGCCGAAGGAGGCGCGGGCCGGGCACCCGGCGTTCCGCGACGTCGTCGCCGCGGTGTCGGAGGCGTGGACGGAACGGCGCGATGCGGTCGGGGAGACCGCGGAGGCTCTGCAGCGTGCGCTCGTCGCCGCGGCCGCCGAGGCGCAGTCCTCGTCGGCGCTCCCCTCCGAGGCGGATCTCGCCGCCCTCGTCGACGAGATCGCGGCGCGCGAGGATCGCATCTTCGGCGGTTTCGCCGCATCCGATGCCCCGATCGAGACCCCGAAGTTCCCGACCATTCCGGTGCTGCGTTTTCTGCAGCAGCGGGGTCTGCGATCTGAGCGACCGGATGCGGCGGCGCTCGCCGCCCGGACGCTCGACGCGATGGCCGACTCACCGCTGCGCGACCCGGTCGACGGCGGGTTCTTCCGCTACGCCACCCGTCGGGACTGGACCGTGCCCCATTACGAGCGGATGCTGACCGACAACGCGGGACTCATTGAGGTCGCCCTCGACGCGGGCCGGGGTGACATCGCGGAGGCTGTCGCGGGGTTCCTCCTCGACACGCTGCAGGTCGCGTCGGGCGGGTTCGGCGCCGCTCAGGACTCGGAGTCCGTCATCGACGGGCGCCGGGCGGAGGGCGGGTTCTATCTGGCCGGCGCCGCGGAGCGCGTGTCCCTGGCTGCGCCCGCCGTGGACGGCAAGGTCGTCACGGCCTGGAACGGCTCCGCGATCGCCGCCCTCGCGAGGACGGGCGCTCGCCGGGATGCTCCGGCGTTGATCGCCGCCGCGCGGCAGGCGGTCGACGCCGTGCAGGAGGCCAACGTCGACGCCGACGGCTTCCTGCGCCGGGCATCGCTGGATGAGATCCGCTCGCCCGCATCCGCGACGCTCGAGGACTACGGCGCGTACGCCGGGGGTCTGCTCCGGCTGGCGATGGTGACGGGCGAGCTGGCGTATGCGCGCGAGGCGCGCCGGTTGGTCGACCTCTGCATCGTCGAGGGCGCGCTCCGGACCCCCGGCGGCCGAGATCCGGTGCTCGCCGGGCTCGCGGCGCCGCCCGTCGATGAGGCCGACATCGATCGCCCCGGCGGCGCGTCGGCGGTGGCGGATGCGGCGCTGACCCTCTGGGAGCTCGGAGCCGGTGAGGAGTACCGCGGGATCGCGGAGCGCATCGTGCGAGACGGGATCGCCCGGGCCGTCGCCGAGCCGTTCGCGCACGGTTCGCTGCTGGGCGTGGCGGCGCGACTGACCACGGCTCCGCGACAGATCGTCGTGGTCGTCGCCGAGAGTGCGGGTGATCCGCTGGCGCGGGCGGCGTTCGCCGCCGACGCCGACACCGTGGTCCGGGTCGATGTCGCGGGGGCGGCGGCGTGGGCGGAGGCGGGTTCTCGCTGCTGGCGGACCGGACCGCGGTGGGCGGGCGGAGCACCGCCTACGACTGCCGCGGTTTCGTGTGTCTGCTTCCGGTTCACGTCCCGGCGGATCTGGCAGTGGAGACGGAGCCGAAAGCTCGCTAACTTAGTTAAACTGTGAGCTATCTCAGGATCGACACCGCGGAGGAGGGCGCCATGACGATGGAAGCCACGTCTATCATCGGACTCATGCCGGACCCGAGCGATCCGAACAGCGGATATTGGTACGAAGCCAGCGATGAAGCGCAGCGCCGCCGCGCCATCGATCTGCTGCAGGCCTTCCGTCTCTACCGTGCCGCGGAGGTCGCCATGCGCCGCCGCACCCGCGAGTCGATGTCGATGGGCGAGAACGACCTGCTCGTGCTCCGCTACCTCCTGAAAGCCAAGCAGCGCAGCGAGATGGTCTCTCCCGGTGAACTCGCTCGTTACCTCGCGGTGTCGACCGCGTCGATGACCGCGATCATCGACCGACTCGAGAAGTCGGGTCACGTGCGCCGCGAACGGCACGCGACCGACCGCCGGAGCATCTACGTCGTGCCCACGGTCGACACCGACGATGAAGTGCGCGCCACCCTCGGCGACATGCACCAGCGGATGCTGGGCGCCGTCATCGACATGTCGCCTGCCGACACCCTCATCGTCATGGACTGCCTCGCGCGCCTGCAGTCCGCGGTCGATCAGGTCGACGCGCAGGAGCCGGCGACCCGCTGATCCCGCGCCCGCCGCGCAGACGCGGGGATCGCTCCGGATTCGGAAGGCTCGCGGGCATTCTTGCTCACGTACCTACCTACCCCGGCGAACGGGCCCGTTTCGCCCCATCCGGTGCGACGATGAGGTCGTGACCTCGATCCCGTTCCCGCTCGCGGGAGGAACCTCCGACAGCCCCATCGTGGACGGGTGGCTCCTCACCTCGTATGCGGGGGTCGTGCAGCGCCTCGCCGCGCGGTTCCCGCACATCCGCACGGTCGACATCGAGGCGGTGCTCGTGCGCGAGCACGAGGCGTTCACCGGCGGTCGTCCGGTCGCCATCCCGATCGATGTCGAGTCGGGCGCCGAAGAGATCCTCGCCGCGGGAGCCGACCCCGGCCGCTGACCCGACCGGCTTCTCTCGCGGGCGTCAACCCCCGGCCGCTGACCCGAGCGGGTTCTCCCGCCGCCGCGCCTCTCCCGCCGCCGTGCATGTCCCACTTTTCGCGGTGCGTGTCCCACTTTTTGCCGCTATCGGTGGCTCAGAGCGGCAAAAAGTGGGACATGCAACCGGGTGACGGGGCAGAGCCTGCGCGGTCAGACCCAGGTGGGCAGCCAGTTGTGCAGGCGCCAGAAGTCGTAGGGCACCGGCATCGCCGTCCAGACGGGGTACCAGAACAGCGACACCAGGGTCACCGCGATCACGAACACCCAGACGAGTCGCTGGCCGATCACGCGGCGTGCGGCCACGGCATCCGGAGGAGCTCCGACCGTTGCCGCGGCCCTCGGACCGCCGACGATCTCACGCGCCGCGAGCGCGATCGCGATCACGAGGAACGGCATCATCGCCACCGTGTAGAACTGGAAGATCGTGCGGTCCGGATAGATCAGCCAGGGCAGGTACGTTGCGGCGATTCCGGTCAGAACGAGAGCGGCGGATGCATCGCGGCGCCGCACGAACAGCACGATCATGAAGATCGCCGCGGCGATCCCCGCCCACCAGATCAGCGGGTTCGGGATGCTGGAGACCGCCTCGACCGAATCACCGGTCTGCTGCCAGTACATCGACGTCGGCCGCACGAGCAGCGGCCACTGCCACGCGGGGCTCGCGTAGCTGTGCGGGGTCACGAGCCCCACGTGGAACGCGTACATCGCCTCGTGGTACACCCACAGGCTCTGAAGGGGCGCGGGCACCCACGCCCACGCGCCGCCGGCCCCGTCGACGACGCTCTGCCGGTCGTAGCCTCCGGAGGTGAGCAGCCACCCCGTCCAAGTGGAGAGGTACACGACCGCGGCGACGGGAACCAGGAGCAGGAAGGATGCGGCGCCCTGGCGCACGGCATCCATCGGCCACTGCCACACACCGAGCCGCCGACGGGCGAGCGCGTCGGTCACGACGACGTAGATGCCGAGGGCGGCGAGGACGTACAGCCCCGACCACTTGACGCCGGTGGCGGCACCGGCCGCGAGGCCGGCGGCCAGCAGCCAGGGGCGGTTCCACCGCACCGGTCCCCACTGCGGTGGCTCGTCGCGTGCACCTATCCGGGCGGCGAGTCGTGCGAGGTGCGTGCGGCGATCGAGGAGGACGAACCAGAAGGCGAGCAGGAGGAAGAACGCGAGGAAGCCGTCGAGCAGCGCGATCCGGCTGAGCACGATCGAGAGCCCGTCGATCGCGAGCAGGAAGCCGGCGAGCCCGGCGACCGCGGTCGATCCGGTGAGGGTGCGGGCGACGAGGAACACCAGCAGGACGGTCGCCGTGCCGAACAGGGCCGCGGCGAAGCGCCAGCCGAACGCGTCGCCGGGGCCGAACAGCCACATCCCCGCCCCGATTAGCCACTTGCCGAGAGGCGGATGCACCGAATAGCTGCCGCGGGCGAGCGGTTCGAGCGGGGCGGCCGCGGCGAACGCGGCATCGGCGCCGTCCGGCCAGTCGGCGGTGTAGCCGAGCAGCCACTGCGACCAGGCGTCCTTCACGTAGTAGGTCTCGTCGAAGACGATCGACTGCGGATGACCGAGATTCACGAATCGCGTGATCGCGGCCAGCAGCACGAGCGCGACCGGGGTCCACAGGTCCACCCGACGCGAGAGGACGGGGCTCGCGCGCACCGTGTCGCGCCAGCGGTCGAATACCGTCGGGCGCCGCGTCGGCAGCAACGGCGGGGCGCTCGTGGTCACGGCCCCCAGCCTATGCTGGGCCGGTGATCATCCTCGCGGCGACGCCCATCGGCAACCTCGGCGACGTCACCCGTCGTCTCGTCACCGCGCTCGAGACGGCCACCGTCATCGCGGCCGAAGACACCCGTACGACGCAGCGTCTGCTCGCCGCGCTCGGCATCGACAATCGGCCGCAGCTGATCGCGCTGCACGACCACAACGAGAAGCAGCGGGCCGCGGAACTCGTGCGGCGCGCCGCATCCGAAGACGTGCTGCTGCTGAGCGACGCCGGAATGCCGACCGTCAGCGATCCGGGCTACGGGGTCGTGGCGGAGGCCGCGGCGCAGGGGGTGACGGTCACCGCGCTCCCGGGGCCGTCCGCCGTGCTCACCGCGCTCGCGGTCGCGGGTCTGCCGACCGACCGTTTCACGTTCGAGGGGTTCCCGCCGCGGAAATCCGGGGATCGCCGCCGGATGCTGTCGTCGCTCGCCGCCGAGCCGCGCACGATGGTCTTCTTCGAGGGGCCGTCGCGGGTGGCCGACACCCTCGCCGACATGGCCGCCGCGTTCGGCGGCGACCGTCGCGCGGCCGTCTGCCGTGAGCTCACGAAACTGCACGAGGAGGTCGTCCGCGGCCCGCTCGACGACCTCGTGGCGTGGGCGGAGCCGGGCACCCGCGGAGAGATCGTGCTGGTCGTCGAGGGCGCCGCCGCATCCGCTCTGCCGTTCCCCGACGCGGTGGCGCGGGTGCAGGAACTCGTCTCGGGCGGCATGCGCCTGAAGGATGCGGCCGGCGAGGTCTCGGCGCACACCGGTCACTCGTCTCGCGAGCTGTACCAGGCGGCGCTCGCCGCAAAGAGCTGAGCGCCCCGCCCGCGCGGACAGCACGCGGGCAGGACGCTCAGGGGTGATCGTCGGCTAGCGCTGGGCCGCCCGAACGGAGCGGCGGCGCGCCCACAGCGCTGCGAAGGCGCCGGCGGCGAGCAGCAGCACGCCGAGGGCCGCGAGCGGCGTCGGATCCGTCTGCCCCGTGGCGGCGAGCCGGGACGCGTCCGGACCGGATGCGGGCAGTTCCGCCGTGACGGGCTGCTCGAGCACGGGGGGCCCTCCGGGGCCGGTGACCGGCGGATCCACGGGGTTCCGGAGCGCGAGTCCGGCGAGCGCCGACGTGAGCAGGTCTGCCGCAGCCTCCACGCGGTCGACCGCCGGTGCGTCGGCACCGAGCACGAGTCGGGCGATGCGCGCCGCGTCGTCGACCGGCAGGAGACTCGCGTCGGTGTAGTCGGCGCGGTCCAGGGCATCGGCCCGGGCGAGCAGTGCCTCGAGCGCCGCGACGTCGGAGGCGGCTCCCGCAACACGGGTCAGCGCCAGGTCGTCGATCGTGCCCCACGAACCGGCGCTCAGCGCGGCGCTCACCCGCACGGTGACGGTGTCGCCGTCGGCGACCTCGATCGTGTCGGGTGCGGGCGTCGACCACACGGTCCACCCCGTCAGCGCGAAGGGGGCGGATGCGGTGTCCCGCCCGTTGGTGACCGAGAGCGCCAGGGTGCTCGCGGCGTCCTCCCCGTCGCCCTGGGCGGCGCCGGTCACCCGGTAGGTGCCCGCGGGAAGCCCCGTCACGGTCTGCGACAGGTCGAAGCCGTACGCGCCGGCCGAGTAGAAGTGCGCGGAACGCGACCCGGAACGCGGATCGTTCGTCGAGCGCACCGTCAGGCCGGTGCCGGTCGTCGCCCACGGCGAGATGTCGGCGTCTTCGAAGCCGGGGTTGCGCAGATGGTTCACGGCCGTGACCGTGACCGTCGCGGTCGTCGCCAGACCCGCCGACGTGGTTCCGGTGAAGGTGTAGGTGCCGACCCCGGAGATCCACTCCGTGCCCGGCTGCCAGGTCACCGACTGCTGCTCGACCGTGCCGTCGTTGTACGAGACCGGGACCGTTCCGGGCAGCGCAACGGGGGCGCCGTCCGCGACCGACACGGCGACCGTTCCGACGCTCGTGACCTCCCGCGGGGCGACCGCGCCGGTGCGGACGTAGGAGAAGACGCGCAGAGACTCCAGCGCCGTGCCGTCGTGCCCGAACATCGCCTGGTTGTCCCAGGCCGAGCCGCCGAACCACTGCCCGGCGTCATCCGGGTCGTACTCGCCGGCGAAGCTCGATGCCCACCCGGACCCGTCGCGCTCCCACCGCACCTTGTTCGCGGCCAGCGACTCCGGCGGGCCGACGGGTAGCCATGCCGGCTCCCAGTAGTAGACGCCGATCCCGGCGCTGCCGACATCCGACACGGCCTGGATGACCTCGCGCACGGCGGTGGCCTGACCCTGCACGCTCACCGGGTACTGGGTGGCCTCGGCGGGCAGGTCGATGACGTTCCCGTGGCCGTCGCCGTCCTCGAGGGTGTACGCCCACGAGGTCTCGGCGACCATGACCTTCTTGCCGTACGTGTCGGCGATCTGGCGGAGCACCGAGGTGAGGTTCGCCGTCGTGCCGTGCCAGAACGGGTAGTACGACGACGCGAAGACGTCGTAGTCGACGTTCCGTGCCGCCAGCTGCGCCGCGATGTTCGCGTAGCTCCCGGCGCGCTCCGGGTTCGTGAAGTGGAGCGCGACGAGCGTGTCGGGGGAGACGCTTCGCACGGCGGCGGCACCGGCGGAGAAGATCTCGGCCATGCCGTCCCAGCCGGTGACCCCGGCGACGCCGTTGTTCGTCTCGTTGCCGATCTGCACCATCCTGACGTCGACGCCCGCGGTGGCGAAGTCCTGCAGGGCGGATGCGGTGAACGAGCGGACCGCATCCGCCCGCTCGGTCGTGGTGAGAGTCGTCCACGCCTTCGGCGCGTGCTGCTTGGCGGGGTCGGCCCAGAAATCGGAGTAGTGGAAGTCGACGAGCACCCCGAGCCCGGCGGCGCTCGCGCGTTCGCCGATCTCGACCGCCCGTGCCACGTCGTTGTCGCCGCCGCCGTAGCCGTTGCCGTCCGCGTCGAACGGGTCGTTCCAGACCCGCACTCGCACGTCGCTCACGCCGGAGTCGGCCAGCAGCTCGAAGAGGTCGCCCGGAGCCCCGGTCTCATCGCGGAACACGACACCGGATGCCTCGAGCGAGAGCACCGACGACACGTCCACGCCCGTGATGAAGTCGGAGGACAGGCCCTCCACGCGCGGCACGGTGATGCCCGCGGGCACCGGGTCGTCGGGAGCGGCGGATGCGGGCGGCGCGGCCGCGAGCGTCAGCGCGCCGACCGCGAGGGCGGTCAGCGCGGCGACGGCTCGGCGCGGGGAACGGGATATGCGGCGTTGCATGGTGTCCTTTCCGGACGGGTGGGGTGGTGTCAGCCCTTGACGGAGCCCTGGGTGAGCCCGCCGACGATGAAGCGCTGGAGGGAGAGGAAGAGCGCGAGCACCGGGATGGCGGCGATGACCGCTCCGGCGGCGAAGAGCCCCCACCGCGAGGCCAGCTGATTCGACACCCACTGGTACATGCCGACGGCGAGCGTCCAGTTGTCTTCGGAGGTCAGCACGATCTTCGCGAGGATGTAGTCGCCGAACGCCGAGATGAAGGCGAGGAGGGCGACGACCGCGAGGATCGGCATCACGAGCGGCATGATCAGGCGCCAGAAGATCTGCGCGTGCGAGGCGCCGTCGATCTTCGCGGACTCGTCGATCTCGATCGGGATCGTGTTGAAGAACCCGTACATCAGGAAGGTGTTCGCCCCCAGTGCGCCACCGAGGTAGACGCAGATCAGGGTGAGCTTCGAGTTGATGCCGAGCGCGGGAACGACCTCGCCGATCGCGAGCAGCATCAGGAAGATCGCGACGAACGCAAGCGCCTGCGGGAACATCTGCACGATCAGCAGCGTGGTGAGGCTCACCCGGCGTCCGCGGAAGCGGAAGCGCGAGAAGGCGTAGGCGGCCGCCGCGCCCATGATCACGGCGCCGACGGCGGAGATGCCGCCGATCAGGAGGGTGTTGCCGACCCAGGTCCAGTAGCTGGTCTGACCGAGCGCGGCGAAGTTCGCGAGGTCGAACGAACTGAACAGCGCGGTGGAACCCGACAGCGTGCCGCGGGGGTTGAGTGCGGCCGACAGAACGTACACCAGCGGGAACACCGCGTAGAAGATGACGATGGCGGCGAAGAAGTACTTCCAGCCGACTTCGAGCCACCAACGGCGGCGGCGGGCGGGAGTGCGTGTCGTAGACATCACTGGTACTCCTCGAGCTTGCGGGTCTGGCGGAAGGCGATGGCGGAGATGATGCCGACGACGATGAACACGATGATCGACAGTGCGCTGGCGAGGCCGTAGTCGGCGGCGCCGCCCGCGACCCCCGAGACGCGGTAGATCGCGGAGATCAGGATGTCGGTCGAGCCGAGGCTGTACGGCGCCCCCGGGATCGGGGGACCACCCGCGTTGAACATGTAGATGACGGTGAAGTTGTTGAAGCTGAACGCGAACGACGAGATCGCGAGCGGGGCGGTGGAGACGAGCAGGAGCGGCAGGATGATCGCCCGGAACTGCCGCCACTTACCGGCGCCGTCGATCTCGGCCGCCTCGAGGGTGTCCTTCGGGAGGGCCTGCAGGGCTCCCGTGCACACCAGGAACCAGTACGGGAAGCTGAGCCACACGTTGATCCAGAGGACGGCCGCTTTCGCGAGCCACGGATCGCCGAGCCAGTTGATCTGGCTGCCGAAGAAGAACAGGTCGTTGATGACGCCGAACTCCGCGTTGAACATGCCGCGGAACAGCAGCGCCGACATGAACGCGGGGAACGCGTACGGGAGGATGATGAGCGTCCGCAGGTACTTCCGGGCCCGCACGCGCGGATCGTTGAAGACGATGGCGAAGACGAGCCCGATTCCGAAGCTGATCACGACCGAGCCGATCGCGAACGCGAAGGTCCAGACGGTGACCGACAGCAGGGGACCGGCGAGAGAGGCATCCGTGAACACGCGCAGGAAGTTGTCGAACCCGACGTTCACGTACCAGCCCGCCGGCAGACGCGTGCCGTCTGCTGCGACGAAGCTGCCGGTCGTGTCGTCGGCGGTGTAGACCGTGCCGCTCACGGTGTCGGTGATGGTGCGGGCGTCTGCATCCCACAGCATCGTGGGGGTGTAGACGAGACCCGAGGAGCCGTCCCGCGTGCGGATGGAGCCGTCGTTCGGGTCATCCGAGACGGGAACGCGCAACGCCTCGATCGCGGCCTGCACTTCCTGGTCGGTGAGCAGTTGCGCGCGCGGCACGACGGTCCAGCCGTCGACGGATGCGGGAGCCTCGGCGCCGGAGGCGGACCCGGCATCCTGCAACGGCTGCGTCTCGGTGCCTACTCGCACGTCGCCGCCGTCGTTGATCGCGAAGCCGTACTCGCCGAACCGCTCGACGACCGTCAGGGGGTAGGTGGCCGAGCCTTCGACGCGGCGCTCGCCCTGGACGAGGGCGGCATCGACGGCCTGCTCGACGGAACCGGCGTGACCGGTGCCGTAGTTCGTGAAGGCGATGTACGCCGTGTAGCCGAAAACGAACACCTGGAACACCAGCAGGAACACGAGCCCCGGCATGAGATATTTCAGGGGCAGTGCGCGACGGGTGAAGTAGACGATGTCGGCGGCGATCAGAAGGATCGTCGTCACCCCGACGAGCAGCCACGACTGCACGCTGAGGGCGGAGATGATCGCCATGATCCCGAGCGCGTTCACCACGCCCATCAGGATCACCTTGACGACGAATCCGACACCGTGCGCGCGCCAGGCGCGTGCGTGCGACTCGCGCCGCGGATCGGTCGGTGGGGTGTCCTGCTCGATGACCTGTTGCACCGTCATGTCTTCTCCCGTCGGGGGATGGGGGTCGAGCGGGCGGGGCGGGCGTGGTGCCCGCCCCGCCGTGCGCTCAACCGGCGAGGGTTCCCTCGAGGTCCGTGGTCATCTGGTTCCACGTCGTCGCCGGGTCGGCGCCGTTGATGATCTGGGCCTCCGCGGAGTTCCAGAAGTCCCAGACCGATCCCATCTCGGGGATCGACGGCATCGGGACGCCGTTCTGCGACGACGCACGGAATCCGGCGATGATCGGGTCGGATGCGACTTCCTCGCCGAGCGTGGTCCACGCCGGGATGCGTGGATCGGCCTCGTAGAGCGCACGCTGGGCATCTTCGGTTCCGAGGTAGTTGACCAGGAACTCCTGCGCGAGCAGTGCGTTCTTGCTCTGCGAGCTGAGGTAGAAGCCCTGCACGCCCACGAACGGAGCGGCCGGTTCGCCACCCGCCGACGGGATCGGGTTCACGGCGACGTTGACGTCGGGGAAGGAGCTGATGGCCCACGGACCCTGGATCGTGTACGGGGCCTTACCCGACGCGAACAGCTCGTTGTTGATGTCGTAGTCGATCGTGGTCGAGAGGTAGCCGGTACCCGCCGAGCCGTTCGCGTGCAGCCACTGGGCGAACGCTTCGCCCTGCGCACCCTTCATCCCGACCTCGCTCGTGTACGAACCGGAGGCGTCCTGGACGAACACCGGAGCGCCGAACGACGTCTGGAAGCCGTACATCGTGTAGCCGTCGCCGGTCTCGCCGGCGGTGTTGATGACGAAGGGGCGCTCGGTGCCGGCAGCGATGCCCTTCTGGATCATCTCGTCCCACGTCGCGGGGGCTTCGGCGCCGACCAGGTCGACGTTCTGCACGAGTGCGACGGTTTCCAGTGAATAGGGGAGCGCGTACAGCTGACCGTCGTAGGTCATCGCCTCGAGGGCGACGGGCTCGAACTCGCTGGACTTGTCGCCGAGGTCGATCGTGTCGACGACGCCGGCCGCGACGAGAGCGCCGAGCCAGTCGTGCGAGCCGACCGTGATGTCGGGGCCCTCGCCGGTCGGCACCTGCGAGATGAAGTCGTTGCGGAGGTCCTCGAAGTTCTTCTGCACGAGGGTGACCGTCGCACCCGTCTCCTCTTCGAAGGCGGTGGCGGCCGCGGAGATGGCTTCCTCGCGCTCCGCGTCGGTCCAGATGACGAGCTCGGCGGACGAGGCCGCCGTCTCCTCGTCCGAGGAGGCCCCGCCGGAGCACCCGGCGAGGAGGAGGGCGGACGCCGCGGCCGCGACGCCGATACCGATGATCTTGCGCATGGACATGTTCCTTTCAGAACGCTGTGGCCGGGGTGCGCCGTGTCTGTGACGTCGCGCCGTTACGACCGGTGGGTGGGCGTCGACCGGTTGGTCGGGCGCCGAGGGAGGGGTGAGCGGATGCGGTCAGCGGCCGCTCCGTGAGGTGGGAGAGGTGCGGATGACGGCGACGCCGCCCGCGCGGACAGTGAACTCGCCCTCGGCCGCGTGGCCGCTGAGAAGGTCGGTCCCGTCGATCGGGAAGGTCGCGGGAGTCTCGGCGTGGTTCACGGCGACGACGAAGTCCGCATCCGCACCGTGGCGGCGGATGACCTCGAGGCCCGCGGGCAGGTCGGCGGGGGCGAGACCCGCATCCGCGTACACGTCGCGGAAGATCGCAGCGAGGCCGGCCGCATCCGGTCGCGTGCTGATGTACCAGCCGGTGCCCGCGCCGTGACGGTGGCGGGTGACGGCCGCGCCGCCCGCGGCCGGGCCGTCGAGGTAGGTCGCGCGGACCTCGGCGCCGACGACTGCGACGTCCTCGGCCCAGACGTCGATCGCCAGGCGCTCGCCGCTCCAGTCGATCCCGGCGGTCGCGCCCTCGCGGAGCGGAAGGAACTCCTCCACGCGCACGCCCAGCGCCTGCTGCAGGGGGGCGAGGTAGCCGCCCTCGTGCACGGCGTCGTGCTCGTCGACGATGCCCGAGAAGAAGGAGACGACGAGCGTTCCGCCGCCCTCGACGTAGCGCGTGAGGTTGTCGGCGTCGGCGCGGGTCAGCAGGTACTGAGCGGGCACGACGACCAGCCGGTAGCCCGACAGGTCATGACCGGGCAGGGCGAAGTCGACGGTGATGCCGTCGCGCCACAGGCGTTCGTAGTAGGCGCGCACGCGCTCGGCGTGGGTGAGCAGATCGGAGGGGCGCCACTCGAGATCCTGCGCCCAGAACGACTCGAAGTCCCAGAGCACGGCGACATCCGCCCGCACCTGCGAACCGCGCACCTCGGCGAGCTTTCCGAGGTCGGCGCCGAGCGACACGACCTCGCGGAAGACGCGGGAGTCCGTGCCGGCGTGCGGAAGCATCGTCGAGTGGAACTTCTCGGCACCCGAGCGGGAGGCGCGCCACTGGAAGAACAGGATGGCGTCGGCGCCGCGGCCGAGGTGGGCGAGGGAGTTGCGGGCCATTTCGCCGGGACGCTTCGCGACGTTCTGCGGCTGCCAGTTGACGGCGGAGGTGGAGTGCTCCATGAGGATCCACGGCTTGCCGCCGCCGACCGAACGCGTCAGGTCGGCCGCGATCGCGAGTCCGATCTCGCCCTCGGGGTCGGGCGCCCACAGGTAGTGGTCATCGGAGACGACATCCACCTCGCGCGCCCACGCCCACAGGTCGGTCGTGAGGCTCTGGTTCGCCATGAAGTTCGTGGTGATCGGCTGGGTCGCGTGGGCGCGGATCGCGTCGCGCTCGGCGATGAAGCACGCCCGCAGCTGGTGGTCGGTGAAGCGCGCGAAGTCGAGTCGCTGCGCGGGGTTCACGACCGACGGTGCGGCGGCGGGGGCGCCGACGTGCTCCCATTCGCCGTAGTGCTGGCCCCAGAAGGCCGTGCCCCAGGCGGAGTTCAGGGCGTCCAGCGTGCCGTAGCGCGCGCGCAGCCATTCCCGCCAGGCGGCCACGGCGTTCGGGGAGTAGTCCTCGCCGACCGGTACGCCGTATTCGTTGTGGACGTGCCACAGCACGATCGCGGGATGCCCGCCGTAGCGCTGGGCGAGCTCGGTGGCGATGCGCACCGACGCGTGCTGGTAGGCGGGCGAGGAGGGAGACGCCATGCCGCGCGAGCCGAAGCCCATCACGGTGCCGTCGCGGCTGATCACGCGGGCGTCCGGGTAGCGGGCGAAGAACCATGCGGGCGGCGACGCCGTCGGGGTGCCGAGGTCGACGCGGATGCCGTTCTCGTGCAGCAGATCGATGATCTCGTCGAGCCAAGAGAAGTCGAAGACCCCCTCAGACGTCTCGATCAGAGCCCAGGAGAAGATGCCGATGCTGACCAGGTTGACCCCGGCTTCGCGCATCAGGGTGACGTCTTCGCGCCACGTCTCACGCGGCCACTGCTCGGGGTTGTAATCGCCGCCGTACGCGATCGCATCGAGCTCGGGCCATCGGGGTGTCGCCGTCATGACGCTCCATTGGGTCGGGGTGTGAGGTCGCCGTCCGGGTAAGACTGGGACCGGTCACAGTCTCGGTCGGGATGCGTGGCGACGGCAACCCCGTGACCGGTTCGTTACCGAACTGTGACCGGTCACAGACGGGTTTCCCGAAATACCCGGCACGGATCCCGCTGGGCGATAGAGTCCTCGCGTGGAAGAGACGACGGCTGTCCGGCGGCGGCCGACGATCCGAGATGTCGCGGCGGCCGCCGGCGTCTCCCGCGGAACCGTGTCGCGCGTGATCAACGGCGGGCACTGGGTGTCTCCGGACGCCCGAACCGCGGTGGAGGATGCGATCCGCCGCACCGGGTATACCGCCAACCACCACGCCCGAAGCCTCGCGACCGGCCGCGCCGGGTCGCTCGCCTTCCTGCTTACCGAGCCCCAGCACCTCCTGTTCGCTGACCCCACCTTCTCGCTGCTCCTGCGCGGCGCCGCCGAGGCGCTCGCGCAGCGCTCGATGACGCTCGTGCTCCTGGTTGCCGGTACGGCGGCGGAGCGGGCGAACGTCACCCACTTCGTGAGCGCCGGTCACGTCGACGGGGTTCTGTTGATCTCCTCGCACGAGTCCGAACCACTCCTCGACGCACTCCTCGAGGCCGGGGTGCCGACCGTGTCGTGCGGTCTGCCCCTCGGGCACCAGGGCGACTTCGCCGCCGTGTCGGTGGACGAGGAGGGCTCGGCGCGCGAGATCACGCGGTACCTCCGCGCGCAGGGCCACCGGCGGGTCGCGACCATCACCGGCCCCGACGACACCCCCGGCGGACGCTTCCGCCTGGTCGGCTATCGCGAGGAGATGGGCGCCGATTTCGACCCGCTGCTGGTGGCGCGCGGCGACTACAGCCGCGAGTCGGGGGCGCGGGCCATGGCCGAGCTGCTCGAGCGGACGACCGACATCGACGCCGTGTTCGCCGCATCCGACATGATGGCCGCGGGCGCGGTGGCCACTCTCCGCAAAGCCGGGCTGCGGGTGCCCGAAGACATCGCGGTGGCCGGGTTCGACGACTCGGGTCTCGCGGCGTCGCACGATCCGCCGCTCACCACGATGCGCCAGCCGTGGGAGCACCTGAGCGCCGAGATGGTGACGCTCCTGCTCGAGGTGATCGCCGGCGGCGCCCCGCGCACCGTCACCTTCCCGACGGAGCTCATCGTCCGCGAGAGCGCCTGAGTCACACGGGCGGCCTGCCGCATCCGCCCCGCCTAGAATCGTCGAGTGAGCACCGGGGATTCCTTCTACATCACGACGCCGATCTACTACCCGAGCGATGTTCCGCACATCGGTCACGGGTACACGACGGTCGCCGTCGACACGCTCGCGCGTTGGCACCGCCAGGGCGGCGACGACACCTGGATGCTGACCGGCACCGACGAGCACGGGCAGAAGATGCTGCGGGCGGCCGCGGCGAACGGCGTGACGCCCCAGGAATGGGTCGACAAGCTCGTGAGCGAGGCCTGGTTCCCGCTCCTTCGCACCCTCGACGTCGCCAACGACGACTTCATCCGGACGACCCAGGAACGCCACGAGGAGCGCGTGAAGCGCTTCGTGCAGGCCATCTACGACCGCGGGTACATCTACGCGGGCGAGTACGAGGCGCTGTACTGCGTCGGCTGCGAGGAGTTCAAGCCCGAGTCTGAGATTCTCGACGGCACGGGCGCGTTCGAGGGCCTCAAGGTGTGTGCCATCCACTCGAAGCCGCTCGAACTGCTGCAGGAAAAGAACTACTTCTTCAAGCTCAGCGAGTTCACCGAGCCGCTGCTCGCGCTCTACAAGGACCAGCCCGACTTCATCCGCCCCGAGTCCGCCCGCAACGAGGTCGTCTCGTTCGTGCGATCGGGCCTGAAGGACCTGTCGATCTCGCGGTCCGCGTTCGACTGGGGCATCCAGGTGCCGTGGGACCCGTCGCACGTGATCTACGTGTGGGTCGATGCGCTGCTGAACTATGCCACGGCGATCGGCTACGGCGACGACGAGGAGCAGTTCGCGCGCCGGTGGCCGGCGTACCACGTCGTCGGCAAAGACATCCTCCGCTTCCACGCCGTGATCTGGCCGGCGATGCTGATGGCGGCGGGCCTCGAGGTGCCCCGGGGCGTCTTCGCCCACGGCTGGCTGCTCGTCGGCGGCGAGAAGATGTCCAAGTCGAAGCTCACCGGTATCGCACCGTCCGAGATCACCGACGTGTTCGGCTCCGACGCGTACCGGTTCTACTTCCTGTCGGCGATCGCCTTCGGCCAGGACGGGTCGTTCTCCTGGGAAGACCTGGCGGCGCGGTATCAGGCCGAACTCGCGAACGGGTTCGGAAACCTCGCGTCGCGGACGATCGCGATGGTCGGCCGCTACTTCGAGTCGATCGTGCCGCCCGCCGGCGAGTACACCGAGGCCGACCTCGCGGTGCAGCGCATCGTCGCGGACGCGGCATCGGCGGCGGATGCGGCGATCGAACGATTCCGCATCGACGAGGCCATCGCCGCGATCTGGACGATCGTCGACGCGCTGAACGGGTACATCACCGAGAACGAGCCGTGGGCGCTCGCGAAGGATCCCGCAGAGCGGTCGCGGCTGGGGACCGTGCTGTACACCGCGGCGGAGGGCCTCCGCGCGCTCGCCGTGCTGCTCTCCCCGGTCATGCCCGTCGCCACCGAGAAGCTCTGGGTGGCGCTCGGCGCGGCCGAGAGCCTGGGCCGGTTGCAGGACCAGCAGCTCCGCCGAGCCGGCGAGTGGGGGACTCTTCGCCCGGGCACCTCGGTGAACGGGCTCGAGCCACTGTTCCCGCGCATCGAGAACCCCTGATCCGGTGAGCGGAACCGATCCGAGCCAGTACGTTCGGCAGCGCGAGAAGGGCACGCGGGATGTCAGCTATCCCGACCCTCCCGAGCAGCTCGCGGTACCCGTCTACGACAACCACTGCCACCTCGAGATCCAGGATGGCGACGATGCGCTGAGCCTCGACGAGCAGCTCGAGCGTGCGCTCGCCGTCGGCGTCCGGGGTGTCGTTCAGGCCGGCGGGGACATCGACTCCAGCCGCTGGTCGGCGTGGGCCGCGGCATCCCACCCCCGCGTGCTCGCCGCCGTCGCCATCCACCCGAACGAGGCGCCGCTGTACGCGGCCGCGGGTCGGCTCGACGAGGCAATCGCGGCGATGGACGACCTCGCGGCCCAGCCCCGGGTGCGGGCGATCGGCGAGACGGGCCTCGACTTCTTCCGGACGGATGCCGACGGAGTGCCCGCCCAGTACGAGAGCTTCGAGGCGCACATCGCCCTCGCGAAAAAGCACGACATCGCCATGCAGATCCACGACCGTGACGCCCACGACGAGGTGCTCGAGACGCTGATGCGGGTCGGCGCTCCGGAGCGCACGGTCTTCCACTGCTTCTCCGGCGACGCCGAGATGGCCCGGATCGCGACGGACCGCGGGTACTGGCTCTCGTACGCCGGAAACGTGACCTTCAAGAACGCGCAGAACCTCCGCGACGCGCTCGCGGTGACGCCGCTGGATCGGATCCTGGTCGAGACGGATGCACCGTTCCTCACGCCGACGCCCTACCGCGGACGCCCGAACGCGCCCTACCTCGTGCCGGTGACGGTGCGGTTCATGGCCGCAGAGCTCGGCATCGGTCTCGACGAACTCTGCGCCCAGATCGCCGCGAACACGCTTGCCGTCTACGGCTCGTTCGACTGACCCCGGGAACGACGAAGCCCGGGGCGGGCGGTCACCGCACCCCGGGCCGGATCGTCTTACTTAGTGGTCTGCTTCTGCTTCCGGACGAAGAGCGTCTCGGTCTGCTCGAGCGCCATGCCCTTCGTCTCCGGAATCTTCCAGAGCACGAACACGAACGAGAGCGCGGCGAACAACGCGTACATGCCGTACGTGAGGGGGAGTGACCACTCCGACAGCTGCGGGAACGTCCACGAGACCAGGAAGTTGGCGATCCACTGGGCACCGGCGGCGACGCCGAGCGCCTTGCCGCGGATGCGGCTCGGGAAGATCTCGCCGAGGAGCACCCACACGAGCGGGCCCCACGAGGCGCCGAAACCGACGACGAAGAGGTTCGCGGCGACCAGGGCGATCGGTGCCCAGGCGCCGGGCAGGGTGACTTCGCCGTCCACCGTTTGCGCGAAGGCGAACGCCAGCGCCATGGTGCCGAGCGAGACGGTCATCAGCAGCGAACCGACCAACAGGATCGGCTTGCGGCCGATGCGGTCGACGAGGAAGATCGCGATCAGGGTGACCAGCACGTTGGTCACCGAGGTGAACACGCTGATCAGCAGCGAGTTGCTCTCATCGAAACCGACCGCCCGCCAGAGCGTCGTGGAGTAGTAGAAGATCACGTTGATGCCGACGAACTGCTGGAACACCGACAGGATGATGCCGATCCAGACGATGGGCTGAAGGCCGAGGGCTTTGCCGCGCAGCGATGCGCTTCGGTTCTTGCGATCGTCTTCGATTCCGCTGATCAGCTCGTTCATGGTCTTGTCGAGGTCGGCGGCGGGCACGAGGCGCTGGAAGATCGCGCGCGCCTCGTCGTTCCGGCCCTTCGCGAGCAGGTACCGCGGTGACTCCGGCATGGTGAACGAGAGGATGCCGTAGACCGCGGCCGGGATGACGCCGATGAGGAACATCCAGCGCCACGCGTCGAGGCCCCACCACAGCACGTTGTCGGCGCTGCCGGCGACACCCGCGAGGACGGCGTTGCTGAGAAGCGCCGTGAAGATACCGAGGGTGATCGCGAGCTGCTGGAGCGACGCGAGACCGCCGCGCACCTGGCGCGGGGCGATCTCGGCGATGTACGCGGGGGCCACGACCGAGGCGATGCCGATACCGATGCCGCCGAGCACGCGCCAGACGATCAGGTCGGGGACGCTGAACGTCAGGGCGGATCCGATCGAGCTGATCAGGAACATGGCCGATCCGAGCAGCATGACCCGCAGCCGCCCCCACCGGTCCGACAGGGCGCCGGCGATGATCGCGCCGAGTGCGCAACCGAGGAGCGCGACCGCGACGACGAAGCCGGTCAGGAGGGCGTCCTTGGTGTACTCGGACTCGATCGATGCGACCGCACCGTTGATGACGGACGAGTCGAAGCCGAACAGGAATCCGCCGACGGCTGCGGCGATCGACAGCGCCGTGGCGCGTCTCCCGTAGGGGCTTTCATCGAAAACGTGCCGGGAGGAAGGGTCTCGCTGCTGTTCACTCAGGAAACGATAGACCTCCCCGGAGCGACGGCGGGGTGATTGACACCGCGGCTGGTTAGAGTTGAGGAATGACCGTGCACCTGCTCGGCGCGGCTGAGATCCGCGCGCTCGCCGCTGAGCTCGACGTCACCCCGACGAAGAAGCTGGGTCAGAACTTCGTCGTCGACGCCAACACGGTGCGCAAGATCGTGCAGGTCGCCCGCGTCACCGCGGGCGAGCACGTCGTCGAGGTGGGCCCGGGCCTCGGCTCGCTCACGCTGGCGATCCTCGAGACCGGCGCGAGCGTGCTCGCGGTCGAGATCGACCACCGCCTCGCGGAGCGGCTGCCGGCGACAGCGCGCGCGCACGGCGTGCGGGACGGGATGCTGCGCGTCGTCGACGCCGATGCCCTCCGCATCCGGGACCTTCCGGGCGAACCGACCGTGCTGGTGGCGAACCTGCCGTACAACGTGTCGGTGCCGGTGCTGCTGCACTTCCTCGAGTCGTTCCCGTATCTGCAGCGCGGCGTCGTCATGGTGCAGGCGGAGGTCGGAGAGCGGATGGCGGCGCCTCCCGGGTCGAAGATCTACGGTGCCCCGAGCGTCAAGGCCGCCTGGTACGGCACCTGGCGGCTGGCGGGCACCGTGTCGCGACAGGTGTTCTGGCCGGTTCCGAACGTCGACAGCGTGCTCGTCGGATTCGTGCGCGACGACCAGCTCCGCGCGGACGACGAGGAGCGGGTGCGCACGTTCCGCCTGATCGACGCGGCGTTCCAGCAGCGCCGGAAGATGCTCCGGCAGGCGCTCTCGAGCGAGCTCGGCGGTTCGGCGGCGGCCGCATCCGTCGTCCTGGAGGCTGCCGGCATCGACCCGACCGAACGCGGCGAGCAGCTCACGGTCGACGATTTCCATCGCATCGCCCTCGCGCTCTGACGCGAGCGCGCTCCCGGAGATTCTTCGGACGTTCATCGTCCATTCCCAGGCCTGCGAGGCTCCGTTCGGTAGCATTTTCCTCACGACACGGCCCGATCTGCGGTCCGTGGGCGAGGAGCACGCTCATGCGAACCGGGGAGCATCCCGCGGCCGAACGAGTCCTGTTGCATCTGAGTGACACGCACCTGCGTGCACCGGGACCTCTGTTGTTCGATCGGGTGGACGGAGAGCGCCGCCTGCAGCGCGCTCTCGACGGCATCGAAGCGAGCGGGGTCACCCCCGACGGAATCGTCTTCACCGGAGACCTCGTCGACCTCGGCGAGGCCGACGCGTACACGGCGCTCCGTGAGCTCGTCGAACCCTTCGCTGCACGCCTGGGTGCCCCCGTGTTCTGGGTCATGGGCAACCACGACGACCGCGGTGCGTTCCGCGAACGCCTGCTCGACGCCCCGGCCGAGGGCACGCCGATCGATCGGGTCGACGAGCTCGACGGCCTCCGCCTGATCACCCTCGACACCTCCGTGCCCGGGCACCACCACGGCGAGCTGCGCCCCGAGCAGCTCGAATGGCTCTCCGGCGTGCTGGCCTCGCCCGCGCCCCTCGGCACGATCCTGGCCCTCCACCACCCGCCCGTGCCGAGCGTTCTGCCGCTCGCCGCCAGCGTGGAGCTGCGCGACCAGCGCTCGCTCGCGGCGGTGCTTCGCGGCACCGATGTGCGCGCGATCATCGCCGGGCACCTGCACTACTCGACGTTCGCGACTTTCGCCGGCATCCCGGTGTCGGTCGCGTCATCCACCTGCTACGCCCAGGACCTGACGGTTCCGGTCGGCGGCACGCGCCCGCAGGACGGCTCGCAGTCCTACAACCTCGTGCACGTCTTCGCCGACACCGTCGTGCACTCGGTCGTCTCGGTCGAGGCGCCGCGCCCGCTCGAGTACATCGACCCGAGCGAAGCCCTCCGGCGCCTGCACGAGGCCGGGATCGAGCAGGACGTCAGCGCCCGACGGATGCCTCCGACGGCCCCTGTGCCGATCCTGCGCTGACCGCCGGCACCTCCCAGGGTGCGCGGACGGGGAACATCCGCTCCAGAAGTTCGGTGACCACGCGCACACGCACCTCTTCCGGTACTTCGACGCCCGATCCGCCGTCGTTCAGGCAGAACATGTCGACGTCGGAGCGCTCGGAGAGCCGCTCCATCCGGCGCAGCGAGTCGGCGAGAGTCGTCTGGAAGTAGCGCGTCCGGGGCGCGGTCGTCGCGACCGCACGCCCCGTGAACATCGCGTAGTAGTGGTACAGGCTGTTCGTCACCGAGACGTCGGTCGCGGAACGGAACCGGGATGCGGCCGTGCGCGCGAAGTCGTCGGGGAAGGTCTGCTCGAGCTCGCTCATGACGCTTCGCCGCAGCGGCGTCGCGCAGTGCTCGAGGTCGTGCGTGATCGTGCGGTCGAAGCGCTCGTGCAGGAGAGCGCGGTTGACGCGCAGGGCGTTGTCGTGGCCGCTCCGGTGCGGGGCGGGCGCGCCCGTGCCGATGCGGATGTCGCACTCCACGAAGCGGCTGATCCCGGCGGGGGAGAAGAAGAGCTCCGGCTCGACCGGGCGACCGAAGAACATGTCGTCGTTCGAGTACAGGAAGTGCTCGGCGAGCCCGTCGATGCGGTGCAGCTGCGCTTCGACCGCGTGCGAGTTGTGGATCGGGAGCACCGAGGTGTCCGCGAAGAACTGCTCGCTGGGAACGACGGTGACCCGTGGGTCGTCCGCGAGCCAGGCGGGCCGCGGGGAGTCCGTGGCGATGAAGATCCGCCGCACCCACGGTGCGTACATGTGCACGCTCCGCAGCGCGTACCGCAGCTCGTCGACGTGACGGTATCGGGCGGCGCCCTCGTCGCCCTCGCCGACGACGTACCCTTCCATCTGCGCGGCGCGCTGCCGCTGGAACTCGCTGGACGAGCCGTCCACCCACGAGAAGACCATGTCGATGTCCTGCGTGAACTCCGCCGGGTGCGCGTCGAACATGCCCAAGATCGTTCGCCATCCACGCCCGTAGCGCGAGATCTCGGCGAACTCGATGTCGGCGGTCGGCATGACCCGTCGGGTCAGCGCGTTGGCGTGCGGGGCTTCGATCGTCTCCGCGCCCATCCGCCAGAACTCGAGCCGCACGCCGCTACCGGCGCCGTAGCGCAGCCCGCCCGAGGTGATCCGCGGCCGGAACACGCGCATCGACGACGGTCCGCGGCGCTCGGCGGCGAGATCCGGAACCGGAATCGCGGTCAGACCCTTGGGCTTGGCGTAGAACGGCTCGGTGTCGCAGAGCGCGACGATCGCCGCCCACGCGCGCTCACGGTCGGCCGTATCGACGGCCAGCGCGGGCTGACGTCGTCCGTGCCGGATCAGGATGTGGGCGACGCCCACCTCGTCGAGCGCCTCCGCGATGCGCAGCAGATCGGCGATGCGGGCCTCTTCCGGCGACAGATCTTCGTGCCGCACATGCAGAACGCCGTGATCGAGAACGACGTCTTCACGGGACAGAAGCGACGACCACGGGTGCGGGTCGGTGGGGAGCGCGGACAACGAGACCATCTCGTCAGCGTAGGTCACGTGCGTTACGGCGGGGTTACCGGGGCCCGATGCATCCGGGACCCGGCGTGCGGGCCGGGGCTGGTTAGGCTGCTGGGGTGAGCACTTCTCGGTCGGCCCGGCGCGTGCACGTGCGCGCCCCCGGGAAGATCAACGTCTTCCTCGAGGTCGGCGAGCTGCAGCCCGACGGTTACCACGAGGTCGCGTCGGCCTATCAGGCCGTTTCTGCCTTCGAAGATGTCTGGGCGAGCGAGAGCGACGAGATCACCGTCTCGGTCACGGGCGCCGTCGACGTCGCGGGCGTGCCGCTCGATGACCGCAACCTCGCGGTGCGAGCGGCTCGGCTGCTGGCCGCAGAGATCGGCCACCGCGGCGGCGTGCACCTGGAGATCCGCAAGGGCGTGCCGGTCGCCGGCGGAATGGGCGGCGGGTCGGCGGATGCGGCGGCCGCGCTGCTCGCCTGCGATGCGCTCTGGGGTGCGGGTCTTCCGCCCGCAGAGCTCCACGCCCTGGCCGCGCGCCTCGGCGCCGATGTGCCGTTCGCGCTCATGGGCGGCACCGCCGTCGGAACCGGGCGTGGCGATGAGCTGAGCCCGGCGCTCGCGCGCGGACGCTTCGACTGGGTCATCGTGACGAACCCGCACGGTCTCTCGACTCCGGCCGTGTACCGGGCGCTCGACGAGCATCGCGAGCGTCACGCCGTCGACATCGGGCCCGCCGCGCACACTCCGGTCGTCGACCGCGATGTGCTGCACGCGATCCGTGCGGGCGACGCGGCGATGCTCGCGGCCTGCGCGCGCAACGACCTCCAGGCCCCCGCGCTGCACCTTCGGCCCGATCTCGTGCCGGTCCTCGAAGAGGGGGAGGGCGCGGGCGCGCTCGCCGGTCTCGTCTCGGGGTCCGGCCCCACCGTCGCGTTCCTCGCCGCCGACGCGGAGTCCGCCATCGACCTGCAGGTCGTGCTGAGCGCCAGCGGTCACGTCGCCCGTCACGTGCACGGTCCCGTGCCCGGCGCGCGCATCGTGGACTGATCCCGCCGCACACCACCCGCTTCCACGAAGGGATGACCCATGGACGACACGTTCGTCAACGCCCACCACGACATGCCGGCGGATCCCGCATCCGCCGCCCGTGTCGCCCGGCGGGGACTCCGTCTCACCCGTCTCCGCAACGACGACCTCGCCGAGTTCGCCGCCTGGCAGCGCTCCGTGACCCGGGGCTTCCTCGAGGGCGAGCGCACCGAGGTGCAGCGCGACACGGGCTTCGACCTGCTCCGATACCGCCGGCTGATCGCGGTGCTCGATGACAGCGCGCCCGAGCCCGACGAGCCCGTCGCGACGTTCGCGTCGTGGGTCGGCGTCCTCTCGGTGCCCGGCGGGCAGCTGCCCTCGTGCGGGATCAGCGGCGTGACGGTGTCGCCGACCCACCGTCGGCGGGGACTCGCCCGCGCCATGATGGAGGGCGAGTTGCGCGTCGCCGTCGAGAGCGGCCTGCCGATCGCGTCGCTGACCGTGACCGAATCGACGATCTACGGCCGGTACGGGTTCGCCCCGGCCGCGTCGGTGGCATCGCTCGAGCTCGACGTGAAGCGCACGTCCTGGGCAGGTCCCGTGCCCGACGGGCGCATCGACTTCATCTCGCGCGACCGGTGGCGCGCGCAGGCCCCGGAGGTGTTCGACCGCATCCGCGCGGTGCGTCCCGGTGAGTTCGAGATGCCCGGGGGGCACTGGGACCGTTTCGCGGGCACGCGCCCGGATGCGGAGAAGCCCGGCCAGCTGCGGGCGATCCAGTACGCCGACGTCGCGGGGGTCGTCCGCGGCCTTGCGCTGTACACGGTCACCGAGAACGACCAGGACTACACGAAGTCGTCGGTCACCCTGCACTCGCTGCTCGCCGACGGCGATGACGCGTACGCGGCCCTCTGGCGGTACTTCGTTGAGCTCGACCTGATCGCGACGGTGCGGGCCAGCGAGCTGTCGATCGACGAGCCGCTCCTCTGGATGATCTCCGACCGGCGCGCGGCGACCGTCACCACGTTCGACCACCACTACCTGCGTGTGCTCGATGTGCCTGCGGTGCTCGGCGCTCGCCGGTACGCCGCGCCGGGTCGCTTCGTGCTCGATGTCGACGACCCGTTCGGCTTCACCACCGGCGAATACACCCTCGACGTCGATGCGGATGGTGCCGGAACGGTGCAGGCGGGCGACGCCGGCGCCGAAGGATCGGTGCGGGTGCAGCTCGGCGTCGCCGAGCTCTCCGCGCTGGTGCTCGGACAGGTGTCGGCGGTGACGCTGGCTGCGGCCGGCCGCATCCGCACCGCCGACGCGGTCGCGCTCGATCGCACGTTCCGCTGGGACGTTCCCGCCCGCCTGAGCTACTGGTACTGACCTCGGCCTGCCATACGCCGTCACGGAGCGCAATCCTCGGCCCTCGTGTCGGTGGGCGCCGGTAGCGTGTGACACGCTGCGGATCCGCGGCACGGATGGGGCCGGGAGGCAACCATGAAGGCACGTTTGGGCGACGCGGTATTGGCGGAGGCGGCAGACGAGGACCTCGTTCGCATCGAGGGCAACTGGTACTTCCCGCCGGCGTCCATCGCCGCGGGAGCGCTCAGCGAGAGCCCGACGCCGTACCGCTGTCCGTGGAAGGGCGACGCGCAGTACTTCCACGTCGTGACGGATGGCGAGCAGCACGCTGATCTGGCGTGGTCGTACCCGCATCCGCTCCCCACCGCGATCGAGCGCGTGGGGTCGGACTTCTCCGGTTACGTCGCGTTCGACCCGCGCGTCGAGGTGTCGGCCTGACCGTCGGGCGGAGCCACGCATGATCGAGTTCCGCGGCGTCAGCAAAGAGTTCCCCGATGGCACACGCGCCGTGCAGGGGTTCGACCTCGTCATCCCCTCGCGCAAGACGACGGTCTTCGTCGGGTCCTCGGGGTGCGGCAAGACGACCCTGCTCCGCATGATCAACCGGATGGTCGAGCCGACCGCGGGCGTCATCGAGATCGACGGCGAGAACGTGCTCGACGGTTCGGCCGTGGAGCTGCGGCGCCGCATCGGGTACGTCATGCAGAACGCGGGCCTGCTGCCGCACTTCACGGTCGCCGAGAACATCGCGACCGTCCCCGTCCTCACCGGAACGAGCCGGCGCGACGCGCGGCGGCGGGCGCTCGAGCTGATGGAGGTCGTCGGCCTCGACCAGGCGATGGCCGACCGCTACCCGAGCCAGCTCTCGGGCGGTCAGCAGCAGCGCGTGGGCGTCGCGCGGGGACTCGCCGCCGACCCGAACATTCTGCTGATGGACGAGCCCTTCGGGGCGGTCGACCCGATCGTGCGGGCGGAGCTGCAAGAGGAACTCATCCGGCTGCAGCGCGAGCTCGATAAGACGGTCGTCTTCGTCACGCACGACATCGACGAGGCGTTCCTCCTCGGCGACCAGGTCGTGATCCTCGCCGCGGGAGCGCAGAAGCTCCAGGTCGGCAGCCCGAGCGAGATCACCGAGAACCCGGCAGACGATTTCGTCTCGGCGTTCATCGGCGCCGACAAGGGCAAGCGCGCCCTCCATCTGCGTCGCACGGGCGACCGCACGGTCGTCGTGGATGCCGAGGGGCGCACGCAGGGCCTGATCGTGGGTGAGTCCACGCCGTGAACTGGGTGGTGAACAATCTCTCCCTGATCGGGGAGTTGGCACTCGTGCACCTGCGTCAGAGCATCGTGGCGCTGATCATCGGATTCGTCGTCGCGATCCCGCTCGGCTGGGTCGCCTGGCGCTACCGCCTGGTGCGCAGCGGAATCGTTACGATCACGGGGCTCCTGTACACGATCCCGTCGCTCGCGTTGCTGATCCTGCTGCCGAGCCTCACCGGGTGGTACTCGATCATCGCGGAGACGAATCTCGTCGTCGCGCTGACGATCTACGCGGTGGCGATCCTCGTGCGATCGGTCGCCGACGGCCTCGACTCGGTCGATCCCGGTGTGCGGCAGGCCTCGACGGCAATGGGGTACGGATCGTTCCGTCGTTTCTGGGCCGTCGACTTCCCGCTCGCCGGGCCCGTCATCCTCGCCGGGCTCCGCGTCACCGCCGCGAGCACGATCTCGCTGGCGACGGTCGGCATCCTGGTCGGCATCTCGAATCTCGGGTACCTGTTCACCAACGGTCTGCAGCGCCGCATCATCCCGGAGGTGCTCGCGGGCGTCGTCGTCGTGGTGCTTCTCGCGCTCCTCGTCGATCGCCTGCTCGTCGTCCTCGGACGCGTGCTGATGCCGTGGACCCGCCGCGCCGCGGTGCCGCGCGCACGGCGCGCCCCGATCGTGGCCGCGGGGGCGAGCGCATGAACCTCATCGGCGACGCGATCGCGTGGATCTTCTCCGGGGGTGCCGGAAGCGCGTCCATGACGTCGATCCCGGTCGCCACCGCCCAGCAGCTCGGCTACACCGCGGTGTCGGTGGCGGTAGCGGCGGTGATCGCCGTCCCGCTCGGCTGGTACATCGGGCACACCGGCCGCGGACGGGAGTTCGCGATCGCGGTCTCGGGCGCGGCGCGAGCGATCCCGTCGTTCGGTCTACTCATCCTGCTGACGCTGCTGCTCGGGGTGCTGCACAAGCCGGAGGCGGCGGTGCTCACGTTCGTTGTTCTGGCCGTTCCTTCGCTGCTCGCGGGGGCGTACACCGGTTTCGAGGCGATCGACCGACGCGTGATCGACGCCGGCCGCGCCATGGGCATGACGGAGTGGCAGATCCTCTGGCGCATCGAAGTGCCGCTCGGGTTGCCGCTGCTGATCGGCGGCATTCGCGCCGCGACCCTGCAGGTCGTCGCGACCGTGACGATCGCGGCCTACATCGGCCTCGGGGGCCTCGGGCAGTACATCATCACCGGACTCGCCCTGCGCCAGCTCGAGGTCATCATCGGCGGGGCCATCCTCGTCGCCGCGCTCGCGCTGATCCTCGACGGGGCGTTCGCCCTTCTGCAGCACGCCGCTGTCCCGAAGGGCGTACGGGCCACCGCATCCGTCTCCGCGTCGGGCTCCTCCCGTTCCGCGCGGCGCCGCAGAGCTGTCGCCGCCTCCCCGAACGTTCCGGCCTGACCCACCCGGTCGACCGGCCACGCACTCCCACCGAGAAAGAGGAATCATGTTCACAGCACGCACCAGGAAGGGCCTCGTCGGTTTCGCCGGCGTCGCGATCGCCGCACTCGCGCTCGCGGGCTGCTCGTCGAGCAACCCGCTGGACGAGGGAGGGTCGGATGCCACGACGGGGTCCGACTCCACCATCGTCGTCGGCTCGCAGGCCTACTACTCCAACGAGATCATCGCCGAGATCTACGCGCAGGCCCTCGAGGGTGCCGGCGTCACGGTCGAGCGCCAGTTCAACATCGGCCAGCGGGATGCGTACATCCCCCTGCTCGAAAGCGGCGAGGTCAGCCTGTTCCCGGAGTACTCCGGCAACCTGCTGCAGTTCTTCGACGCCGAGACCGAGGCCCGCACCTCCGACGAGGTCTACGCGGCCCTGCCCGCCGCCCTCCCCGAGGGACTCGAGGTGCTCGACCAGTCGACGGCCAGCGACCAGGACTCGTACACGGTCACGGCGGCCTTCGCCGAGCAGTACAACCTGAAGACGATCGCCGACCTCGCGAACGTCGACGTGCCGTTGACCCTCGGCGGTCCGGCCGAGCTGGCCGAGCGCCCGTACGGCCCGACCGGCCTGTCGTCGACCTACGGCGTCGACGTCGCGTTCTCGCCGACCGGTGACACCACGGTCGAGGATCTGGTCGCGGGCACGGTCAACGTCGCCAACGTATACACGGCCGATCCCCGTATCCAGACCGACGACCTCGTCGTGCTCGAAGACCCGGAGGGCCTGTTCCTCGCGTCCAACGTCGTGCCGGTCGTCAGCTCCGCGGTCGCGGATCAGGTCGCCGACGTGATCAACAAGGTCAGCGCCGCGCTGACCCCCGAGGGCCTCGTCGCCCTCAACGTGCAGTCGACCGTCGACGAGAAGTCGGCCGCCGACATCGCCGCGGACTGGCTCGCGGAGAACAACCTGAGCTGACGTTCGCGTCACTGCGCGGCCCTCGGCACTCCGGTGCCGGGGGCCGTTGTGATGCGGGTGGGGCGCGGGCGCGTGCGCAGCGCCTACCCTGGAAGGAACATGGCGCATCTTCTCGGGGCAGAGGCCCTTCAGCTCGAATACCCCACCCGCGTCGTCTTCGACTCCGTCTCACTCGGTGTGAACGAGGGCGACCGGATCGGCATCGTCGGACGAAACGGCGACGGAAAATCCAGTCTGCTGGCCATGCTGGCCGGCCGGCGTGAACCCGACAGCGGCCGGGTGACCCGACGCGGCGGCGTGACCGTCGGCGTGCTCGACCAGGCCGACACGCTCGACGATGACGAAACCGTCGGTCACGCGATCGTCGGCGACGCCCCCGAACACGAGTGGGCGGGGGAGGCCCGCATCCGGGACATCCTGTCCGGCCTCGTCGGCGACCTCGACTGGAACGCGACACTCGGCACGCTCTCCGGCGGGCAGCGTCGGCGCGTCGCGCTTGCGCAGCTGCTCGCGGGCGACTGGGACGTGGTCGCTCTCGACGAGCCGACGAACCACCTCGACGTCGAGGGCATCGCGTGGCTCGCCGAGCATCTGAAGCGCCGCTGGTCGGCCAGCTCCGGTGGTCTGCTCGTCGTCACCCACGACCGGTGGTTCCTCGATGAGGTGTGCACGGTCACCTGGGAGGTGCACGACCGCATCGTCGAGCCCTTCGACGGCGGGTACGCGGCGTACATCCTGCAGCGCGTGGAGCGGGACCGGCAGTCGGCCGCGATCGAGGCGCGCCGGCAGAACCTCGCCCGCAAGGAGCTCGCGTGGCTGCGCCGCGGCGCCCCCGCGCGTTCGACGAAGCCGAAGTTCCGCATCGACGCGGCCAACGAGCTCATCGCCGATGTGCCCGAGATCCGTGACCGGGTATCGCTGCAGTCGCTCGCGGTCACGCGCCTCGGCAAGGACGTCGTCGACCTCCTGGACGCGGGAGTTTCCTACGACGGGCGCGAGATTCTCCGCGACGTCGAGTGGCGGATCGCTCCGGGCGAGCGCACGGGCATCCTCGGGGTGAACGGCGCCGGCAAGTCGACGCTGCTCGGGCTCGTCTCAGGTGCGGTGCAGCCGACCGTCGGCCGCGTCAAGCGCGGCAAGACCGTGAAGGTCGCGACCCTGTCGCAGCGCATGGACGAGCTCGACGAGCACATGAAGAGCCCGGTGCGTGTCGTCATCTCGAACCTGCGCACGAGCTACACGATCGGTGCCGGCTCCAAGGCCCAGGAGCTCACCCCGGGGCAGCTGCTGGAACGGATGGGGTTCGCTTCGGCCCAGCTCTCGACGCCCGTGAAAGACCTGTCGGGCGGGCAGAAGCGCCGCTTGCAGCTGCTGCTGATCCTGCTCGATCAGCCCAACGTGCTCATCCTCGACGAGCCCACCAACGACCTCGATACCGACATGCTCGCCGCGATCGAAGACCTGCTCGACTCCTGGGCGGGCACGTTGATCGTCGTCTCACACGACCGGTATTTCCTGGAGCGGGTGACGGATCAGCAGTACGCCATCCTCGGCGGGCGTCTGCGGCACCTCCCCGGCGGGGTGGAGGAGTACCTGCGGCTGCGCCGCGACGTGCCGCGAGGGTCGGAGCGGGTGGCTGCTCCCGCATCCGGAGCGAAGGCGCTATCCGGCGCCGATCTCCGCGCGGTGCAGAAAGAGGTCTCGGCCATCGAACGCCGGCTCGGCAAGCTCGACCAGCAGATCGCGAAGCGGCGGGCGGCGCTCGCCGACCACGACCAGTCCGATTACGCGGGTCTCGCGGCGGAGATGGCGGAGATCAGCGCGCTCGAGCGCGAGAACTCCGAGCTCGAAGAGCGCTGGCTCGAGCTCAGCGAGACCGCCGACTGAGGCGGTGCGCGCCCCGCCGCGCGCTAACTCCTCCAGAAACGCGCTTCGGCAGGCCGGGACGCCCCGGAAGCCGCGTTCTGGAGGAGTTGTAGCGCGCGACGGAGGTCGCTGGAGCTCGCGGGAGGTCGCGGGGCTCGCGGGAGCGCGCTCGGAGGTCGCGCCGCCCGGCCGGAGTCAGCGCAGCGCGACGTCGGTGCGCACGCCCGCCGCGCGCTAACTCCTCCAAAACCGTGCTTCGGCAGGCCGGGACGCCCCGGATGCCGCGTTCTGGAGGAGTTGCAGCGCGCGACGGAGGTAGCGGGAGGGTGCGGGAGGTCGCGCCGCCCGGCCGGAGTCAGCGCAGCGCGACCTCGGTGCAGACGCCCGTCGCGCGCTAACTCCTCCAAAGTCGTGCCTCGGCAGGCCGGGACGCCCCGGATGCCGCGTTCTGGAGGAGTTGTAGCGCGCGACAGAGGTTGCCAGCGCGCGCTCGGAGGCCGCCGGAGCGTGCGGGGAGGTCGCGCCGCCGGGCCGGAGTCAGTGCAGCGCGTACTCGAGGATGATCAGGGTGAAGCCGAGGAACGCGGTGCCGACGGCGCCGAGGATCCGGACGATGACCGAGCTTCGGCGCCGGCTGTACGCCGCGTAGCCGAGCACGCCGAGCACCACGACAGCGACCCACGCCGACCAGTTGTACGCGTCGAGTCCCGTCAGGCCCGTGAACGAACCGATCACGAGCACGACGATGGTCGGCAGCGCGGCGTAGAGCATTCCGGACGAATGATGCAGGGCACGGCGGAACGCGACTCCGAAGCCACGCTCGCCGTGATCGGTGAGCGTGTGCGCGAAGACGTGCGCCGCGTAGAAGATCGCGAGCGCCGGTATCGCGTCGAGCAGCATCCCGCCCGCCGAGATCGGCGTGCCGTCTTCTTCGATGTCGTCGGAGGAGATCGTGATGAACGAGGTGAAGACGATCAGACCGTAGATCGCGGTGGCGGATCGGAAGCGCACATCGAAGAATCGCTCGAGTGCGCTGCGTCCCGGCTCGGTCCCGTCGCTGCCGGCCACGCTCTCGGGCGTCCCCTCACTCATGCGTCGAATCCCAGCGAGAGCTTGCGAAGGAGCCCCGCGAGACGGTCGCGGTCTCCGCGCGAGATGCGTTGCAGCAGGATCGCCTCGGCGTCGACCAGACGCGTGATGGCGGCGTCGACGCGCGTGCGGCCGTCGTCGGTGAGGATGACGAGGATGCTGCGCCCATCGCCGGGGTCGGCCTCGCGGCGGACCAGGCGCCGGCCGACGAGACGGTCGATGCGGTTCGTCATCGTGCCGCTGGAGACGAGCGTCTGCTGCAGGAGTTGCTTGGGGCTGAGCTGGAACGGCTCTCCGGACCGGCGGAGCGCCGAGAGCACGTCCCATTCCCACGGCTCGAGGTCGCTGCGGCGGAACGCGTCGCGTCGTGCGCGGTCGAGGTGGCGTGACAGCCGGTCGACGCGGGAGAGTACTTCGAGCGGCGAGAAGTCCAGGTCGGGGCGCTGCGTCACCCACGATCCGACGATTCGGTCGACCTCATCGGACTCGTGTGCCATCTGCCCATTATCGAACGTGCCGGCGCCGGGGGCGAGTCCCGATCGGCGCGCGGGGTGAGAGCGCGGGCGAGATGGCAGACTGGAGGACGGCCGTGCCCGAAAGCGCGGTGATCCGCCGTGGTGTAATGGCAGCACGACAGCCTTTGGAGCTGTTAGGTCTAGGTTCGAATCCTGGCGGCGGAGCATGTCAGAGACGCAGACCGCACCGCTCGCCGTCATCGTGCTCGCCGCAGGCCAGGGAACCCGGATGCGGTCGCGATTGCCGAAGGTGCTGCATCCGCTCGCCGGCCGGCCCCTGGTCGGGCACGTGCTCGACACGGCCGCTGCCCTCTCACCGGTGCGGATCGTCGTCGTCGTCCGGCACGAGCGCGAGCAGGTCGCCCGCGCGGTGGCCGACCTTCTGCCCGATGCCGTCGTCGTCGATCAGGACGACGTGCCCGGCACCGGACGCGCGGTGGAGCTCGGTCTCGACGGTCTCGGCGATTTCGCCGGCGACGTGCTCGTGCTGAGCGGTGACGTGCCGCTGCTCGAGCCGGTGACCCTCGAGGCGCTCATCGCGACCCACCGCGACCGGTCCGCATCCGTGACTCTGTTGAGCGCCGTGCTGGCTGAACCGGCCGGCTACGGGCGGGTGCTCCGCGACGCGGCGGGCGATGTGGAGCGCATCGTCGAGCAGAAGGACGCCACCGATCACGAGGCCGCGGTCGACGAGATCAACGCGGGCGTCTACGTCTTCACGACCGATGCGCTGCGCCGGCACCTTCCGGAGGTCGGGCAGGCGAACGCGCAGGGTGAGAAGTACCTCACCGACGTGGTCGGGATCGCGCGCCGCGCGGGGGAGCGGATCGCCGTCGGGATCGCGCCCGACCCGGCCGCCGCTCTCGGCGTCAACGACCGGGTGCAGCTCTCCGAGGCCGCGCGGCTGTTGAACGCGCGCACTGTGCGGCGGTGGCAGCGCGCGGGCGTCAGCATCCTGGACCCCGCGACGACGTGGATCGACGTCGACGCGACCTTCGAGCCGGACGTGACGGTGCTTCCGAACACGCAGATCCTCGGGGCCACGACCATCGCCGCGGGCGCCACGATCGGACCCGACACGAGTCTCACGGACTGCGAGGTGGGCGCGGATGCGGTCGTCCGCCGCAGCGACGCGACACTCGCGGTCATCGGCGCCCGGGCGAACGTCGGCCCGTTCGCGTACCTGCGTGCCGGCGCGATCCTCGCCGACGACGCGAAGGCCGGAACGTTCGTCGAGGTGAAGAACTCCACGATCGGCGAGGGCAGCAAGGTGCCGCACCTGTCGTACATCGGCGACACCACCATCGGGCGCGGCGTCAACCTCGGAGCCGGCGCGATCACGGCGAATTACGACGACATCGCGAAGCATCGCACCGAGATCGGCGACGAAGTGCACAGCGGCTCGCACAACGTCTTCGTCGCGCCCGTTAGAATCGGAGCCGGCGCGAAAACGGGTGCCGGTGCCGTCATCCGCAAGGATGTGCCGGCAGGAGCTTTGGCTCTCAGCGTCGCCCCTCAGCGCAATGTCGAGGGATGGGTCGAGAACAACAGACCGGGCACGGCCGCAGCGGATGCGGCGGCGCGCGCACGATCGGCACAGGAAACGAGCGATGGCACGCAAAGACAAGACGGTTGATCTCGATCGCGAACGCGGCATCGCCCCGGGACTCGTCGCAAAGACCAAGAAGCGGCTGGTCATCGCCTCCGGCCGTTCGCACCCGGAGCTGGCGACCGACGTCGCGAGCGCGCTCGGCACCGAAGGTGTGCCCACCGAGTACCGCACGTTCGCGTCCGGCGAGATCCTGACCCGTTTCGAGGTCTCGATCCGCGGATGCGACATGTTCCTCCTGCAGTCCTTCGGGCCGCCGGTGAACGAGTGGCTGATGGAAACGCTCATCATGCTGGATGCGGCCAAGCGCGCGTCCGCGAAGCGCATCACCGTCGTCGCTCCGTACTACCCCTATTCGCGCCAGGACAAGAAGGGGCGCGGGCGGGAGCCGATCAGCGCCCGGCTCGTGGCCGATCTGCTGCGCACGGCGGGCGCCGATCGCGTCATGAGCGTCGATCTGCACGCGGCGCAGATCCAGGGCTTCTTCGACGGCCCGGTCGACCACCTGTTCGCCAAGCCCGTGCTGCTGGAGTACTTCGAGCGCACCCTGAGCGCCGACGACCGCGCGAAGCTGACCGTCGTCTCCCCGGACACGGGTCGCGTGCGCGTGGCCGACACCTGGTCGGACAGCCTCGGTGCTCCGCTGGCGATCATCCACAAGCGCCGCGATCCGAACGTCGCCAACCAGGTGACGGTCAACGAGATCGTCGGTCGGGTCGAAGGTCGCGTCTGCCTTCTGGTCGACGACATGATCGACACCGGCGGCACGATCGTGAAGGCCGCGCAGGCGCTGAAGGCGAGCGGCGCCGAGCGCGTCATTGTCGCCGCGACGCACGCGGTGTTCAGCGACCCGGCGGTCACTCGTCTCCAGGACCCCTCGATCGACGAGGTCGTCGTCACCGACACGATCCCGCTGCCCGAGGAGAAGCGCTTCCCGGCGCTCACGGTGCTGCCGATCGCCCCGCTGCTCGCCCGCGCCATTCGAGAGGTGTTCGAGGACGGTTCGGTCACGAGCATGTTCGACGGCGCCGCGTAAGGCGGTTTCGGCGGCCACTCCTAGGGTTCTCATAGAGTCGCCCTCAAGGATCGAAGGTGTCGGCGCACCGCGTCGGCACTGACAGCGCGAAAGACGCACCCGGGCGACCGGGCGTCGTCGCGAGGCACGCATCCAGGAGGACCGTCATGATCCGCACGAACGCCGTACCCCGCCCCATCCGTTCCGCCGCCGCACTCGCGGGTGTGGCGGGCATGCTCGCCCTCGCCGGGTGCGCAACCACGCCGTCTTCGACCGCCGAAGACACCGCGACCACTCCGACGACCAGCTCGTCCTCCAGCTCGGCGGATGCCGGCACTGACACGTCGGCTGAGGCGTCCACCGGTTCCACGTACGCCGACGGCACCTACACGGCCGAGGGCTCGTACCAGACCCCCGAGTCGGTGGAGAACATCAGCGTCACGCTGACCCTCGCCGACGACGTCATCACCGCCGTCGAGGTGACGGGTGACCCGCAGGCGCGCGAGTCGCAGCAGTACCAGTCGCAGTTCATCGGCGGCATCTCGGACGAGGTGGTCGGCAAGAGCATCGACGAGATCTCGGTCAGCCGCGTCGCCGGCTCGTCGCTCACCAGCGGCGGATTCAACCAGGCCGTCGAAGAGATCAAGAGCGAAGCAGCGGCCTGATGGCCGACTCCTGGCGGTTCGACGCGATCGGCACCCGCTGGGACATCGTGACCGACGAGCCGATCGACGATCTGCTCCGCCGCGAGGTGGCGGGGAAGATCGAGGTCTTCGACGAGACGTGGTCGCGGTTCCGCGCGGACTCGCTCGTGTCGGGGCTGACCGCATCCGCCGCCTCCGCCACCGGCTCGGTCGCGGCGGTGCCGTCGCCCCCGGATGCGGCCGCGATGCTCGAGGTGTACCGGGAGCTCTCGGACGCCACCGGGGGAGCGGTGAACCCGCTCGTCGGCGACAGCCTCGCGCGCCGCGGCTACGACGCGGGGTACTCCTTCGTCGACCGCGGCGCGCAGGCGGCGCCGGGCGATTGGCCTGCGCTGCTCACCTGGGATGACGAACTTCGCCTTCGTGCGGGCGCCACGATCGATGTGGGCGCCCTCGGAAAGGGCCGACTCGTCGATCTCGTGCTCGGCATTCTCGCGCCGCGCGTCGCGGGGACGGTGCTGGTGGATGCCAGCGGCGACCTCGCGGTGCGCGGCGGGCCGACGCGCGTCGGCCTCGAACACCCCTACGACGCGAGCCGGGCGATCGGTGTCGCGACGGTGACGGATGCGGCGCTCTGCGCGTCTGCCGTGAACCGGCGCGCGTGGGGAGAAGGACTGCACCACGTGCTCGATGCCCGCACCGGAATGCCGGTGCGGCGGGTCGCTGCCACGTGGGTACTGGCGGATGACGCGATGTACGCGGATGCCGCCGCGACCGCGCTCTTCTTCGACGGCGGCCCGGAACTGGCCGCCCGGTGGGGCGTGGATTGGGTACGGATGACGACCGACGGGCGCGTGGAGTGGGCGCCCGACACAGAAATGGAGCTGTTCGTATGATCGCCTCGCTCACCGCTGCCCGGCAGCGCGTGACCGCCCTGCTGGGGCGGCTCTCGATGTACCGCTTCGTGCAGCTCGCCCTCGTGCTGCTCGCGGTGATCGCGCTCGCGCTGTCGCTGTTCGGGCTCGTCGTTCCGACCCCGGCCGAGCTTCTCGTGACCGCTGCCGTGCTGGCCGTCGTGTCGGTGCTCGCCGACACCGGGATGCAGCGCCTGCTGCGCCTCCCGCTCCGCGCGGAGTCCTCGCTCATCACCGCGGCGATCCTGCTGTTCGTGCTGCGCCCGACGCTCGAGCCGATCGGCCTCGTCGGCATTGCGATCGCGGCGGTGGCCGCATCCGTCTCCAAATACCTGCTGGTCTGGCGTGGTCGGCACATCTTCAACCCCGCCGCGGTCGGGGCGACCGTGGTGACCGTCATCTCCGCGCTCCTGCCGCTCGATTCGGGAATCGGCGGCTCGGCGTGGTGGGTCGGTTCGCCCGTCCTCTTCGGCCCGGTGCTGCTCCTCGGTATCGCGGTGCTGTGGCGCACCGAGAAGCTTCGCGTGGTGGGGCTCTTCCTGCTCGTGGCGATCGTCGTGAACATCATCCGGGTCGTGGTGCAGTTCGGTCAGAGCGGGCTCGAGTTCGATGCCCCCACCGTGATCGGTCAGATCCTCACCGCATCCCCGTTCCTCTTCCTCGGCGCGTTCATGCTGTCCGAGCCGCTCACGCTGCCGCCACGCCGCAGCCAGCAGCTCGTCGTGGCGACGGTGGTCGGTGTGCTCGCCGGCTGGCCGATCGCGATCGGGTACATGACGCTCGGCCAGGAGCGGGCGCTGCTGATCGGGAACCTTGTCGCCTTCCTGTTCTGCCTTCGCGCGGCCGTTCGGCTGACGCTGGTGGAGCGGACGTCGCCGTCGCCGACCGTGCGGGAGCTCACGTTCCGCACGGCTCGCCCGCTCGCGTTCCAGGCCGGGCAGTACCTCGAGCTCGATGTGCCCCACCGCCGCGCCGATGCCAAGGGAACCCGCCGACCGTTCAGCATCGTGTCGGCGCCCGAGGACCTGCCGACCGTTCGCGTCGCCTATCGGGACGGCGTCGGCGCGCAGAGCACGTACAAGCGTGCGCTGGCCGAGGTCGGGCCGGGTAGCACGTTGGCGGTGACGGGAGTGTGGGGAGATTTCGCTCTGCCGCGCGACAGTGCTCGTCCGCTGCTGCTGGTCGCGGCCGGAATCGGTGTCACCCCGTTCGTGTCGCACCTGCGGCACCTGGCGGCGACCGGCGACCGCCGAGACATCGTGCTGGTGTACGTGGCCACGGATTCCTCGCAGATCGTGTTCCGTGACGACATCGCCGCATCCGGCGTTCCCGTCGTGGTGTTCACCCGCGACGAGCCCACGGCTCTGCCGGCCGGCTGGGTGTGGGGTGGGCCGGAACGTCTCGACGCGGCCGCCTTGGCCCGTGTCGTTCCCGATCTCGAGAACCGGCACGCCTACATCTCGGGCCCGCCCGCGCTGATCGCCGATCTGACGCCGGCGCTGCAGAAGGCCCGCGGCATCACGACCGACGCCTTCAGCGGCTACTGACCCGCGCGCGCCCCGAAAGCCCGCGAGACGGGATCTTCGCGCCGAAGCCGTGGGTAAACCCCACTGTCTCGGCGCGAAGATCCCGTCTCGCGGTTGGTGCGCCCAGCGCAGGCGGGCGCGCTCCGCGCAGGCGGGCGGGCCGCCTGGGCGAGCGGATGCGGTCAGGCGCGGTGCGCGCGGTAGTACTCGAGCAGTGCGCGGGTCGAGGCATCCTGCGCGGCGAGGGCGTCGTCGTCGCCCTCGATCGCCGGAGCGATCTGCAGCGCGAGCTGCTTGCCGAGCTCCACGCCCCACTGGTCGAAGGAGTTGATGCCCCAGATCGCGCCCTGCGTGAACGTGATGTGCTCGTACAGCGCGATCAGCTGCCCGAGCACGACGGGCGTCAGCGCCGGAGCGAAGATCGACGTCGTCGGACGATTGCCGGCGAACGTGCGGGCCGCGACGAGCGGGCCCGAGGTGCCCTCCGCCTCCACCTCTGCGGCGGTCTTGCCGAAGGCGAGTGCCTTCGTCTGCGCGAGGAAGTTCGCCAGGAACAGCCCGTGCACATCCCGCTCGCCGTCGGCGAGGGGATAGGCGGGGTTCGCGAACGCGATGAAGTCGGCCGGGATGAGGCGCGTGCCCTGGTGGATCAGCTGGTAGAACGCGTGCTGTCCGTTCGTGCCCGGTTCGCCCCAGAAGACCTCGCCCGTGTCGGTGGTGACGGGGGTGCCGTCCCAGCGCACGGACTTGCCGTTGGACTCCATCGTCAGCTGCTGCAGGTACGCGGGGAAGCGGCTGAGCTGCTGCGCGTAGGGCAGCACGGCGTGCGACTGCGCGCCGAGGAAGTTGCCGTACCAGACGTTCAGAAGGCCCATCAGCACCGGCACGTTCTGCGCCAACGGTGTCGTCCGTACGTGCTCATCGACCGTGTGGAACCCGGCGAGAAGCTCGCGGAACACGTCGGGGCCGAGTGCCACGGCGAGCGACAGGCCGATCGCCGAGTCCACCGAGTAGCGTCCGCCGACCCAGTCCCAGAAGCCGAACGCGTTCGTCGGGTCGATGCCGAAGGCCGCGACCTTGTCGAGCGCCGTCGATACGGCCACGAAGTGGTGCGCGACCGCACCCGTCCGCGCGGTGTCGTCGTCGGTGATGGCCCCGGATGCGGAGAGCCCGCGCCACAGCCAGTCGCGGGCGAGGCGCGCGTTGGTGAGCGTCTCGAGCGTCGTGAAGGTCTTGGACGCGACGATGAACAACGTCGTCTCGGGGTCGAGGTCGGCGGTCTTCTGCGCGATGTCGGTCGGGTCGATGTTCGAGACGAACCGGGCCTGGATGCCCGCATCCGCGTACGGCTTCAACGCCTCGTAGACCATGACCGGTCCGAGGTCGGAGCCGCCGATTCCGATGTTGACGACGTGGGTGACCTTGCGGCCGGTGATGCCGGTCCACTCGCCCGAGCGCACGCGGTCCGCGAAGGCGGAGAGGGCGGTCAGCACGTTTTGCACGTCGGTGTCGATCGCCTGGCCGTCGACCTCTAGTGCGGGCTCGGCACCGGGCGGACGGCGGAGCGCGGTGTGCAGCACGGCTCGGTCTTCACTCGTGTTCAGGTGCGCGCCCTGCAGCATCTCGGCGTAGCGCTCGGCGACGCCCGTCTGCTCGGCGAGGCGCAGCAGGGCGGCGACGATCTCGTCGGTGACGAGGTTCTTCGACAGGTCGACGTGCAGGTCGCCGAGCGGGAGGCTGAACCGGTCGACACGACCGGGGTCGCTGGCGAACCACTCGCGGAGGTTCGGGGTGAAGCCGGTGCGGAAGCTGTCGAGCTCGGCCCAGGCGGGGGTGGCGGTGGCATCGATGGGACTGGTCACGAGTTCCACGCTAGCCCTTCGCCGGGGCACGCGGATGCGGTGTGTCCCGGGCAAATCTCCGGTGCCGCCCCGGCCTGCGACCGGCGGGGTGCCGGGGTCAGGCGGCGGGAGCGGGATCGGCCGGTTTCGCGGGCAGCCGCACGGTGAACGTCGTGTCGCCGGGCGCCGAGTCGACCGTGATCTCGCCGCGGTGCGCTTCGACGATGGCGCGGACGATCGAGAGCCCGAGGCCGGTGCCGCCGGTCTTCCGCGCGCGCGACCGGTCGGCGCGCGAGAAGCGCTCGAACAGCTCGTCGGCCACGGCCGGGTCGACGCCGGGTCCGTCGTCGTGCACGCGCAGCACTGCCTCGGAGCCTTCCTGCGCGAGCCCGACGGTCACCCGTGTGCCCGCCGGCGTGTGGGTGCGCGCGTTGGCGAGCAGGTTCGCGATCACCTGGGTGAGTCGGGACTCGTCGCCCGCCAGGATCACGGGCTCCTCGCCGAGATCGATCTCCCACACGTGGTCGCGTCCGGCGGCCTGCGCGTCTCCGACGGCCTCGATCACGACGCGGGAGAGATCGACCGCCCCGTGCACGAGCTCCTGTCCCTCCTCGAGCCGCGCGAGGAGCAGCAGATCCTCGACGAGCGCGGTCATCCGAAGCGACTGCGCCTGGATGCGTTCGAGGGCGGATGCGGAGTTCTCGCTCAGCGAGGGGTCGCGCAGCGACAGCTCCGAGTACCCGCGGATCGATGCGAGCGGTGTGCGCAGCTCGTGGCTGGCGTCGGCGACGAAGCGCCGCATCCGTTCCTCGTTGCGCTGACGCGCGTCGAGCGATGCGCCCACGTGGTCGAGCAGGGTGTTCAGCGCCGCGCCGACGCGTCCGATCTCGGTGCGTTCGTCGGATTCGGATGCGGGCACGCGCTCGGCGATCGTCACCTCGCCCTCGGCGAGCGGCTGGGCGGCGACGCGTTCGGCGGTCGTCGCGACGGCCCGGAGCGGGCGGAGGCTGCGCCGGATGATGATGGCGAGCACGACCCCGAGCAGCACGAGGCCGCCCGTCGTCACGAGCCCGACCGTGAGCAGGATCTGCCCGAGGGTCGCGGTGACCTCGGATGTCGGCAACCCGAGCAGGACGAACGAACCGCCCGTGCCCATCTGCTTGTGGACGCGATACTCGCCGAGGCCGTCCACAGTGACCGTCTGCCGGTCGGTCGTCGGGTCGACGGCGCTCAGCAGTCCGCTGATCTGGTCGGACGTGAGCACCTCGACCGAGTCGGTGTCGACGTACGCTCCGGAGATTCCGCTGAGCGACGAACCGTAGATGAGAAGCGTGCCGGGCACCTGCCGACCCTTGTTCAGGATGTCGGCGGCCGTATCGGTCGGATAGCCGCGAAGATCCGCCGCATCCTGCACCTGAGTGTCGAGGTTCGCCTGCAGGATCGACGTCAGGATCGTTCCGGTGCCGAGGGCCACGGCGCCCAGGATGATCGCGACCATCCCGATCACGGCGATCATCAGTCGCGCCTGCAGCGTCATCCGTCGGAAGCGTCGCGTCGCGCCCCCGTCGGCGCGGTCATCGAGGTCGTTCGGGTGGTTCCCGTCGGGCGCGGAATCCGCGCTCACAAGGCCGCTTTGATCATGTATCCGACGCCACGGACGGTGTGGATGAGGGGATCGCGGCCCTGGTCGATCTTCTTGCGGAGGTACGAGATGTAGAGCTCGACGACGCTGGACCGGCCGCCGAAGTCGTAGTTCCAGACCCGATCGAGGATCTGCGCCTTGGACACGACCCGGCGCTGGTTGCGCATGAGGTAGCGCAGCAGCTCGAACTCGGTCGCGGTCAGCTCGATCTCGACACCGGCGCGTTCGACCTCGTGGCTGTCTTCGTTGAGACTCAGGTCGCCGACGCGCAGGATGGGCTCGGAATCGCTCGCCTGGGCCGTGCCCGCGCGGCGCATCAGACCACGCAGACGCGCCACGACCTCTTCGAGGCTGAAGGGCTTGGTGACGTAGTCGTCGCCTCCGGCGGTGAGTCCGGCGACGCGATCGGAGACCGCATCCTTCGCGGTGAGGAAGAGGACCGGCACGTCGTTGCCCGACTGGCGCAGGCGCTGCAGCACGGCCATGCCGTCGAGGTCGGGCATCATGATGTCGAGCACCATGGCATCCGGGTCGAACTCGCGTGCCACCTGGAGCGCCTGGAGACCGGATGCGGCCGTCTTGACGTCCCAGCCTTCCATCCGCAGCGCCATCGAGAGCAGATCGGTGAGCATCTGCTCGTCGTCGACGACGAGCAGCCGAGGGGGAGTTCCATCGGCGCGGTGCAGAGCGGTGGCGGGAGCGATCGTGGTCATGCCTTTGATTGTGCGCGGGTTTCTATGGGGTTCCTATGGTGCAGCTTATGGGCTGGCTGTGAGCTCGGGAAGAGGGCGCCGAGAGGAATGCGGATGCGGGTGCATAGATTCCGCATATGCGGCGCAGTCGGTACGCATGAGCGCAATTCCTACGGTCTCGGTGTGGGCAGTCCCGCCCCGAGAGGAGACCTGAATGTACGCCACCTATCTACGCCGGGAACTCGCCGGCCGCAAGAAGCAGACCATCATCGTGGCCGCGGGGTTGGCGATCGCCATCGCCCTGGTCATCATCGTGAATTCGCTGGCCGCCGGAGTGCGCGATGCGCAGACGCAGGCGTTGCAGTCCGTGTACGGCGTCGGCACCGACCTGACCGTGACGGGAGCGCAGGCCGAGCCCGGCAGCGGCTCCGCGGGCGGCCGATTCGAGTTCGGCCAGGACGGCGGTGAGACGAGCGACGACGGCACGACCTCGCTCAGTCAGTCGCGGCTGATGACCGCCCCGATGCGCTCGACGCTCGACGCCTCCAGCGTCGACACGGTCGCCAGCACCGACGGCGTCGCGGGGGCTTCCGGCGCGCTCAGCCTCACGAACACGACCTTCAACGGCGAGCTGCCGGAGGCGCCGACCGGCACCGATGACAGTACCGCCGAGGGCGGCACGGACGGCCAGGCGCCGCCGAGCGGCGGAGGCGGGGGCGGCTTCGGCGGTGGCTCCTTCGACGTCGATTCGTTCACGGTGCTCGGAATCGAACCGGGCGACACCGAGGTCGGCCCGCTGTCGTCGGTCGAACTGACCGAGGGGCGTCTGCTGGACACCGACGACGAGAGCGCGAATGTCGCCGTGATCGACGCGACCTACGCCGCCAGCAACGATCTCGCGATCGACGGCACGATCGATGTCGGCGGAACGCAGATGCAGATCGTCGGAATCGTCGCGTCCACCTCGAGCGAGGCCGACACGGCGGCGAACGTCTACATCCCGCTGAGCGTCGCGCAGAGCATCGCGGGCGTCGGCGACGTCGTGTCGACGGTCTACGTGCAGGCGGAATCCGCCGACGCCATCTCGAGCGTCCAGAGCGCCGTGCAGGAAGAGCTTCCGGATGCGACGGTCAGCTCGCAGTCCGACCTCGCCGCCACCGTCTCGGGTTCGCTGTCGAGCGCGTCCTCGCTGATCTCGAGCCTCGGCACCTGGCTGTCGATCCTGGTCCTCGCCGTCGCCGTGGCCCTGGCGGTGCTCTTCACCATCTCGGGCGTCTCTCGCCGTACCCGTGAGTTCGGCACCCTGAAGGCGATCGGCTGGTCGAACGGCCGCGTCGTCGGCCAGGTGGCCGGAGAATCGATGGTGCAGGGACTGATCGGCGGAATCGGCGGTCTCGTCATCGGGCTTGCCGGTGTGGCCGCGATCAACCTCATCTCGCCGACCATCTCGACCGCATCCGCGGCCGACACGACGGCCGGCCCCGGCGGCATGGGCGGCGGTATGCCCGGTGCGCTCTCGACCGCGGCCGAGACGACCACCGACATCGTGCTCAGCGCGCCCGTGTCGATCGGCATCGTGCTGGCGGCCGTCGGCCTGGCCATCGCGGGCGGCCTCGTCGCCGGCGCGTTCGGCGGATGGCGCGCAGCCCGGCTGAGCCCCGCCGAGGCGCTTCGCTCAGTCGGCTGAGCCGCATCCGCTCCGTCCACCGTTTACGACATCGAGGAGAACCGACCATGACCATCATCCAGACGCCCCCGGAGGGCGCCGACACCCTGACCGTCCCGGCGTACCGCATCGCCGGGGTCACCAAGACCTACCAGCAGAAGGGACGCATCGTGAAGGCGCTGACGGGCGTCGACATCGAGATCGCGCAGGGCGAGTTCGTGACGATTCAGGGCCCGACCGGCGGCGGCAAGTCCACGTTCCTGCAGCTGCTCGGCGCTCTGGACCGACCGACCGCCGGCTCGGTCCTGCTCGCGGGCACCGACATCGCGACCGCCTCGAACGCCGAGCTCGGCCGGTTGCGGGCACACGAGATCGGATTCGTGTTCCAGGGATTCAACCTGATCCCGACGCTCACGGCGGCCGAGAACGTCGACATGGGTCTCGAGCCGCTCGCTCTCGCGAAGGCGGACCGAGCCGAGCGGGTCCGTCAGGCGCTCGCGCACGTCGGGCTCGCCGAGCGAGGCGACCACCGGCCGGGGGAGCTGTCGGGCGGACAGCAGCAGCGGGTCGCGATCGCCCGGGCCATCGCGAAGCGGCCGAAGGTGCTGCTCGCCGACGAACCGACGGGCAACCTCGACGAGAGCATGCGCGACGAGATCCTGGAGCTGCTCCAGGGCCTCAACGCCGAGGGGCTCACGCTGATCGTCGTCACGCACGACACCGCGGTGGCGCGCCGCGCGACCCGCCGCCTTCGCCTCGACAAGGGCGCGGTGGTGGATATCACCCGGTAGGGCGCCGCATCCGGGGGTCGGGCGAGGACCTGCCGGAGCGAGGAGATCTGCCGGAGCGAGGAGATCTGCCTGAGCGAGGACCTGCCGGAGCGAGGAGATCTGCCGGAGCGAGGACCTGCATCCGGAATTCGGTCCTCGCTTCGGCAGATCACCTCGCTTCGGGCCGAGGAATCGGCCGAGTGATCGCCGCGAGGGCCACCACCCGCCCGCAATACGAACGGCGGCGACGCTCCCTCGGGAGCGCCGCCGCCGTTCGTGCGTCAGATCAGTGCGTGTCTTCGGCTTCGATCTCGGTGCGGTCGCCCGACCACAGCGTGTGGAAGGTGCCGTCCTTGTCGACGCGCTTGTAGGTGTGTGCTCCGAAGAAGTCGCGCTGGCCCTGGATCAGGGCAGCCGGCAGACGCTCGGCGCGCAGCCCGTCGTAGTACGCGAGCGACGACGAGAACGCCGGGCTCGGGATGCCGGCGGCCGCGGCCGTGGCGACGACATCGCGCCAGGCGTCCTGGGCCGGAGCGAACACGTCGACGAAGAACGGCGCGGTCAGCAGCACCGGCAGGTCGGGCGTCTCGGCGTAGGCATCGGTGATGCGGTTCAGGAAGCGGGCGCGGATGATGCATCCGCCGCGCCAGATCGATGCGATCGCGCCGAGGTCGATGTTCCAGTTGTACTTCGCCGCACCCGCGCGGATCTCGTCGAAGCCCTGCGAGTACGCCACGATCTTGGAGGCGTAGAGCGCGAGGCGCACCTTCTCAATGAAGGCGTCGGGGTCATCGACCGTGAAGCCTTCGGTCGGGCCGGGGAGCGCTCCGGTCGTCGCGCGCTGCTCGGGGTGGCTCGAGAGCGAACGGGCGAAGACGGCCTCGGCGATGCCCGAGACGGGAACGCCTAGGTCGATCGCGGTCTGCACGGTCCAGCCGCCGGTGCCCTTCGCACCCGCCTGGTCGACGATGACGTCGACGAGAGGGCGTCCGGTCGCCGCATCCACCTGGCGGAGCACCTCTGCCGTGATCTCGATCAGGTAGGACTCGAGGTCGCCGCGGTTCCACTCGGCGAAGACATCGGCGATCTCGCTCGGGGTCTTGCCGGTGCCGCGACGGATGAGGTCGTAGGCCTCGGCGATGAGCTGCATGTCGGCGTACTCGATGCCGTTGTGCACCATCTTCACGAAGTGTCCGGCGCCGTCGTGGCCGACGTGCGTGACGCACGGCTCACCCTCGGCGACCGCGGCGATCGAGCGCAGGATCGGGCCGAGGGTGGTCCAGGACTCGTCGGAGCCGCCGGGCATCAGGGAGGGGCCGAGGAGGGCGCCCTCTTCGCCGCCGGAGACGCCCATGCCCACGAAGTTGATGCCCGTGGCGCGCACGGCCTTCTCGCGACGGATGGTGTCGGTGAACAGCGCGTTCCCGCCGTCGACGATGATGTCGCCCGGCTCGAACACGCGCACGAGCTCGTCGATCACGGCGTCGGTCGGGCCGCCGGCCTTGACCATGATGATCGCGGTGCGCGGGCGCTGCAGGGCCGCGGCGAACTCGTCGTACGTCGCGGTGGGCACGAAGCCGGCCTCGGGGTGCTCGGTGACGAGGTGCTCGGTCTTGTCGTGGCTGCGGTTGTAGACCGCGACCGTGTTCCCCTCGCGCGAGGCGAGGTTGCGGGCCAGGTTGGACCCCATGACGGCGAGTCCGACGACTCCGATATTCGCGGTTCCTTCAGCGGGCACAGCACACTCCTTCAACGGACGGTGGATGGTTTTCAGCGTAGTCCGCTGCGAGGTCTCCCGTCGCGCTCGCGCACGATCGACGGCTTCGCGGGGCGCCGCTCATGCGTCTGCAGACAGGCGCAGGCGCCCGGTGACCTCCGCTGCCTGCTGCTCCGGCGTCTGGGCGACGTCGATGACGAGGCCGTCCTCGTCGGGCTCGAGCGGTTCGAGCGTCTGCCACTGCGAATCGAACAGCGCGGGCGGCATGAAGTGGCCCTGCCGACGGGTAAGGCGGTCGAAGACGATCTCGCGGTCACCCGTGAGGTGGACGAAGACGACCCCCTCTCGGCGCATCACATCGCGGTAGCTCCGGCGGAGCGCCGAGCAGGTGACGATGCCGGGTTCGCCGGCGGCCTGGCGCTTGTCGATCCAAGCCGCGATGCGTTCCAGCCAGGGCCAGCGGTCGTCGTCGACGAGGGGGTGACCGGCGGCCATCTTCGCGACGTTCTCGGGCGGATGCTGGTCGTCGCCCTCCAGGAACGCCCAGCCGAGGCGCCCGGCGAGGAGTCCGGCGACGGTCGATTTCCCGGTGCCGGCGACGCCCATGATGACGAGCACGGGGGGAGCGAGAGGTGACATCGGTGGCGGCCCTTCCGATCAGACGAAGACACTGATCGCGAGGACTCCGATGAGCCCGACGACCGAGATGAGACATTCCAGCACGGTCCAGGACTTCAGCGTCTGCACGATGGTCAGGCCGAAGTACTCCTTGATGAGCCAGAATCCGGCGTCGTTCACGTGCGAGAGGAAGACGGAGCCGGCGCCGATCGCCAGCACGAGGAGCGACACCATCGGTGCGTCGAGGTTCTCGGTCAGGGGTTGCAGGATGCCCGCCGCGGTGATCGTGGCGACCGTCGCGGAACCGGTGGCGACGCGGATGACGACCGCGACCAGCCAGGCGAGCACGAGCACCGAAACGGACGAACCGGAGACGAACGAGGCGATGACCTCTCCGATGCCGGTGTCGACGAGGACCTGCTTGAAGCCTCCGCCCGCGCCGACGATGAGGAGGATGCCGGCGACGGGTCCGAGCGATCCGCCGACGACGGAGTTCAGCCGGGCGCGGCCGAAGCCGGCGGGCCGGCCCAGCACGATGAATCCGACGATCACGGCGAGCAGCAGCGCGATGACGGGCGTGCCGAGGAAGTCGAGGACGACCTTCCAGCCCGCCTCCGATCCGGGCGCGATGATGTCGGCGAGCGCCTTCAGCAGCATGAGCGCGACGGGAAGCAGGATGCTGGCGAGCGTGGCCCCGAACGAGGGACGGCGGCGAACCTGGTCGCCCTCGTCTTCGGCGGACTCGAAGAGGGCCGGCACGGGAACATCCACCCAGCGGGCGGCGAAGGTCGCGAACAGCGGGCCGGCGATGATGACGGCCGGGATGGCCACGATCACGCCGAAGGCGAGCGTCAGACCGAGGTTCGCGCCGAGCGCGTCGATGGCGGCGAGCGGGCCCGGGTGCGGCGGGACGAGACCGTGCATGGCCGACAGGCCGGCGAGGGTCGGGATCGCGATCTTCATGAGCGCGACGCCCGAGCGGCGCGCGACCAGGATGATGACGGGCACGAGCAGCACGAGGCCGACCTCGAAGAACATCGGAAGGCCGATGATGGCGCCGATCAGGCCCATGATCCACGGCAGGGAACGCGGGGTCGCCCGCGCGACGAGGGTGTCGACGATCCGGTCGGCGCCGCCGGAGTCGGCGAGCAGTTTGCCGTAGATCGCGCCGAGGGCGATGAGTACGCCGACGCCGCCCATCGTCGAGCCGACGCCGCCCGTGAAGCTCGCGACGGCCTGAATGGTGTCCATGCCGGCGACGAGCCCGGTGGTCAGGGCGCCCACCGTCAGCGCGAGGAACGGATGCAGTTTGCCCCACGTGATCAGCACGATGATCAGCGCGATGCCGATGAGTGCGGCGGTGATGAGGCGTGCCGGGTCGGCAACCGCGCCGGCATCCGTCGCGGCGGGAATGACCGCGGGGACGATCGCGGGAACGAGCGAGGGGAAGGTGAGGGCCATGAGCATCCTTGATCCGGCAGGCGGCAGCGGAGCCGCGCGAGCTATTTGTCGTACATAAAAGCATTCGGATCCGCGTGATGCAAGACGTATGAGATATTTGTCATGTTCAGCGCCATAATCAACGGGTGACGCACGTGCAGCGCAAGGGTTCTCTCCACGACTCCCTGGTGGAGACGTTGGGGACGGCCATCGTGCACGGCACGCATCCGGTCGGGTCGCGGCTCGTCACGAGCGAGGTCGCCGACGCCGAGGGGGCGTCCCGCACGGCCGCCCGCGAAGCCGTGCGGGTGCTCGAGTCACTCGGACTCGTGCAGGTGCGCCGGAAGTCGGGCATCGAGGTGCGGCCCGAATCCGAGTGGAACGAGTACGCGCCCGAAGTGATCGCCTGGCGGCTGAGCGGTGCCGGGCGTGAGACGCAGCTCGGCCATCTCGGTGCGCTGCGCGGTGCGGTCGAGCCGCTGGCGGCGAGCCTTGCCGCCGGGCGCGCGAGCGAAGAGGAGCGGCAGACGCTCGTCGCCGCGGTGATGGAGATGGCCCGCACCGAGCACGACGCCGACGGCGCCCACTACCTCGCGGCCGACGTGCGCTTCCACCGCACGATGCTGCGCGCATCCGGCAACCCGATGCTCGCCGCGCTCGGCGACGTCGTCGAATCCGTGCTGGTCGGTCGCACACGTCACGCGCTCATGCCGCACGACGCGAACCCGGATGCGGTGCGCTGGCACCAGGATGCGGCCTTCGCGATCGTGGCCGGTCGCAGCGATGACGCGGCGGCGGCGCTGCGGCGCATCGTGGCGGAGGCGGATGCGGCGCTCCGTGCGGAGAGCGCGGAGCAGGCCTCGCCGTAGCTCGAGCAGCCCTCGCGGGAGGTGGATCAGCCCTTGCGGTAGTTCGAGCGACCCATCGAGAAGAACGCGCCGACGATGCCGATCGCCGACAACGCGGTCAGTACTCCGATCACGCCGAGGATGATGTCGGAGGCCAGCTGAGCGTCCACGAGGGTCCTTTCGAGCGCGGTTCGCGAGTTTTCCATGGTAGCCGCCCCGCTGATAGACTCTGTCTGAACTTCGGCGAGGGATGCCGCGCGTCCGCGTGCAGCATCCGTGATCGACGGGGAGTGTAGAGGCCTCACGGTATTCCTCACGCGCTCGCGTTCGAGTCGAATCCGCACACCCATATCGGGGCCCGTGGGCCCGCAAGGAGAATCACCATGTCGGAAGACACCAAGGTCATCGGCGAACTGCGCACGCAGTTCGGCAAGGGTTTCGCGCGTCGCCTCCGCGCTGCGGGCCAGATCCCCGCCGTTCTTTACGGTCACGGCACCGAGCCGGTGCACGTCGCGCTGCCGGGGCACCAGATGCTCCTCATCCTGCGTCGCGCCAACCAGGTTCTCGAGCTGTCGATCGACGGCGCCGACCACCTCGCGCTCGTCAAGGACGTGCAGAAGGACCCGGTGCGCCAGATCATCGAGCACATCGACCTCCTCGTCGTGAAGAAGGGCGAGAAGCTCTCCGTCGACGTCCCCGTCGTCGTCATCGGCGAGCCGGCCCCGGGCACCATCGTGAACCTCGATGCGAACACCGTGTCGCTCGAGGTCGAGGCGACCAACATCCCGCAGAACATCGAGGTCGACGTCGAGGGCCTCGAGGACGGCACGCACATCACCGCTGCCGACCTGAAGCTGCCGGCCGGCGCTTCGCTGACGGTCGACCCGGACACGCTCATCGTCGCCGTCTCGATCCCCGTCTCCACGCTCGAGGCCGAAGAAGAGATCGCTTCGGCTGACGCCGAGGTGGCGGCCGAGCAGTCCGAGGCCGACGCCGAGTAATCCCGCGCACCCGCACAGGAGAAATCCCGACGACAGGACCGATTCGCCAGAATCGTCCTGCGTACGGGATTTCTCCTGTTTTATGTCGCTCTCGGAAGGATGACATGACAGACACCTGGCTGGTCGTCGGACTCGGTAACCCCGGTCCGCGCTACGAGGCCACCCGGCACAACGTCGGCCAGATGGTCGTCGACGAGCTGGCGGCCCGGCGCAGCGAGGTGTTCCGAGTGCACAAGGCGCAGGCTCGCGTCGCCGAGACGTGGCTGCGTCCGGGAGCGGCGAAGCTCGTGCTCGCCAAGCCGAACACGTTCATGAACGTGTCGGGCGGCCCGGCGGCGAACCTCGCGAAGTTCTTCGACATCGACCCGGCGCACGTCATCGTGGTGCACGACGAGCTCGACATCCCGTTCGACACCCTGAAGCTGAAGACGGGCGGCGGGCACGGCGGTCACAACGGTGTCCGCGACGTCGCGAAGGCGCTCGGCACGGCCGATTTCCCGCGCGTGCGGGTCGGCATCGGGCGCCCGCCGGGTCGCCAGGATCCGGCGGACTGGGTGCTCGATCCGTTCGGTGCGACCGAGCGCCAGACGCTTCCGATCCTGGTCTCGGATGCGGCGGATGCGGTCGAACTGCTCGTAAGCGACGGCCTCCTCGCCGCGCAGCAGCGCTGGCACGCGCCCCGCGACTGATCCCCGTGTCGGTGGGCGCGGATAGGATCATACGGTGACAGTTCCCGGGATCGTTCGCGCCCTGACGCGCGCAGAAACCTTCCGGGATGCGGCCGTGGCCGCATCCGTCGACAACGATTTCTCGGTCGTGGAGGGGCTCGACGCCCCGCTCCTCGCCGCCCTCGTGGAAAAGCGCCGCGTCGACGGCAAGCCGGCCGCGATCCTGGTGATCGCACCCACCGGCCGCCGGGCCGAATCGCTCGGACCCGCGCTGCAGGCCGTGCTGCCGGGGGCCGACGTGCGGCATTTCCCCGCGTGGGAGACCCTCCCGCACGAGCGCCTCAGCCCGAGCGCCGAGACCGTCGGTCGCCGGCTCGACGTGCTGCGCCGGGTCGCGGAGTGGGATGGCGTCGCCCCCCTCATCGTGACTGCCTCGGTGCGAAGCGCGATCCAGCCGCTCGCCGCCGGATTGACGGATGCGGCCCCCGTGCGCCTCGCCGTCGGTGCGCGCGGGCTCGACTTGGGCGACATCGTCGCGAAGCTCATCGAGCGCGCCTACCTGCGGGTCGACATGGTGTCGCGCCGAGGCGAGTTCGCGGTGCGCGGCGGCATCCTCGATGTCTTCCCGCCCGCCGCCGATCATCCGCTTCGCGTCGAGTTCTTCGGCGACGAGATCGATCAGATCCGTGCCTTCTCCGTCGCCGACCAGCGCTCACTTCCGGGCGAGGTCGGCGAGGTCGAGCTCGTCGCGAGTCGGGAACTGCTGCTCACGCAGGAGGTGCGCGACCGCGCTCGCGAACTCGCCGACTCGCTGCCGTCGCTGCGCGGCATGCTCGAGAAGATGGCAGAAGGCATCCCCGCCGAGGGTATGGAGTCGCTGACCCCCGTACTCGTGGACGAACTGGTGACCCTCGTGGACTACCTGCCGCGCGCCACCGCCGTGGCACTGGTGGATCACGAGCGGGCGAAGGCCCGTGCGACGACCCTCTCCGACACGAACCGCGAGTTCCTCGAGGCCGCCTGGAGCGCCGCGGTCGCCGGCGCCGACACCCCGGTCGATCTCGGCGCGGGGGACTTCGTCGGGCTCCCGCGTCTCCGCGAGGTGACCCAGGAGCGGGGTGGTGTGTGGTGGACGCTGTCGGGATTCGACTCCGGCGCGGCCGACGCCGAGGCCGAGGGGCTCGTGGAGCGCGGCGGTGTCATCCGGGTGGATGCGGCATCCGTTCCCTCTTTCGCCGGAAACGTCGACGGCGCGATCGCGCACGTCGGCCAGCTGCTGACGGACGGCTGGGCGGTCGTGGTCACCGCCTCGGGCGCAGGACTCGCAGACCGCGCGCGCGACGTGCTCGCCGATCGTGGGTTCGCCGCGCGCCGCGTCGACACGCTGCTCGATGAGCCGGCACCCGGGATCGCCACGATCGTCGCCTGCGCGCTCGAGCGCGGCTTCGAGGCACCGGGCGCGAAACTCGCGGTGCTCACCGAGTCCGAGTTCTACGGGCGGGCGATCTCGCGCGATAACCGCGGGGTCAAGAAGCTCGCGTCGCGCCGGAAGAACGTCGTCGACCCGCTGCAGCTGAAAGCCGGCGACTATGTCGTGCACTCCACGCACGGCATCGGTCGATTCGTCGAACTGCAGCAGCGCGTTGTGTCCTCCGGCGGGCGCAACCCGGTCAAGAGCGCGCGCGAGTACCTCGTGCTCGAGTACGCCCCGTCCAAGCGCGGCCACCCCGGCGACAAGTTGTACGTGCCGACCGACCAGCTCGATCTGCTGTCGAAGTACGTCGGCGGCGAGGCGCCGGTGCTGTCCAAGATGGGCGGCAGTGACTGGGCGGCCGCGAAGGGCAAGGCGCGGCGGGCGGTCCGCGACATCGCGGTCGAGCTCGTGAAGCTGTACTCGGCCCGGATGGCGGCCCGCGGGCACGCATTCGGCCCCGACACCCCGTGGCAGCGTGAGCTCGAAGAGGCCTTCCCGTTCGCCGAGACCCCCGATCAGTTGCAGACGATCGACGAGATCAAGGCCGACATGGAGAAGCCGATTCCGATGGACCGGCTGCTCTCGGGCGACGTGGGGTTCGGGAAGACCGAGGTCGCCGTGCGCGCCGCGTTCAAGGCGATCCAGGACGGCAAGCAGGTCGCGATGCTCGTGCCGACGACGCTCCTCGTGAAGCAGCACACCGAGACGTTCACCGAGCGGTTCGCCGGGTTCCCGGTGAAGGTGCGGGCGCTCTCGCGTTTCCAGACTGACAAGCACGCGCGCGAGATCATCGCCGGGCTCGCCGACGGCACGATCGACATGGTGATCGGAACGCACCGGATCCTGACCGAGAAGGTCATCTTCAAAGACCTCGGGCTGATGATCATCGACGAGGAGCAGCGGTTCGGCGTCGAGCACAAGGATGCGCTGAAGAAGCTGAAGACCAACGTCGACATCCTGGCGATGAGCGCGACACCGATTCCCCGCACGCTCGAGATGGCGGTCACCGGCATCCGCGAGATGTCGACGCTGCAGACGCCGCCGGAGGATCGGCATCCGATCCTCAGCTACGTCGGCGCGCGCAACGACAAGCAGATCACCGCCGCCATCCGCCGCGAACTGCTGCGCGAGGGCCAGGTGTTCTACGTGCACAACCGGGTGCAGTCCATCCAGCGTGTCGCCGCCGAGCTCGCGGAACTCGTTCCCGAGGCGCGGATCGCGGTCGCGCACGGGCAGATGGGCGAGCATCAGCTCGAGAGCGTGGTCGACGACTTCTGGGAGCGCCGGGCCGATGTGCTCGTGTGCACGACCATCATCGAGACCGGTCTCGACATCGCGAACGCGAACACGATCATCATCGACCGGGCCGACAAGTACGGTCTCAGCCAGCTGCACCAGTTGCGCGGGCGCGTCGGCCGTGGGCGCGAGCGCGCCTACGCGTACTTCCTGTACGACGAGCAGAAGCCGCTGAGCGAGACGGCCGCCGACCGGCTCGAGACGATCGCGGTCAACAACGACCTCGGGTCGGGCATGCAGGTGGCCCTGAAAGACCTCGAGCTGCGCGGAGCGGGCAACCTGCTCGGCGGTGAGCAGGCGGGCCACATCGCGGGTGTCGGGTTCGACCTGTACCTGCGCATGGTGGGTGAGGCGGTGGCGACGTTCCGCGGTGAGGATGTCGACGGACCGACCGAGCTGCGGCTCGAGCTGCCGGTGCAGGCGCGGATCCCGGAGTCGTACATCGACAGCGAGCGGCTGCGCCTGGAGGCGTACCAGAAGCTGTCGGCGGCCGCATCCGCCACCGCGAAGGACGACGCCCTCGACCTGGTCGTCGACGAACTGAGCGACCGGTACGGAGCGCTGCCCGCCGAGGTCGAGGGGCTCGTCGCCGTGGCGCGCCTGCGTCGCCGTGCCGCGCGCTCGGGCCTGGCCGACGTGGTCGCGATGGGGCCGAACCTGCGCGTCGCGCCGGCGAGCCTGCCGGACTCGATGCGGGTGCGGCTGCAGCGGTTGTATCCGAAGTCGAAACTCGTCGCGTCCGGTGAGGCGGTCGTGGTGCCGCTTCCGACGGCGGATGGTGCGCCCCTCTCCGACGCCGACCTGATCGCGTGGACGACCCAGCTCCTCGACCAGATCTTCCCGGTGCCCGTGGCTGAGGCGAAGCCCGCCGCTGAGGCGACGCCCGCCTGACGCGGGGCCCGCTCGGGCGAGGTCCGGCTGGGGCGGGGTTAGGTTCGGCGTGCCCTGCTGGCGGCTGCCCAGGGTGGAGCCCACCCGGCTGGCGGCTGACCACGGTGGAGCCCGCGCGGCGTTGGTCGGTAGAGCCCGCCTTCGTCGTTCGGGCCGTCGCGAGATTCGGAGATGTCGCGAGATTCGGATGTCTCAGCCCGGATGCATCCGAATCCGGTGACATCTCCGAATCTCGTCACGCCGATCGCGGGATCAGCCCGTGTTCTGCAGGCCGGCGGCGACGCCCGAGACCGAGAGCAGCAGCAGGCGCTGCTGGCCCGCATCCGGGGTCTGGTCGTCGGGAGTGTCGCGGAGGGAGCGGAGGGCGCGCAGCTGCAGGAGCGACAGCGCGTCGACGTAGGGGCTCCGCAGCTTCACCGCGCGCTGCAGCACGGGCTTGTTCGCGAGCAGTCCGTCGCCGCCGGCGATCCGGATCACCCACTCGCGGGTGCGGGCCATCTCGTCCATCACGAGTTCGGCGAGGTCGTCGCGGTCGCCGAGCGCGAGGTACTGGCGCGCGATGCGGTCGTCGGCCTTCGCGAGGCTCATCGCGACGTTGTCGATCATCGCGCGGAACAGCGGCCACTGGGCGTACGCCTCGACGAGCAGGTCTTCGTCGCCGACCGCGTCGAGCGCGGAGCCGAGCCCGAACCAACCAGCGAGGTTGATGCGCGCCTGCGTCCACGCGAACACCCACGGGATGGCGCGCAGGTCTTCGAGCGACTCGACCGAGAGTCCGCGGCGTGCGGGGCGCGAGCCGAGGGCGAGGAGGCCGACCTCTTCCATCGGGGTGACCGTGGCGAACCACGGCGCGAACCCGGGCGCTTTCACGAGCGAGAAGAAACGGGCACGGGATGCGTCGGCCATGGTCTGCGCGATGCTCGCGTAGCGTTCGGCGGCGCTGCGGTTGCGTTCCTCGTTCGACGGCGCGGACGCCATCAGGATGGCGGCGGCCACCTGGTCGATGTGTCGCATCGCGATCACCGGGTCGCCGTAGCGGGCGAAGATGACCTCGCCCTGCTCGGTGAGCTTGAACCGTCCGTCGACGGAGTGCGGCGGCTGCGCGAGGATCGCGCTGTTCGCCGGTCCGCCGCCACGGCCGAGCGCGCCGCCACGGCCGTGGAACAGGGTGAGTTCGATGCGGGTCTCTTTGGCCCACGCGGCGATCGCGGCCTGGGCTTCATAGAGCGCGAGGTTGGCGGCGACGGGGCCGACGTCCTTCGAGGAGTCCGAGTAGCCGAGCATCACCTCGAGGCGGCGGCCGGTCTGCTCGAGGCGTGCCGAGAACTCGGGGTTGTCGGCGATCTCCGCGAGGATCGCGGGGGCGGCCTGCAGGTCGGCGAAAGTCTCGAACAGTGGGATGACGTCGAGCACGGGGGGCGCCGCATCCGGTCCCACGGCGTACCGGGCGAGCCGGTGCACGTTGGCCAGGTCTTGCGCCGACTGCGTGAACGAGACGATGTACCGGCCAGCGGCCCGCGGTCCGAACCGCTCCTGGATGTGGCTGATCGCCCGGAAGACCTCGAGCACCTCTTCGGTCTGCTCGCTGCGCGCGCCACCGGCGTCGAGCTCGGCGAGCACCTTCGCGTGCACGGCCGAGTGCTGACGTACTTCGAGCTCGGCGAGGTGGAACCCGTAGGTCTCGACCTGCCAGACGAGCTGCTGCAGTCCGCCGTACGCCTGGCGCGCAGCTCCCGCCGCGGCGAGGGACTCCTGCACGGTGCGCAGATCCTGCAGCAGGTGCTCGGGATCGCGGTACGCGAGGTCGGCGTTGCGGGTGCGGGTCGCGGCGATCCGGCGCGCGATCAGCAGCAGGATGCGGCGGTGCGGCTCGTTGGGCGAGCGCTTGGCGATGTCGTCGGCGGCATCTTCGTCGGCGCTCCGGAGGCGGCCCCAAAGCGCGAGCAGGGCGTCGCTCGGGGGAGTGCTCTCGGCGTCGAGCGTCAGCGAGCGTCCGATGCGGTTGGTGGCGCGTTCGAGCCCGAGCAGAACGTGCTCGCTCGCGATCGCCGCGGCCTGGCGCGTGATCTTCGCGGTGACGAAGGGGTTTCCATCGCGGTCACCGCCCACCCAGGTGCCGACGCGCACGAACGGCCGCACGATCGGCGGGCGGCTTCCGGTGCTCGATCCCTGCAGCGTGTCGTCGACGCGGCGGTAGACGCGCGGCACGGTCGTGAACAGGGTGTCGTCGAAGACGGCCATGACCGCGCGCACCTCGTCGGTGGGCGAGGGCTTCTCCGGTCGGAGCGGCGCGGTGCGCCAGAGCGTGTCGACCTCTTCCAGCATCCGGCGTTCTGCCCGGCGCTGATCGGAGTCGTTCAGTGCGGCGTCGCGTTCGTCGAGCAGGCCGGACAGGCGGCGGATGCCGGTGCTGATGGCGCGGCGGCGGGCTTCGGTCGGGTGCGCGGTGAAGACGGGGTGGAACCGCAGGTTCTGGAGGCGCTCGAGTGCGGCGTCCTGGCCGACCTCGGCGGACAGCGCGGCGAAGGCCGAGCCGATCGAATCGGCCGCCCCTTCGCGTTCGGGGCGTCCGTCGCGGTCGCGGAGGAGGCGCACCCGCTGGTGCTCCTCGGAGAGGTTCACGAGGTGGAAGTAGACCGTGAACGCGCGCGCCACTTCGTCGGCGCGCTGCACGGTGAACGAGTCCGCGATCGCGGCTGCGCGGGCGAAGGCCGCGGCGCTCTCGTCGGTGTACGCCTCGATCGTGGCCACACGCAGGCGCTCGACGTCTTCGTAGAGGCCCTCGGAGCCGCTCTCGCGCAGCACGCGCCCGAGGAGCGAGCCGAGCAGGCGCACGTCGGCACGCATCCGCTCCGGAATCTCCTGGCCCGCCTCGTGACGTCCGACGAGATCGAGGGCTTCCGTGGGGGTGGGTTCGCGCATGGGTCAACGGTAATGGCACCGGGAACACGTCGTTGTCACCATGACGTTCGTCGCGCGCTCGCCCCGTACGCTGGGGGGAGGAGTGCCGGGAAGTCTGGTCGGCTCGTCGCGGTACGCGGCGGATCGATTCCGGCGATCCCTGGAGGTTCTGTGTCCCTGCTGCGCTCCGAACGGTTTCCCGCCGTCGTCCTGCTGGTCTCTTCTGCGCTCGGCCTGGTGCTGGCGAACTCCCCGTGGGGTCCGGCGGCGGATGCGGTGAGCTCGACCTCTCTCGGCATTCCCGGCGTCTTCACCCTGTCGCTCGGGCACTGGGTGCAAGACGGACTGCTCGCGGTCTTCTTCTTCGTCGTCGCGATCGAGCTGCGCGAAGAGCTGACGAGCGGTCAGCTGCATCCGCCGACGCGTGCTCTGCAACCGGCGATCGCTGCGGCCGGCGGTGTGCTGGTGCCGATCGCGATCTTCGCCGCGATGACGGCCGGATCGCCGTCATCGACCGGATGGCCGATCCCGACGGCGACCGACATCGCCTTCGCCCTCGGGGTGCTGGCGGTGTTCGGGCGCGGTCTTCCGACTGCGGTGCGCACATTCCTCCTGGCTCTCGCGATCCTCGACGATGTCGTCGGCATCGTGTTCATCGCCGTGCTGTTCACCGACGACGTGAACCTGGCACTCCTCGCGGCCGCGGCGATCCTCGTCGGCGTCTTCGGGGTGCTCAGCCGCCGGGCGCCGGGGTGGGGCGTCGGGGCCGGGATGCTGATCGCCGCGCTCGCCGCGTGGGGGCTCGTGTACCTCTCCGGGGTGCACGCGACGATCGCCGGTGTTGCGCTCGGCCTCGTGATGGCGTCGCGTCCCGCGCACCGCGTCCGGCACGCGCTCGAGCCCTGGGTGAACGGTCTGGTGCTGCCGCTGTTCGCGCTGTCGGCCGCTCTCGTCGTGATCCCCGCGGTCGGATTCGATGAGCTGCAGCCGGTGTTCTGGGGTGTGGTCATCGCCCTTCCGGTGGGAAAGGTCGTCGGTATCGCCGTGTTCGGCGCCGTCGCCCAGCGCATTCTCGGTCATCCGTCCGCGCGGCTGCCATGGGGTGATCTGTTCGCCGCCGGTGCGCTGGGCGGCATCGGCTTCACCGTGTCGCTGCTGCTGGCGGAACTGGCCTTCGCCGGCGACGGTCTGCTTCGCGACGAAGCGACGCTCGGGGTGCTGACGGGTTCGGTGATCTCGCTCGTGCTGGCCGCGATTCTCGTATCGTGGCGAGCACGCCATTACCGCCGCGTCGCCGAGGAGATCCGCATATGAACGATCCGACTCCGACCCCGGAGGTGGACCAGACTTCCGACGCGCTCCGTCGAGCGGCCCAGGTCATGCACGACGTGCGGGATCGGTGCGTGTGGACGCAGGGCATCGACCACCGGGCGCTGGTTCCGTATCTCATCGAAGAGAGCCACGAGGTCATCGAAGCGGTCGAGTCGGGCACGCGCGCCGAACTGCGCGAGGAACTGGGCGACCTGCTCTGGCAGGTGCTGTTCCACGCCGAGATCGCGTCGCGCGCGAGCGATGAGCCGTTCGACATCGACGACGTCGCCGCAGACCTCGCCGACAAGATGGTGCGCCGCCATCCGCACGTGTTCGCGGATGCGGTCGCCACCACACCCGAAGAGGTTCTCGTGCACTGGAATGCGGCGAAGGCCGCCGAGAAGCGCGAGCGGCGAAGCGTGCTCGACGGTGTGCCGCGGTCGATGCCCTCGCTCGCGCTGGCACAGAAGTTGCTCGGCCGCGCGGCGTCGGTCGGCGCACCCGCAACGCAGGACCGGCCGCTGGAGATGACGTCCGAGGCCGACCTCGGTGACGCGCTGCTGGCGCTCGTCGTGCACGCGCGGGAACAGGGCTGGGATGCGGAGCGCGCCCTGCGCGGCCGCCTCCGCGACCTGGAAGCCGACATCCGGGATGCGGAATCTCCCGGAGCGGGCTGATCCCGACAGCACATCGCCCTGCGGCGGACCTGGGATGATGGTGCGGTGGCAGCAGCAGTGAACCCGCCGCGCGGTATGCGCGATTTCCTCCCCGCCGATAAGGCCCGTCGTGAGCGCGTGCTCGCGGTCATCCGCGACCGGTATCGCGCCCACGGGTTCGATGAGATCGAGACCCCCGTGGTCGAGGAGTACGACCGGCTGCACGCCGGCATGGGCGGCGACAACGAGAAGCTCGCCTTCAACGTGATGAAGCGCGGGCTCGACGCCGACGCGATCCGCGGTGCGGCCGACGACCCGGCGGCCCTCAGCGACCTCGGATTGCGTTTCGACCTGACGGTGCCGCTCGCCCGGTTCTACGCCTCGCACCGGGCCGAGCTGCCTGAGGTCTTCCGTTCGATCCAGATCGCCCCGGTCTGGCGGGCGGAGCGCCCGCAGAAGGGCCGGTACCGGCAGTTCGTGCAGTGCGACATCGACATCATCGGCGACGCATCCGCGCGGGCCGAGGCCGAGCTGATCGTCGCCACCCTCGACACGCTCGACGCCCTCGGGCTCGAAGGCGGCGTCGTGCGCATCAACGACCGTCGCGCGCTCGATGCGATGCTCGACGTGTTCGGGTTCGCGGCCGACGAGCGCCCGGGCGTGCTGATCACGGTCGACAAGCTCGACAAGATCGGGCCCACCGGTGTCGTGGCCGAGCTTCGCGAGCGGGCGGCGACCGCATCCGCCGTCGATGCCCTCGAGACGTTCCTCGGGCGAGAGCCGGTCGCGGTGGCCGAGTACGGCGACGCGCAGATCCGCGCGGGACTCCCCGCGGGCGTCCCGGACGAGGTCGTCGCGCACCTCACCGGTCTCGGCGCGGCGGTGCGTGCGGCGCGCGGCGCAGAGCAGGTGCCGCTCGTGTTCGACCCGTTCCTCGTGCGCGGCATGGGGTACTACACCGGCACGATCTTCGAGCTCGCGCACCCGTCGGTGTCGTACTCGCTCGGCGGCGGCGGACGCTACGACGGCATGATCGGACGATTCCTCGGCCAGGACGTGCCCGCCGTCGGGTTCTCGATCGGCTTCGAACGGATCGTCGACCTCGTCGCCGCGGTGACGGATGCGGGCGCCGCATCCGTCGTGCTCGTGCACGACCGCGACGTGCCGGTCGACGAACTCGTCGCGCTGAAGGCGGGGCTCGTCGCGCGGGGGTCGCGGGTGCGCCTCGAGCAGCGGAAGAAGAACATGAAGGCCCTCCTGGAGCGCGCCGCTGCCGACGGCTATACGTCGTTCGCGTCGGTGTCGGCCGGCGCCGATGTCGATGCGCTGGAGATCCACCCGCTCGGCTGAGCCCCGGCGCGTCACCCCCGGGCCACGGGGCGTTCATCCGGACGCGATCGGATGCGGGTATGTCTCGCACGTCCACGACCGCGCTGATCGGCGCCGCATCGCTCGGCGGATCAGCGCTCGCCGTGCTCGGCGCGCGCGAGATGCTCCGTCGCCAGGCGGCGCAGGCGCGCAGGCGCATCGGCAAACCGCTCGGTGAGGACGCCCTCGATGCCGACCGCGTCTGGCGTCCCGCTTTCGCCGGCGAGCCGATCGAGCTGCTGCTGCTCGGCGATTCGATCGCCGCGGGGCTCGGGGCGGAGCGGCGCAAAGACACGCTCGGTGCGCGGATCGCGAAGGGCCTGGCGCGGCGGATGCAGCGTCCCGTGCGGCTCCGAACGGCGGCCGTCGTCGGATCCGAGTCCTCGGCGCTCGCCGGTCAGATCGCGGCGCTGCCCGCGGACTACCGCGCCGATGTCGCGGTCGTGATCGTGGGCGGCAACGACGTCACGCACCGCATTCCGGTCTCGAGCGCCGCGGCGGCCCTGGCCGACGCGGTTGCGACGCTCCGCGCCGACGGAACGGCGGTCGTCGTCGGCACGTGTCCCGATCTCGGGGCGCTGCGTCCCGTGCCGCAACCGCTGCGCACGCTCGGCTCGCGGCAGTCCCGGCAGTTGGCGAACGCGCAAGCGATCTCCGCCCGGGCCGCGGGGGCGCACGTCGTCTCGCTCGGCCGGGTCGTCGGGCCGTTTTTCATCTCCCACCCCGACGAGATGTTCAGCCTCGACCGGTTCCACCCCAGCGCGACGGGCTACCGGCGCACGGCCGACGCCCTCCTTCCGGCGGTCGTGATCGCCGTGGGTGCGGCCGGAATCGATCAGCCCGGTGCATCCGGGGGTTGACCCGGTGCCGCGCGGGGGATTGGCTGGGCGGGTGAGCACGCCGACGCCGGGGCCGACGATCGACTCCTGGCGCGCGGTCGACGCGTACCTCACCCGCACCCTGGTCGTGCAGGATGACGCTCTGCGGGCGGCGCTGTCGGATCAGGATGCGGCGGGCCTGCCCTCGATCGAGGTCGCCCCGGTCCACGCGAAGCTCCTGCACCTGCTGGCTCGCTTGATCGGCGCGCGCCGCATCCTCGAGATCGGAACCCTGGGCGGCTACTCGACGATCTGGCTCGCCCGGGCGCTGCCCGAGGGCGGGCGCGTGACGACGATCGAGGCCGACCCGGCGAACGCGGTGATCGCCCGCCGGAACCTCGATCGCGCCGGCGTCGGCGACCGGGTCGACGTGCTCGTCGGGCGCGCGGCCGACGTGCTGCCGGGCCTCACGGGGCCCTACGACCTCGTGTTCATCGACGCCGACAAGGAGTCCAACACGATCTACCTCGACCACGCCGCACGGCTCGGGCGGATCGGAGCGGCCGTGATCGTCGACAACGTCGTGCGCTCCGGGCTCGTCGCCGATCCGGAGGTGTCGAGTGCCCAGCTCGAGGGAGTGCGGCGGGGGCTCGAGATGCTGCGCGACGACCCGCGGTTCGACGCGACGGCGGTGCAGACGCTCGATGCGAAGGGGTGGGACGGAATCGCCGTCGCTCTGCGCATTGACCCGGCGGTGCCCGCTGTGCCGACGCCGCCCGCTCACTAGACTTGACGACGGATCGATGACGCTCCGAGAACAAGCCCTTCCCGCTCTGCCGGCCCTCTGGTGCCCGGCGGTTCCCGCGGGAGGGGACCACCCCAAATCAAGGAGTCCTCTGTGGCACTGATCGAGGCTGTAGGCGCGCGCGAGATTCTCGATTCGCGCGGTAACCCGACCGTCGAAGTGGAGGTGCTCCTCGACGACGGTGTCGTCCAGCGTGCCGCCGTTCCTTCCGGCGCATCCACCGGAGCGTTCGAGGCGTACGAACTGCGCGATGGCGACAAGAGCCGTTACGGCGGCAAGGGCGTGCGCAAGGCCGTCGACGCCGTCATCGACGAGCTCGGCCCGGCGCTCGAGGGTGTCGAGGCGAGCGAGCAGCGCATCATCGACCAGATCCTCATCGAGACCGATGGCACCCCCAACAAGGAGCGCTCGGGCGCGAACGCCATCCTCGGTGTGAGCCTCGCGGTCGCCAAGGCCGCGGCCGACAGCGCAGACCTGCCGCTGTTCCGCTACCTCGGTGGCCCGAACGCGCACCTCATGCCCGTTCCGCTGTTCAACGTCATCAACGGTGGCGAGCACGCCGACAACGGCATCGACATGCAGGAGTTCTTCCTCGCCCCGATCGGCGCCGAGACGTACGCCGAGTCGCTCCGCTGGGGCGTCGAGACCTACCACGTGCTCCGCGGCGAGCTGAAGGCCGCCGGTTACGCGACGGGCCTCGGCGACGAGGGTGGCTTCGCCCCCGACCTGCCCAGCAACCGTGAGGGCCTCGACTTCCTGATCAAGGCGATCGAGAAGGCCGGCTTCACCCCGGGTAAAGACATCGCGCTGGGTCTCGACGTCGCCGCGACCGAGTTCTTCAACGACGGGGTCTACCGCCTCGACAAGAAGGACTGGTCGGCGCCGGAGCTCATCGAGTACTACGTCGGCCTCGTCAACGACTACCCGATCGTCACGATCGAGGACGCGCTCGCCGAGGACGACTGGGACAACTGGAAGCTCCTCACCGACGCCCTCGGTTCGAAGGTGCAGCTGGTCGGCGACGACCTGTTCGTCACCAACCCCGAGCGTCTCGCGAAGGGCATCTCGCTGGGCGTCGCCAACTCGCTGCTCGTCAAGGTGAACCAGATCGGTACCCTCACCGAGACGTTCGACGCGGTCAGCCTCGCGCAGCGTTCGGGCTACACGGCGATGCTCTCGCACCGTTCGGGTGAGACCGAAGACACCACGATCGCCGACCTCGCTGTGGCGACCAACGCAGGACAGATCAAGACCGGAGCGCCTGCTCGCAGCGAGCGCGTCGCGAAATACAATCAGCTTCTGCGCATCGAAGAAGAGCTGGGTGACGCGGCGGTCTTCGCCGGGCGTTCCGCCTTCCCGCGCTTCCAGGGCTGATACCGCGCACCTGCGCTGAACGAGAGGAGGGGGAGCCGTGGCTACACGAACGGCTCCCTCTTCCCGTTCCCGGATGCGGTCGCCTCGCGGCCCCGGCGGCGACGGCCGGCGGGTCGACGTGCGCGAGTGGCTCGGCGGCATCCGCCTCTCCGGTTTCATGGTGATCATGCTGGGGCTCGTGGTGCTGGGCGTGCTCGTGCTGGTGCCGACCGTGGGCACGTACCTCGATCAGCAGAGCCGCATCCGCGCACTCGAGCACGCGGTGCAGCTGACGCAGAACGAGATCGACGACCTGCAGGCGCAGAGCGAACGCTGGGACGACCCGGCCTACATCACGACGCAGGCGCGCGAGCGGCTCTACTACGTGCGTCCGGGCGAGGTCGTGTACCTGATCGACAACGACCTGTCGGAGGCCGAGCAGCCGCGCGAGCAGGCGCCCGTCAGCGACGAGGTCGAACAGACCCGCACCGACTGGATGGCGCAACTGGTGCGGTCGGTCACCTCCGCCGGTGCCGCACAGACGGCGGTGGCTCCGGGCGACGCCGAGACACCGGCGCCGTAGCAGCGGGGGAGCCGACCAGGGGCCGGACGGTACCCTGTGGGGGTGAGCTCTTCGCCGTACCCGCCCGTGACCGACGCCGAACTCGCCGTGCTTCGCGGCCAGCTCGGACGCCCCGCACGCGGCGTGGTCGGTATCGCCGCGCGCTGCGTGTGCGGCAATCCCACGGTGGTGGCCACCGCGCCGCGGCTCGATGACGGCACGCCCTTTCCGACGTTCTACTACCTCACGCATCCCGCGGCGACGGTGGCGATGTCAACGCTCGAGGCCGAGCACGTGATGCCCGAACTCGCCGCCGCGCTCGATGACGACGAGTCGGTCGCCGACGCCTACCGGCGCGCGCACGAGGCGTACCTCACCGATCGCGCGGTGTTCGGTGAGGTGCCCGAGATCGACGGAATTTCTGCCGGGGGCATGCCGACGCGGGTCAAGTGCCTGCACGCGCTCGCCGGGCACGCGCTCGCGGCGGGTCCCGGGGTCAACCCGGTGGGGGATGCGGCGCTCGCTCGCAGCGCGTGGTCGCCGGAGCGGTGCGAGTGCGCCGAGCCGGGGGCGTCCGCGCGGAGTGCGGCCGGGTGAGCCGGGCCGCGGTGCGGACGGGGGCGTGGCTCCTCGCGCTGATGATGCTCGCGTCGGCGGCGCCCGCGGCGGCGGCGACACCCACGCCCGAGCCCGTTCCGCTGAGCGCGGCGACCCCGTCCGACACGCCTTCTCCGGGGGCGGATCCGGTGCGGGCGAAGGAGTACTGGCTCGACGCGTACGGGGTGCGTCAGGCGTGGCAGACGACCCGCGGTGAGGGCGTGCGGATCGCGGTCATCGACACGGGAGTCGGGCGAGCGCCCGAGGTGGATTCGGCTGTCGTCGGCGGAACGGATGTCTCGGGTGCGGGCACGGCCGACGGCCGCACGCCCGTCGGTGTGGTCGATGCGAACCACGGCAGCTGGGTCGCTTCGCTCGCGGCGTCTCGGGGGCTTCCGGGCGACACCGGCATGATCGGCGTGGCTCCGGCGGCCGACGTGCTGTCGGTGTCGGTCGGCTTCGGCAGCTCGTCGCAGGTGCCGTTCGCCACGCAGGTCGCGGAGGCCATCCGCTGGTCGGTCGATAACGGGGCCGACATCATCAACCTGTCGTTCACGACGAACACGCTGGACTGGGACGAGAGCTGGGACGACGCGTTCCTCTACGCCTTCGACCACGACGTCGTCGTGGTGGTCGCTGCCGGCAACCGCGGCAACGGCACAACGCGCGTCGGGGCGCCGGCCACGATGCCGGGCGTGCTCTCGGTCGCCGGCGTCGATCCCTCGGGGAAGGCGAGCGTCGAGGCATCGACGCAGGGCATCACGATCGGCGTGGCCGCTCCGAGCGAGAATCTGCTCGGCATTTCGGCCGATGGGCAGGTGACCGAGTGGAACGGCACGAGCGGCGCGGCGCCGATCGTCGCGGGCATCGCGGCCCTCGTGCGGTCGGCGCATCCGGAACTCGATGCGGCGAACGTCATCCAGCGGATCATCGGCACGGCCAAGCCCCCCGCCGGCGTGGGGTCGGTGCCGGACGCGCTGTACGGCTACGGGCTCGTGGATGCGGCGGCGGCGGTCTCCGCATCCGTTCCCCGGGTGTCGGCGAATCCGATGGGCGATCTCGCCGAGTGGATCCGGGTGCACCGCCGGGCGCAGGGTGCACCGGTGCCCGAGCCGACATCGACGGCCGCGCCGATCCCCGCATTACCGCCGGCGGATGCGGCTGCCACCCCGGCCTCACCGCTGCTTCCGACGGTCGACACCCTTTTGTACGGGTCGCTGCCGCTCTTGGCGGCTACGCTGGCCGGTATACTGGTGTCGCTCGGCGTCAGTGCTGCTGTCCGTCGCATTCGATTGACGCGCTCAGATCGCGCGCCCAGCCGTTGAACCGTCTAGGAGTTCGTTCCACCGTGACCAGCACCGTGCCCAGGATTCTCATCGTCGGCGGAGGCTACGCCGGCTTCTACACCGCTTGGAAGCTCGAGAAGCAGCTTCGTAAGGGCGAGGCAGAGGTCACGATGGTCGACCCGCTGCCCTACATGACCTACCAGCCGTTCCTTCCCGAGGTCGCGGCCGGTGAGATCGAGCCGCGCCACGTCGTGGTCTCGCACCGTCGTCACCTCAAGCGCACGAAGATCGTTCCGGCGAAGGTGACCGGCATCGACCACGCGCACAAGGTCGCGACGATCACGCCCGCCGTCGGCGAGCCGTGGCAGCAGGAGTACGATCAGATCGTCGTCACCGCCGGTGCCGTGTCGCGCACGTTCCCGATTCCGGGAATCGCCGACAACGCGATCGGTCTGAAGACGATCGAAGAGGCCGTCGCGATCCGCGACCGCATCATCGACAACTTCGAGAAGGCGGCGAACCTGCCGGCCGGCCCCGAGCGCGACCGTCTGCTGACCGTCGTCGTCGTCGGCGGTGGTTTCGCGGGTATCGAGGTGTTCGCCGAGCTGCGCGCCATGGCGTCGTCGCTCGTCAAGGACTACCCCTCGATCGCGTTCGAAGACACGCACTTCCACCTCATCGAGGCGATGGGCCGCATCATGCCCGAGGTGTCGCTGAAGACGAGCGAGTGGGTGCTGAAGAGCCTCGCCAAGCGCGGCGCGAACGTGCACCTCGACACGCAGGTGAAGGGCGCCGTCGACGGCAACGTCGAGCTCTCCACCGGTGACGTCATCCCGACCGACGTGATCGTCTGGACCGCCGGTGTCATGGCGAACCCGACCGTCGTTCGCGGCGGAGACCTGCCGGTCGAAGAGCGTGGCCGCATCCGCGCCCGCGCCGACCTGCGCGTCGGAACCGATGACGAGGTCGTCGAGGGTGCCTGGGCTGCCGGTGACGTTGCCGCCGTGCCCGACCTCTCGGGTGGTGGCGTTGGCGGATACTGCGTGCCGAACGCGCAGCACGCGGTTCGCCAGGCGAAGCTGCTGGCCAAGAACCTCACGGCTGTCCTCCGCGGCGAGCTGCCCAAGAACTACGTGCACAAGAACCTCGGCGCCGTCGCGGGCCTGGGTCTTTACAGCGGTGTGTTCCAGTCGGGCAACATCGCGATCAAGGGCTTCTTCGCCTGGGTCGCGCACCGTGGCTACCACGGCCTCGCCATGCCGACGTGGGAGCGCAAGCTCCGCGTCGTCGGCGACTGGGTGCAGAACTTCTTCCACGGTCGCGACAACGTGACGCTCATCACGGTGCAGCAGCCCCGCGAGGTCTTCGAGCAGTTCGCGTCGCGTCCGCGCCCGCCGCAGCCCGCCGAGGCAGCTCCTGCCGCGGCTCCGGCCGAGCAGAAGCAGGCCGCCGCAGGCGACCGCAACACGGTCGCTGCCGCCAAGTAACGCATCGCACGAGACCGCGTCATCCGCCCGGATGGCGCGGTTTCGTCGTTCGCGGACGCATATTCTGGATGCGGGCCCCCATAGCCCAATGGCAGAGGCAGGCGACTTAAAATCGCTTCAGTCTGGGTTCGAGTCCCAGTGGGGGCACCGTTTGGCGGGAAACCCGCTGGATGTGGGGGCTGTCGATCTATGTGCAGCTACGAGAAGCAGTAATCGTCGTGTCGCCGCGGTTACCAAACGCATTTAGGTGGTTACCGTACTCATTGGTGCGCGATCTCGGTCACCTAACAGTCCACGCAGCAATAGCGCCTGCGAGGTATACCAAAGGCACCACTACGCGTATGACGATCGCCCTTCGCCGCGCGGAAGTGACAGCATTGAGTTCGCGGACCTCTTTTCGTTCTGCCTCTGTCAACATGTCCGCGATCTTGCTTAGGTCCTTGCGGAGCGCGCGTAAGGGAAGACTCAGCGAGGGCCCCTCAATAGTTACGTTCCAGACGATTAGAGCGAGTAGGAAGAAACCCAGTAGCGAGCGAAGATTCTGGGCCTGACCGTCCGTGATGGTCCCCGTTGTGTTCGCGACTATCACGCCACCGATTGCGAGCAGCGTCGCAACGCCTCGTTCGACCGCGGAGCGCGCGGCGGCGGATGTCTGTTCGGAAGTGCGATGAGCGATATCGATCGCTAGCGTTCGGGCCGAGCGGCGAGCGAGGATTACTTCGCCAACAGCGTCGCGGCGCAGGGTTGCGAACACCGCCGTAGCAGCATCGAATACATCACTGGTCTTGTTCCAGGGAGCGACGTCACGATACAGACTCGCTACCTGCTGCACAGCAAGCCGTTGGTCTACGGCGTCGAGGCCGTGGGCCCATCTGAACATTTCGTAGGCCCGGCGTGCTTCGGCGGGCTCGAGCGGAATTCCCTGCGGCCCGATCGGGTATGCGACTCGCTGAAGCCCGAAAACCTCCAACTCCAGTGTCGTCCGAGCGTCATTCAACCTCATACTTGAAGCGAGGCATACCCACGACATGGTCGCGCACCGAATCCAGAGCTTCTTCTCCAAGTCCGCGAGTTCGTTTCCAACCCGCCGTGCTGGTGCCAGCGCGTCTGGATGCGCGGCATCGGGGAGCTCCGGGATACTCCACGTTTCTCGGTGCCGCGATCCGAGAGTTTGGACCGCCTCAGAGACCATGGTGTCGGACAGCAACGGGACCACGGCAGACCGCCCGAGCCACAAGCCCTCGTCGGGGGCGAGGTCCTCAACAACATATATGACCGGCTTCTCCGCATCCCATGTGGGACCCAAGGACCAGAACGGAGTGACGGTCGTCAAGGACTCAACCGCCGACACGTCCGACAGAACATGCCAGATCACAGCCCGTTCGGCATTCGAGAGAAGTGCAGAACGGTCATGCTTGATACGAACAGTCCAAGTCCCCGGCAGTGCCAGAGCTGAGTGCACGTCTCCGGCCCAGGCGTCAGCGGCAAGGTTGGACATTTCTCGCCCAAATATTCGCAGCGCATCGACTGGTGACTGACGCGTAACCGCCCGGTTGCCCACCTTGTCGATCACGATTGACAAAGAGGCCTCGCCGAACTGTCCGACGGCTGTGACCGAATCGAAGATCATTTGAGGGACCTCGGAGAGAAGGACCTCCGCACTTGAGCCCGATTTAGTTAGCGCGATCACACTTGAAGGAGTGGATTCGCTCCAACCGAGTCTTCTGAGCTTCCGCCCGGCTTCCACCGCTGCGCGAGTAGCTCCGAGGGCCTCGTTCAGTTCCGTCACGAGGGCGACGTTATACGGAGCCATCGACATCGTCGGGATCGATCGGTGTCAGTGGTGTGCTGGTCCGAATCGTCGTCACGTACCCGGCGCCAACGCGCCGAGTACGCACCTGGCCCATCCGAGCGAGCGGCAGCTTCAGCTCGATCTCGTCGGCCTCGTAACTCTTCTTCACGAGAGTCGCGAATTGTGGGCGGATCGTCCCAGGCATCGCGCCGCCCGCACCCAGCTCGGGAGCTGTCACCGGGAAATGCGTAAGGTCGCGGCGGATTCTCTCCACAACCTTCTCCGCGTCGCCGCCGTTACCTGCGGCAGCGACAGCGGACGCAATCTTCGCGGGAGGCAGTTCTGAAAGTTGTTCCACCAGCGCTCGTTCAGTGAGTCGTGCGTTTGGAGATGCGTCGATTCGGAACGCGTTCTGAAAGTATTTCGCTGTTCCCTCGACGATCGCATCCAGTACCACGAGGCTCGAGTGGGGCGCTCTAGGATCCGGCCATGAAAGGGCCTTTTGGATTTCGCCGGGGCGCGGCAGGAGGTCTCTGAATACTCGAAGCCGAACGCCGGTGCCAGTTCTATCTAACTGTGCCGCCTCGACTTCCGCGTCGAGTTTGAGGAGGCTGACCGTTCTGGCCCCTCCGTCCTGCATTGCCTCAACAACTAACGCGACTACACACGATGCAGAGTTCACCCCCTGCATTGCACTGGCTAGTTGCTGGACTAGTCGGCCCGCGATCAAGACGAACGCCGTTTCATCTGCGGACATCGCAGCGATGAAATCCTGCTCAAGCGTCGAATCCGGCCTGAATCGGCCACGCGTTTCGGACGCATTGGTGGTCTTACGAACGCGATCGACGTGACGAACCAGAAAATCCTCCTCGTCGTCGTCTAGCTCACTCCACGACGGTGGAATGATGTTTCGGCCGCGATTCGTAATCACAGCGAGCGCGCACTTCTCAATCACCCGTAACCCCCATTGGCTGAACCGATCTCAGTCGGTATTCGAACCATAGCGGCTAATTCAACACTGTGCGCTTTCAGTCGCTCCGCTTACTAGAGCGGCTCCTCCTGTTGAACCAGCTTGGGCTCCTATCGTGCACGTTGAGTTACGAAAACGGCGACAGATGTGCGTCGCGTTGCAGTGCGGGTGATCGTGCGCCAATCAACTGGTGTCGAACTGGCCAACTTTGCTCAGATCGTCAAAGCTGCGCAGCAGCAGGTTGCCGTACCGGCACGGATCTTGCCTTGCGTCAGCCTGCGAACCCCTGCCTCTCGGCTGCAACCAAGTCGCAGTAACGCAGCGGGTCCGTGAGGCTTGAACGACGCCATACTCATTCCCATGGCCACCCCACCGCCTCCACGACCGCACGCGGGGCTGCGCCGGATGGCGGCGCTGAACCCTCGGGCGCCGCACCGCGTCGCGAGTCCGCTTGAGCTGCTGTTCGACCTCGTCTTCGTCGTCGCCGTGTCACAGGCGTCGAGCACGCTGCACGAGCTGATCGTCGAGGGGCACGTGGGGCAGGGAGTCCTGGCCTACCTGATGGTGTTCTTCTCCGTGTGGTGGGCGTGGATGAACTTCACGTGGTTCGCCTCGGCGTACGACACCGACGACTGGCTCTACCGGGTTATGACGATCGCGCAGATGGGCGGCGTCCTCGTCCTCGCGGCCGGCGTTCACGAGGCGATGGTCTCGTTCGATTACACGATCGTCACCCTCGGCTACGTGATCATGCGGCTCGCGATGGTCGGCCAGTGGCTGCGTCTCGCGATCTCCGACCCCGCCTCGCGCGCGACCGGCCTGCGCTTCGCCGCCGGCTACGGCCTCGTGCAACTGCTGTGGCTCGTGCGGCTCCTGGCCGATGACTCGGTGCAGTTCTGGACGTTCTTCGTGCTCATGGCCGCCGAGCTCTGCGTCCCCGTGTGGGCGGAGTTCCGGCACCGCACGCCGTGGCATCCGCACCACATCTCCGAACGCTTCGGCCTGTTCACCCTGATCCTGCTGGGTGAGAGCCTGCTCGCCTCCACCAACGCGATGATCGACGCGCTCTCGGAGGGTGAGCACGTCGCCGAACTCTTGTGGCTCTCCGCATCCGGCATCGTGATCACCGCGGCGATCTGGTGGATCTACTTCGCCCGCGAGCCGGTCGACCGATTGCGCCGCCCCCTCGACGGGTTCACCTTCGGCTACCGCCACTACGTCGTGTTCGCCGCCGTCGGCGCCGTGTCATCCGGAGTCGAGGTCGAGATCGACGCGGTCTCGGGCCATGCCGCGATCTCGGGCGAAACCGCGGGGCTCGCGCTCACGCTGCCGCTCGCGATCTTCCTTCTCGCGGTGTGGCACGTGCTGCTGCGACGCGCCGTGTCGCGAGGCGTGACGGTCATCGTGCTGATCGCGACGGCCCTCATCGCCGCGAGCGGGCTGCTGCCGGTGGGGGAGTACGCGGTCGCCGCCCTGCTGATGGCCGGGGTCGTCGCCGCGGTCGAAGTCGATGCGGCGCGGAGACCGTCGCAAATGTGACGTTTATGCACAAGAATCGAGCGTTCGCTGGGTGCCCAGCCATCTCGCGGGTAGGCTCGCCGGGTCCGGCAGTACGATGAGGGCACTACTGAATGGAGCTCGCTTCTATGTGGGAATGGCTGATCCCCGTCATCATCCTCGTCGTCATCGTGGCGGTCGCGGGAATCTACCTGTGGGCTACCTACAACTCTCTCGTGCAGCTGAACGTGCGCGTCGACGAGGCCTGGAGCGACATCACCGTCCAGCTCAAGCGCCGCGCTGACCTGCTGCCGAACCTGATCGAGACGGTCAAGGGCTACGCGGCACACGAGAAGGCCGTGTTCGAGAACGTCACGCAGGCACGCGCCGAGACGATCTCCGCCGGCGGACCCGCGGATGCAGGAATCGCCGAGGGCCACATGCAGCAGGCCCTGAAGTCGCTGTTCGCCGTCGCCGAGGCCTACCCGCAGCTGCAGGCGAGCCAGAACTTCCTCCAGCTGCAGCAGTCGATCGTCGACACCGAAGACAAGATCCAGGCCTCGCGCCGGTTCTACAACGGCGGCGTGCGAGAGCTCAACACCAAGATCAAGGTGTTCCCCAACAACCTCTTCGCCCGCAACCTCGGCTTCCACGAGCGCGAGTTCTTCGAGGTCGTCGACGGCGCCGCAATCGCCGAGCCCCCGCGCGTCCAGTTCTGACGCATCGCACGCCGGTTTCTGACCGGCCACGCAACGGCTGAGATCAGCCCGGTTCTTCCTGAGCCAACTCCACCGGCTCCGGCCGCGATTCGTGGCGCTCGGCGCCCAGCGCGCCGGCGATCTCGTCGGCCGCGTCTCCCCACCGCGCGACGGTGATCGACTCGAGCCCCTGCCACGCTGCTGCCGCCCGCAGCACCTCGGCGGCGGATGCGGCCGCATCCGCCGGACGCGACGGCTCCCACCACGCAGACTGCACCCGGAGCGTGGCCGCGGCACGGTCGGCCTTGAGGTCGATCCGCCCCGCCATCCCGTCGCCGAGCAGGATCGGCAGCGAGTAGTACCCGAACCGCCGCTTCGCCGCCGGTGTGTAGATCTCGATGCGGTACGAGAAATCGAACAGCCGCTCGGCGCGATCACGGAACCAGACCATCGGATCGAACGGCGTGAGCACAGTGGCCGCGTCGATGCGGCGGGGCACGGCCGCATTACGGTGCAGCCACGCCGCCAGCGGACGCTCGCCGCGGGTCCAGCCTTCGACGCGTACCGGCTGAAGGACTCCGGCATCCTCCAGATCGTGCACGGCGACGCGGACAGCGCGCTGATCGCGGATGCGCCAGTAGTCGTCGAGGTCGGCGAGGGTGGCAACACCATATGCACGCGCCGCCCGCGCGACGAGCTCGCGGATGGCGTCGCCCCGCGGAACACTCCGCCCGACGACCTCGGCCGGCAGCACGTGCTCGGCGAGGCCGTAGACGCGCTCGAACCCGCGACGGCCCGCGATCGCGACCTCGCCCGCGAACCAGAGGTACTCGAGGGCGCTCTTCACGCCGCTCCAGTCCCACCACGGGCCCCGCGGGGCCCGCACGGCGTCGTCTTCGATCTCTGCGGGCCGGAGCGGTCCGCGCGCGGCGAGTTCGCTCCGCACCCACTCGACGGTGCGGTCGTCGACGCCGAAGTAGTTCGAGCGCTCTTGACGCTCGCGGTTCGCCTGCATCCGGAACCCGAACAGGGGCCGGTCTTCGGCCGCGACGAAGGCCGCCTGGTGCGCCCAGTACTCGGTGTACGGCGCCCGCCGGGCGAACAGGAGCCGGTCGAGGCTCGCGGTGTCGTACGCACCGACGCGGGAGAACAACGGCATGTAATGCGACCGCGCGAACACGTTGACCGAATCGATCTGCAACGTCGCCATCCGCCGGATCTCGCGCTACAGACGCCGCGTCGTCGCCGAACCCGAAGGCTGCGGCACAGGGGTCTCGCCGAAGCCCTGGGCGCGCAGCGCGACCCGTCGTGCCTCGGCCCGGCTCAGTGTCTCTCGCACCCGCCTCACCCTAGCCAGCACCACCGACAGCCCCACCGGACCGTGTCGCCGGCAGGCTTAGACTGGCGGGATGACCGATCCCGACGAGAAGCCTCGCGGATCGCTGCTCGACGCCCTACGCAATCGCACGATCACGACCGAGACGAGCTCTGCGGTGCCGAGCGGCCTTCGGGTCGCCACGGCCTACGCCTGGCGGTTCCTCGTGATCGCGGCCGCGATCGGAGTGGCGGTCTGGCTGGTGATCCAGCTCAAGCTGCTGGTGATTCCGCTCCTCATCGCCGTGCTCATCGCCGCGCTGCTCTGGCCCGGCTTCACCTGGATGCTGCGTCACCGCGTGCCCAAATGGCTGGCGATCGTGCTCGCGCTGCTCGGAACCATCGCCGTCATCTCGGGCTTGATCTGGCTCGTCGCCTGGCAGGTGTCGCTGCAATGGGGCTCGGTGCGCGATCGCAGCGTCGACGCCGTCAGCGAGTTCCGCATGTACCTGATCGACGGCCCGCTGCACCTCACCGGTCAGCAGATCGACGACTTCCTGGGGCAGGGCGTCTCGCTCCTGCAGCAGCAGGCCGAGCTGCTCCTCTCCGGAGCACTCGCGATCGGCTCCACGGTCGGACACGTCGCCACCGGCGCACTGCTGACCCTTTTCATCCTCCTCTGCATCCTCGCCGACGGCGGCGGGATCTGGCGCTGGACGACGCGACTCTTCCCGAAGGCGGCGCAGCCCGCGGTCGACGGAGCAGCGCGGGCCGGCTGGGTGACCATCGTCAACTACGCCCGCACGCAGCTGCTCGTCGCGACGATCGACGCGATCGGCATCGGCCTCGGAGCCTTTCTGCTGGGCGTGCCCCTCGCCATCCCGATCGGCGTGCTGGTGTTCCTCGGAGCATTCGTGCCGTTCGTCGGCGCGGTGCTCACCGGGTCGCTCGCCGTGTTCCTCGCGCTCGTCTACAACGGGCCCTGGATCGCGCTCTGGATGCTGGTCATCGTGCTCGGCGTGCAGCAGCTCGAGGGCCACGTGCTCCAGCCGCTGCTCATGGGTTCGGCCGTGAAGGTGCACCCGCTGGCCGTCGTGCTCGTCGTCGCCGGTGGCGCGATGGTCGGCGGCATCCCGGGCGCACTGTTCGCTGTGCCGCTCGCCGCATTCGTCAACGTCGTCGCGGTCTATCTGTCGCGACGAGCATGGAAAACAGGTGAGGGGCCCGACCCCGAGTCGCTCATCTGGAGTACCGTCCCCCGACCGAGGAGGAACCGGGCGTGAACCTGCCCACTCTGGCCGACTTCGAGGATGCGGCACGCACCCTCGATGGCCTGATCACCCGCACGCCCGTCGACGAATCACACGTGTTGAGCGAACAGCTCGGCGTGCCCGTGATGCTGAAGATGGAGAACCTGCAGCGCACCGGATCGTTCAAGATCCGCGGCGCCGCCTACCGGCTGTCGCGTCTGACGGCCGAGGAGCGCGCGCGCGGCGTCGTGGCCGCCTCCGCCGGCAACCACGCGCAGGGCGTCGCTCTCGCCGCGCAGCGCCTCGGCATCCCCGCGACGATCTTCATGCCGCTCGGCGTGCCCGTGCCCAAGCTGCTCGCGACCCGCGGGTACGGCGCCGAGGTGATCCTCGAGGGCGCGACCGTCGAGACGCCGCTCCGGCTCGCGGCGGAGTTCGCGGAGCGCACCGGCGCGGTCATGATCCACCCCTTCGATCACCGCGACATCATCGTCGGACAGGGCACTCTGGGGCTGGAGCTCTTCGACGACATCGCCGACCTTGAGACCGTCGTGATCGGCATCGGCGGGGGAGGGTTCGCGGCCGGTGTGGCCGCATCCGTGAAGGCCCGCGCCGCGGCCGTCGGGCGGACGGTGCGCGTCATCGGCGTGCAGGCCGCCAACTCGGCGGCATACCCCGCGTCGCTCGCCGCGGGTCACCCGATCGAGGTCGCCACGACCCCGACGATCGCCGACGGCATCGCCGTCGCACGCCCGGGCGATGCTCCGTTCGCGATCCTGCACGAACTGCTCGACGACGTCGTCACCGTCACCGACGATGACATCGCGCGCGCGATCCTGATGCTGCTGGAGCGGGCGAAGCTCGTTGTCGAGCCCGCCGGCGCAGTAGGCGTCGCCGCGATCCTCACCGGCCGCATCCAGGCCGCCGGGCCGACGGTCGCCGTGCTCTCCGGCGGCAACATCGACCCGCTGTTGCTGCAGCGCGTCGTCGCCCACGGGCTGGCCGCATCCGGGCGCTACATGACGCTGCGCATTCCGTTGCCCGATCGCCCGGGTCAGCTGGCGCGGGTGTCGGAGCTGCTGGCGCAGGTGGGCGCCAACGTGAACGAGGTGCTGCACACCCGTCACGGACAGGGCCTGCAGATCAGCGAAGTGATCCTTCAGCTGAGCGTCGAGACCCGTGGGGAAGACCACCGGGCCCTCGTGATCGCGACCCTGCGCGAGGCCGGTTTCGCGCCCACCGTCGTCACCGACTGAGCGTGGGCGCGGGCGGTCACTGGCCCGTGTAGGTCTCGACCTTCACGACCTCGACCGGGATCTCGCGTCCGTTGGGGGCGACGTACGAGGTCTTCGCGCCTTCCTTCAGGCCGAGGATCGCCGAACCGAGCGGCGATGCCTCGCTGTAGACGTCGAGCTCGCTGCCGACCGCGATCTCGCGGTTTCCGAGCAGGAACACCTCTTCGCCGCCGGCGACGACCGCCGTCACGACGGTGCCGGACTCCACGACGCCCTTCGAAGTGGGCGCTTCGCCGACCTTGGCCGTCTTCAGCATGGCCTGGAGGGTGCGGATGCGCGCCTCCTGCTTGCCCTGCTCGTCTTTCGCGGCGTGGTAGCCGCCGTTCTCCTTCAAGTCGCCCTCTTCGCGGGCGGACTCGATGCGCTTCGCGATCTCTTCGCGGCCGGTCGTCGAGAGGTGCTCGAGCTCGGCGACAAGCCGGTCGTAGGCATCTTGGGTGAGGAAGCTCACCGTTGCGTCAGTGGTCACGGGGCGTCTCCTTCGTGTGTGGGGCGCGCGTGTTCTCGCAGGCCCAAATCAAGACGCCCCGGCAATTCGCCAGGGCGTCGTCGTAGTGCCGACAGACTACGACACCCAGCAGTTGTTGACAAAACCTGTCGTCGCGGGCGCCGTCACGGGGATGGTCTCCTGGAAGGCCTGGGAATGATCGGCGGATGCGGCGTACTCCACGACCTTCCAGCCGACCACGCCGTGCTCTTCGTCCTGGGCCTCGAGCACGCAGGCGACCGCACGGCCGGCGGGGGCGGACACCTGGAAGGTGACGGTGACGGTGTGCTCGTCGACGAGTTCGAACCCGGTGGTGGACGCCTCGGTGGTCGTTCCGGAAGAGAACGCGAACCAGGCGGCGATCGCGACCGCGATCGCGACGCCGATCGCGGTGAAGATCGTCCAGAAGCGCGTCGTGCGACGCGGCCCCCGTCGTCCGTACCGGTCGTCGAGCATCTGCGCGGTCGTCATGTCATCTCGCATCGGGAATTAGGCTGGAGTCTCCAGGCTATGCGCTCCGGCGCGGAACGGGGGACACGCATGCGTCTCGAGGTGTTTCTACTGCCGGCGTTCGTCACGCCGACCCCGACCGGCGCGACCGTCGACCCCGACCTGGTGACCCCGGGCCCCTGGGGCTTCGCCATCATGGCGATCGTCGGCCTCGCCGTGATCGCGCTCGTGTGGGACATGCAGCGCCGCATCCGTCGCGGTCGCTACCGCGAAGAGGTGCGGGAAGAGCTCGATGCCGAAGAGAAGGCGGCGGCCCAGGGTGCGGCCGCATCCCGAGCCTCCGACGTCGACGACCAGGACATCGACCCCGACGCCGACAACACGCGCTGAGTCAGCCGTTGTACGCCGGCTGAAGGCAGATCAGCAGGCTGCCGGTCCAGTGGCAGAGGAATGCCAGCACCGTGCAGACGTGGAAGATCTCGTGGAACCCGAACACACCCGGCCACGGGTTCGGGCGCTTGATCGCGTAGACGACCGCGCCGAACGTGTACAGTAGCCCGCCGACGATGACGAGCACCATCATCACCACGTTCGCGGCGAAGAGGTCGGGCATGTACATGACCGCGGCCCAGCCGAGCAACAGGTACAGCGCGACGTAGAGCAGTCGCGGCGCGTTCACCCAGAACACCCGGAACAGGATGCCGAGCGCCGCGCCGCCCCAGACGAGCGACAGCAGCAGCACCGACTTGGACGGCGGCAGCGCGAGCACCGCCAGCGGCGTGTAGGTGCCCGCGATCAGCAGCAGGATGTTCGCGTGGTCGATGCGCTTCAGGAGCAGCTTCGTGCGCGGCGGCCAGTCGAACCGGTGGTAGAGCGCGGAGTTGCCGAAGAGCAGCACGGAACTCAGCGCGAAGACGGCGGCCGCCCACTTCGCCGGCGCGCCATCGGCGACCACGACGAGGACGATCCCGGCGATGACGGCGACGGGGAACGTACCGGCATGGATCCAGCCACGCCACGTGGGCTTGACCTCGTCGGGGCCGGCATCAGCGGCTTCTTCGACGAGGGGGAGTTCGGGGACATCCGGAACGCGCGCTCGAGCCATGGGGATAGCGTAAACGCCCCGCCATGCCGGTGTCCGTACATTGCCGGGCCCGGTTCGACGGATGCGGACGCCGCGCCCGAGCGGAGTACCGTAAGGGTGTGAGCACGGGACGCGCGAGCGAGGGTCGGGGGCCGCTGTACCGGCTGTACAGCAACCGGCTTCGGCGACAGATCGCGGCGCAGACCGTCCCGGGGCACGTGGCGATGATGATCGACGGCAACCGTCGGTGGGCGCGTCAGCTCGGCTACGACTCCGCCGCCCACGGGCATCGCGCCGGCGCCGCCAAGATGCGCGAGTTCTTGCGCTGGTGCGACGACCTCGGCGTGCGCGTGGTGTCGCTGTATCTGCTGTCGACCGACAACCTCACCAAGCGCGACTCGAAAGAGCTGTCCGATCTCATCCAGATCATCGCGGAGCTCGCCGATGAGCTCTCGCACGAGCGCGACTGGCGCGTGCAGCACGTGGGGCGATCCGACCTCCTCCCCGCCGACCTCGCCCGTGTGCTGGCCGACACCGAGGCGCGCACGGCCGCGCACACGGGTCTCCACGTCAATCTCGCGGTCGGGTACGGCGGACGCGGCGAGATCGTGGATGCGGTGCGCAGCATCATCACGAAGCACGACGAGAGCGGCGGCTCGCTCGAAGAGCTCGCGGCGAGCCTCACTCCCGAGCAGATCGGTGAACACCTCTACACCGGAGGCCTGCCCGACCCGGACCTCGTGATCCGCACCTCGGGGGAGCAGCGACTGAGCGACTTCCTGCTGTGGCAGTCGGCGCACAGCGAGTTCTACTTCGTGGAGGCGCTCGGACCCGACCTCCGCGAGGTCGACTTCCTCCGCGCGGTCCGTGATTTCTCGTCGCGCGACCGCCGCTTCGGCAGCTGATCCCGCGCGGATCGCCCTCCGGATTTGTTCACGAATCCGTAACGCGACACGCCCGGCGTCGGGTGGCAGCTCCGACGGGCCGCGACGTACGTTTCTCACATCGGGCAAGGCGCCCGACCGGGTCGGCCGCAGGATGCGATCCGCAACCCACGGTCGACGCGAGTGACACCGGGAGAGATCCCAGGGTGGGAGCGGGTTGTGACCACACGAGCACTAACCGAGCAGCAGGCCATCGACCTCGAGAGCGCAGATCAGGAAACTGATTTGCGCTCTTATGTTTTGGACACGTCCGTTCTCCTCAGCGATCCCCGGGCGTACTTCCGCTTCGCGGAGCATTCCGTCGTGATCCCGGTCGTCGTCATCACTGAGCTCGAAGCCAAACGCCACGACCCGGAACTCGGGTACTTCGCCCGACAGGCCCTCCGTCACCTCGACGAACTCCGTGTGGAGAACGGCCGACTCGATTTCCCGGTGCCGGTGGGCGAGGGCGGGTCGCTCCGCGTCGAACTGTCGAACACCGACCCCACGGTGCTCCCGGCCGGCATGCGCCTCGGCGACAACGACACCCGCATCCTCGCCGTCGCAATGCATCTCATGCAGGACGGCCAGCACGTCACGGTCGTCTCCAAGGACCTGCCGATGCGGGTGAAGGCCGCATCCCTCGGTATCGAGGCGGAGGAGTATCTCGCCGAGCAGGCCGCCGATTCGGGCTGGACGGGCATCGCGAACGTCGACCTGTCGGGCGACGAGATGAGCGACCTGTACGAGACCGAGGTCGCCCTCAGCGAAGAAGTACGCGGACTCCCGATCAACACCGGCCTCATCATCCACTCGGAACGCGGCTCGGCGCTCGGCCGGGTGAGCGGCGACGGCGAGTTCACGCTCGTGCGGGGCGACCGTGACGTCTTCGGTCTCCACGGCCGCTCGGCGGAGCAGCGGATCGCGATCGACCTGCTGCTCGACCCCGAGGTGGGCATCGTCTCGCTTGGCGGACGCGCCGGCACGGGAAAGTCCGCGCTGGCCCTCTGCGCCGGTCTGGAAGCCGTGCTGGAGCGTCAGCAGCAGCGCAAGATCATCGTCTTCCGGCCGTTGTTCGCGGTCGGAGGGCAGGAGCTCGGATACCTCCCCGGCGACGCTGCGGAGAAGATGGGCCCCTGGGGTCAGGCGGTGTTCGACACGCTCGGCTCGGTCGTCTCCGGCAACGTGCTGGAGGAGATCGTCGAACGCGGACTGCTCGAAGTGCTGCCGCTCACGCACATCCGTGGCCGGTCCCTGCACGACGCGTTCGTGATCGTGGATGAGGCGCAGTCGCTCGAGCGGAACGTGCTGCTGACGGTTCTCAGCCGCATCGGTCAGAACTCGCGCGTCATCCTCACCCACGACGTCGCCCAGCGCGACAACCTGCGCGTGGGACGCCACGACGGCGTCGCGTCGGTCATCGAAACGCTCAAGGGGCACGGACTCTTCGGGCACGTCACGCTGACGCGGTCGGAGCGCTCGGCGATCGCGGCGCTCGTCACCGGACTGCTCGAGTCGAACGAACTGTCGTGACGTCGGTCAGGTGAGGGCGAATGAGAGCTTTCTCACCGTCGGCTCCTCTCGCTCTCACCTGGCCGGGTCACCATGGAGTCCTTGGATGACAGGACAAGGTCATCCATCGCCCCTCGGATTCTCGAGTTCCGCGGGCGGATAAGAGAGATACGTCGACGCCGATTCCCCCCGGTGAGGTGGCGACGATCGCGAGTTCGGGTCTCGTGTATCTCTACAGCCCCCGGCGTCCCCCAGCGCCGGGGGCTTCTTCGTGCGCGCGGAAAGACGCCGCGGGCGTGCAGCGGCAGCAATTCGCGGTGGTGTCTCCCGGCCGCGGTGCTTACTCCCAGCGATACCCGGCGCCGCGGACGGTCGCGATGCGATCGTGGCCGAACTTGGCGCGCAGGTAGCGCACGTAGACGTCGACGACGTTCGACCCCGGGTCGAAATCCAGGCCCCACACGCGGCTGAGCAGCTGCTCTCGGCTGAGCACCTGCCCGGGGTGGCGGAGGAACTGCTCGGCGAGAGCGAACTCGCGGGCAGACAGATCGACCTCGCGGCCGGTGACGGTCGCCCGTCGCGACAGGACGTCGAGCGTGACGTCGCCGTGCACGATCGCGATGCTGCCGGTGGCGACGTTCTCACGCAGCCGAGACCGCACCCGGGCGAGCAACTCGTCGAACTTGAACGGCTTCGGCACGTAGTCGTTCGCGCCCGCGTTGAGGCCATCCACCGTGTCGCGGGTGCTGCTGCGGGCGGTCAGCATGATCACCGGAAGGTTCGACCCCTGCCCGCGCAGATGCCGCAGCACCTCGAAGCCGTCGAGGCCGGGCAGGCCGACGTCGAGCAGCAGCAGGTCGGCGTCGCCCGACAGGGCACGGTCCAGGGCGTCGTCACCGGACTCGACCACCTCGGCCGCGAATCCGGCCGACTCGAGACCGCGGCGGACGAAAGAGGAGATCCTCGGCTCGTCTTCCGCGATGAGGATGAGTGTCATGTGGTGGCCTCTCGCTGCAGCACGACGTCGCCGGCGCGCACGGGTGTGGGAATGACGGATGCGGAGCTGTGCTGACCCGTGGGAACGTGGATTGTGAAGGTCGCCCCGCCCCCGGGGGTGTCCGTGACGGCGCACGACCCGAGGTGCGCCTGCGCGATCGTCTCGACGATCGCGAGGCCGAGCCCGGATCCCTCGATGCTGCGATTCGTGTCGACCCGGGCGAATCGCTGGAAGATCCGTCGCCGCGCAGCGGGCGGGATGCCCGCACCGTGGTCGCGCACCCACAGTCGCGCCTCGTTCCCGTCGAGATCACTCCCGATCTCGATGGGGGAGTTGGTGGGTGTGTACTTCGCCGCGTTGTCGGCCAGCTGCAGCCACGCCTGGGTCAGGCGGTCCGCATCCCCGACGACGACCCCGCGCCCGCGGGCCGTGATGGTGAACGGATGCCCGGGGATCGCGGAGGCCAACTCGCCGATGCGGTCGGTCAGCATCCCGACGTCGATGGGACGCATCTCGAACTGATCGCCCTGCGCCGACGACAGCAGGTCGATGTCGTCGACGAGGCGCGTCATCCGGTCGAGTTCCGAGATGCCGAGTTCCCGGATGCTAACGACGTCGCTGCGGTCGTCGACGTCCATCATCTCGAGGTGCCCGCGCACGATCGTGATCGGGGTCTTGAGCTCATGGCGGATGTCGTCGAGGAGCTGGCGCTGGCTGCTGACCGAGGACTCCAGTCGGTCGAGCATCGAGTTCATCGTGCGCGACAGATCGGCGAATTCGTGGTCGCCGCTCTCGGGCACGCGGGTGCCGAGATCGTCGAAGGAGACCGCATCCGCCGCTTCCCGCATCTGGCGGATCGGGGAGAGCAAACGCCCGGTGAGGAACCAGCTCGCGACTCCGGTGGCGGCCATGACCAAGACCGCGGCGATGACGTAGGTCATGATGGCTGAGGCGACCGGCGACAGTTCCACATCGAGCGCCACAGCCCGCAGATAAACGGCCTGCGTGGGGTCGCCCGCCACCTCCACCGGAAGCGCGATGTACCGCACGTCGCCGTGCTCGGTGCGGACGGTGCCGAGCACGGCGCCGTCGCCGCCGATCGACGCGCGCCCCGCATCCTGCAACGCGGTCGACTCCATCGAGACGAACCCATTGCCGCCGTAGGGACTCACCTCGGAACCGTCGCTCAGTAGACCGATCACGCCCTCGTTCTCGGCGGTGAGGAAGCCCGAGACGATGCTCTCGACGTAAGCGCTCGTGGAGCCGTACCCCTGTGCCGAACGCAGCGCCGAGATCTTCTGGACGAGCCGCTCATCGATGTCGTCCATCGTGCGCGAATACTGGATCGAGAACGTGACGGCGCCCGCGACGATCAGCCCGACGCACGCCACGACGAGGATTGCCCCCAGTGTCTTCACGCGCGCCGAGAACATTCTCGGCGATTGACTCACGATCCGATTATGGCGCGGTCGGGGCGGGCCTGACGACCGGGTTAGCCCGGGTGCGTCATGGAGAGCAGATCGAGCTTCTCGTCGAGCTGCTCCGCGGTGAGTTCACCGCGTTCGAGGTAGCCGAGATCGACGACCGCCTCGCGGACGGTGATGCCCTCGGCGACCGCGTGCTTGGCGATCTTCGCGGCGGCCTCGTAGCCGATCAGCTTGTTGAGCGGCGTCACGATCGAGGGCGACATGCCCGCGTACGACGCAGCCCGCTCGAGGTTGGCCTCGAGGCCCGTGATGGTCTTGTCGGCGAGCACGCGAACCGTGTTGGCGAGCAGTCGGATCGACTCGAGGAGCGCGGTACCCATGACCGGGATTGCGACGTTCAGTTCGAACGACCCGGATGCGCCGGCCCACGCGATCGTCGCGTCGTTGCCGATCACGCGCGCGCAGACCATGAGCGTGGCCTCGGGCACGACGGGGTTGACCTTGCCGGGCATGATCGATGACCCGGGCTGCAGGTCGGGGATGTGCAGTTCGCCGAGACCCGTGTTCGGGCCCGAGCCCATCCAGCGCAGATCGTTGTTGATCTTCGTGAGCGAGACGGCGATCGTGCGGAGAGCACCGGAGGCCTCGACCAGACCATCACGGTTGGCCTGCGCCTCGAAGTGGTCTTTCGCCTCGGTGATCGGCAGCTCGGTCTCGGCGACGATCAGCTCGAGCACGCGCTGCGGGAAGCCGTTTGGCGTGTTGATGCCGGTGCCGACCGCGGTGCCACCGAGCGGCACCTCGGCCACGCGCGGGAGGACGGACTGCACGCGCTCGATGCCGAGTCGGATCTGTCGTGCGTAGCCGCCGAACTCCTGCCCGAGGGTGACCGGGGTCGCGTCCATCAGGTGGGTACGACCAGACTTGACCGCATCCTTCCAGAGCTCGGCCTTCGCTTCGAGGGCGACCGCGAGGTGGTCGAGCGCGGGGATCAGATCGTCGATGAGCTCCTGCGTCGCGGCGATGTGCACCGACGTCGGGAAAACGTCGTTCGAGGACTGCGATGCGTTGACGTGGTCGTTCGGGTGCACCGTGTCGCCGAGGTCGGCGGTCGCGAGAGTCGCGAGCACCTCGTTCATGTTCATGTTCGTCGAGGTGCCGCTGCCGGTCTGGTAGACGTCGATCGGGAACTGATCGGCGTACTCACCGGCGATGATGCGATCGGCCGCGCGTGCGATCGCGTCGGCGATGCGTGCGTCGAGGGTGCCGAGCGCCTTGTTGGCGTGAGCTGCGGCCTTCTTGATGCGCGCGAGAGCGACGATCTGCGCCGGAGCGAGCACGTCGCCCGAGATCGGGAAGTTCTCCACCGCACGCTGCGTCTGCGCTCCGTAGAGGGCGGATGCGGGAACCCGCACCTCTCCCATCGTGTCGTGCTCGATGCGGTACTCGATCTCAGCCACGTGGTGTCTCCTCTGACGTTTCTGCGGTGGATGGTGGGTCAGGCGGCCGCGTCGTCTGCGGCGCCGACGATGAAGTCCGGCACGGCTTCGCCTTCGGCGAGCCGGTAGTTGACCGCGACGATCGCGAGGCGACCCTCGGCGACGGCCGCGCTGATGAGCTCGGACGAATGCAGCAGTTCGTTCACGGTATCGCGGAGGTGTTCGCGGCCGACCTGCTCGGCGTTCACCGTCAGGGCGTTGGTGCCGCCGGTGACCTGCACGCGGCGGACGGCCGGCACGATCGGCGCGATCTGGCGCCAGATGCGCGCGGGAAGGGCGGGGGCGTCCGGGGACGTGCTGTCGATCGCGGCACGGACGGCGCCGCACTCGTCGTGACCGAGCACGACGATCAACGGGGTGCCGAGCACCTCGACGGCGTACTCGAGGCTGCCGACGACCGAGTCCGACATGACCTGCCCGGCGTTTCGCACGACGAACAGGTCGCCGAGTCCTTCGTCGAAGATGATCTCGGCGGCGAGCCGCGAGTCCGAGCAGCCGAACAGCGCCGCGCGGGGGCGCTGCCCGCCGGCGAGCTCATGACGACGGTCGACGTCCTGGCGCGGGTGCCGCGGGGTTCCGGCGACGAAGCGCGCGTTGCCCTCGAGCATCTCGGTCCAGACCTGGCGCGGGCTCGGGTTGTTCTCGGTCACGGTGACTCCTCGCGCAGTGCGGTGATCTGGTCGGTGAGGGACGACGCGACGGATGCGGCGGTGTCGGCATCCGTGTTGCCGTAGATCAGGATCTGATCGGAACCGGCGCTCGTCGCGAGGGCGAGGGAGATGTTGCCCGCGCGCGACGGGTTGCTGATCTCGTAGCGGTCCCAGGTGATGCCGTCGATCGTGTCGGTGCCGTCCGGCGTCTCACCGGAGAGCGTGCGCGAGGCCCACGCGGGGTCGGGGTCGAAGGCCTGCGCGACGCGCAGACCGTTCGTGTCGCCGAACGCGTAGACGATCGTGAAGGCCGACACGTCGTCGCCCTCGAGCTGCGCGGCGTTGACACTCCAGTCGTCGGGAACGTCGGGGACGATGACGGGACGCTCGTAGGCGGCGGAGATGCGCTGCGCGACCTCGGCCACATCGATCGCGACCGGCGCGACCGGCGTGCCGCGCGGCACGCCGAAGAAGACCACGGCGACCACGACGAGCGTCGCGATCAGGGCGGCGATGAGGTTCCGGAAGGTCTGGCTGGACCGGTAGATGCGAGATGACTCGGCCTTGCGCGCCGCGGTCTCATCGGGTGTCTCGGGACGACCGAGCTCTGCGACCACCCGGTCGGAACGTGCCATCAGGCGTCGCCCTCGGCGACATTTCGTGCCGCGTCGAGGCGCCGCTTCGCGCCGAGCAGCCATTCCTCGCAGCGTGCGGCGAGGGCCTCGCCCCGTTCCCACAGGGCGAGCGAGTGTTCGAGAGTCGGCGCGCCCTGCTCGAGTTCGGCGACGACCGTGACCAGTTCGTCGCGGGCCTGCTCGAACGAGAGGGTCGAGACGTCGGCGACGGCGCTCTCCTCCGGGACGGACATGGCTCCCATTCTAGGCGGGCGTCGGACGTTCGCCGGACGCCGTTTCGGCGATCTCGCCGGCCGATCGAGCCGCGAACGAGCCGCGCCCCACGGTGACGACCACCTCGGTGCCATCGGGTGCCTGCGCGGCGTCGCGCACGATGACGCCGCCCGGCACATGGGCGATCGCGTAGCCGCGTGCGAGTGTCGCCCCCGGCGACAGTGCGCGCAGCGATGCACGGAGCTCCGTCACCTCGCGCGCGCCGCGGGTGGTGCGCCGGTCCAGGATGCTGCGGCCCCGCCCGGCGAGCAGCTCGACCTCGTGCGCACGGCGCTCGATCGCCCCCTCCGGAGCGCGGAGCACCGGGCGGGAGCGCAGCTGTTCGAGCTGGGCGATGTCGTGCGAGATGCGAAGCGCCAGGCGGGACCCGAGTCGCGACCGCAGCTGGCGCACCAGGGCCCGCTGCTCGTTCACATCGGGCACGACGCGCTTGGCCGCATCCGTCGGCGTCGACGCGCGGAGGTCGGCGACGTCATCGAGCAGTGGATGGTCGTTCTCGTGGCCGATCGCCGAGACCACCGGCGTCGTGGCGGCAGCGACGGCGCGCAGCAGACGTTCGTCGCTGAAGCCGAGCAGGTGCTGCGGGTCGCCGCCGCCGCGGGCGATGATGATGACATCGACCTCGGGGTCGGCGTCCAGCTGCTGGAGGGCGGCGATCGTCTCGGGCACGCAGCGGTCGCCCTGCACGGCGGCGTGCACCGTGCGGAACGCCACCTGGGGCCAGCGGAGCTCGGCATTGCGGTGCACGTCTTTCTCCGCATCCGATCGCTCGCCCGTGATGAGACCCACGACCTGCGGAAGGAACGGCAGCGGCTTCTTCCGGGCGGCGGAGAAGAGCCCCTCGGCTCGGAGCGTCGCGCGCAGCTTCTCCAGCTTCTCCAGCTGGTCGCCGAGGCCCGTGTGTCGCATCGTCGCGACGAGAACGCTGAAGTCGCCGGTCTTGACGAAGTAGTCGGCTTTGACGCTCGCGATGACCCGGTCGCCCACCTTCAGATCGTCGGGCAGACGCTGCAGCGTCGACGACCACAACCGGAAGCTGACGCTCGAGTCGGCCTCGAGGTCTTTCAGGCGGCCGTACACGTTTCCGCCGCGCACGTTCCACGACGTGATCTCGCCCTCGACCCACACCGATCCCCATCCGGAGATGAACGCGCGGATGGTCTCGTTGAAGCGGGCGACGGACGTCGGGGCGTCTTTGGTCGCTTCGCGCGGATGCACGGAGTTGGGGGAGGGAGCCTGCCCGGGAATCGGATCCGGTGCGAACCGCGTCATACGTGCTCCTCGTGCGTGCTTCGGCCGGTGCCCAGGCGGCGCCCATAGACTCGAGGAGTGAGTTCACCCGCCGTGCACCTGCCCGTGCCCCGCATTCCGGGGCGCCGTGGCCGCCTTCAGGATATCCCGGTGCCCGGACACAAGCGGGTTCTGCTCGCCGCCCCCCGCGGGTACTGCGCCGGCGTCGACCGCGCGGTCGTCGCGGTCGAGAAGGCGCTCGAACGGTACGGCGCCCCCGTCTACGTGCGCAAGCAGATCGTGCACAACGTGCACGTCGTGGCCGAGCTCGAGTCCCGCGGCGCGGTGTTCGTCGAAGAGGTCGACGAGGTCCCACCGGGAGCGCACGTCGTGTTCAGTGCGCACGGCGTCTCGCCGGCCGTCGTCTCCGCGGCATCCGACCGCGGACTCCAGGCCATCGATGCGACCTGCCCGCTCGTGACGAAGGTGCACCGCGAGGCCGTGCGCTTCGCGCGCGACGATTTCGAGATCCTGCTGATCGGCCACCACGGACACGAAGAGGTCGAAGGCACGGCGGGGGAGGCCCCCGATCACGTGACCGTCGTGAACTCGCCGGCGGATGCCGACGTCATCGAGGTGCGCGACCCGTCGAAGGTCGTGTGGCTCTCGCAGACGACGCTGTCGGTCGACGAGACGATGGAGACCGTGCGGCGCCTGCGCGCCCGGTTCCCGCAGCTGCAGGATCCGCCGTCGGATGACATCTGCTACGCGACGCAGAACCGCCAGGTGGCGATCAAGAAGGTCGCCGTCGGCACGGATCTCGTCATCGTCGTCGGTTCGGCGAACTCGTCCAACAGTGTGCGGCTCGTCGAGGTCGCTCTCGAGTACGGCGCCAAGGCGGCGTACCGGGTCGACTACGCAGACGAGGTGCGCCAGGAGTGGCTCGAGGGTGTGGAGACGGTCGGCGTGACGAGCGGAGCATCCGTCCCCGACGTCCTCGTGCAGCAGGTGCTCGAAGACCTCGCCGGCGCCGGCTATCGGGACGTCGAAGAAGTACGCACGGCCGAGGAAGACCTCATCTTCTCGCTGCCCAAAGAGCTGCGCGAGCACACCGGCGAGCGTCGCGGCGGACGCGCGCCCGCCGAGGGAGCCCGCTCGTGACCGATCCGGCGACGCCCGCCGAGCGTCCTCGGCCCGCGTACGGCGAGTACGCGACGCCCGAGGAGCAGGCCGCCCGCATCCGTCGCCCCGAAGTGACGACCGCGCTCGAGAACGGGCAGAGCCCGGCGGTCGCCGCGGCGGCTCCGCGGCCGCCGGTGACTCCCGCGGCACCGACGACGCCCGGCCCCGCGGCACCGGGCGCGTCGGCGGCTAGCCGCCCTCGCTTCTTCGACCGCATCCTCACGTTCGCGCTGCTCGGCTACGGCCTGTTCTCCGTGCTCGGCGCAATCCCCGCCGCAGCCGACTACTCGCAGTTCGCCTCGACGTTCCTCGGGGTCTTCGGAGTCGACGAGGCGCTGTCGGATCCGGCGGGCGCACGCGGCTGGGGACTCGCCGCCGCCCTCGTGCTCGGCATCGGCTGGCTCGGCACCTTCGCGCTGACCTGGATCAATCTGCGGGCGGCGCGGATCTCGTTCTGGATCCCGTTGGTCGGTGGATTCGTCGTCAACATGATCTCGGCGGTTCTGCTGATCGCTCCACTCGCGGCCGACCCCGTCGTCTGGACGGCCCTCCAGAACGGGCTCATGGGCTGAACCACCCGTCACGGCCGGCGGATGCGGCATCCGCTGCGCGACGTCTGCGCAAACGACGAAGCCCCGACCCTCGCGGGTCGGGGCTTCGTGCGTCAGATCAGGACTGGCTCTTGCCGTAGGAGCCGAGCTGCTGCGTGGCCTCGACGACGCGAGCGGCCATGGCCTTCTCGGCGACCTTGCCCCAGGCGCGCGGGTCGTAGGCCTTCTTGTTGCCCACCTCGCCGTCGACCTTGAGGACGCCGGCGTAGTTCTCGAACATGAAGCCCGCGACCGAGCGGGTGAACGCGTACTGCGTGTCGGTGTCGATGTTCATCTTCACGACACCGTTGCGCACCGCCAGGGCGATCTCTTCGGGGGTCGAGCCGCTGCCGCCGTGGAAGACGAGGTCGAGCGGGTTGGGGCCGGTGCCGAACTTGGCGGCGATGCCCTCTTGGATCTCGCCGAGCAGCTCGGGGCGGAGCTTCACACCGCCGGGCTTGTACACGCCGTGCACGTTGCCGAAGGTGAGCGCCGAGATGTAGCGACCCTTGTCGCCGAGCCCGAGGGCTTCGACGGCCTTCGTGACGTCAGCGACGGTCGTGTAGAGGGCTTCGTTCGAGCCTTCGTGCTGCACGCCGTCCTCTTCGCCGCCGACGACGCCGATTTCGACCTCGAGGATCGCGTTGATCGCATGGAGGCGGGGCAGCAGCTCCGCCGCGATCTCGATGTTCTCATCGAGCGGCACAGCCGAGCCGTCCCACATGTGCGACTGGAAGATCGGCTCGCCGCCGGCCTTCACCTGCTCCTCGGACGCCGCGACGAGCGGCAGGAGGAAGTCGTCGAGCGCGGGCTTGGGGCAGTGGTCGGTGTGCAGCGCGACCGTGATCGGGTAGCTCTTGGCCACCTCGGTGGCGAACTTCGCGAAAGCCAGGGCGCCGGTCGAGCGGGCCTTGACCGACTGGCCGGCGAAGTAATCCGCGCCGCCGGTGGTGACCTGGATGATGCCGTCGGAGCCGGCCTCGGTCAGGCCCTGCAGGATGGCGTTGATCGACTGCGAGCTGGCGGCGTTGATGGCCGGGTATGCGAATCCGCCGGACTTGGCGCGGTCCAGCATCTCGGCATACTGATCTGGGGTGGCGACGGGCATGACAGCTCCTTGCGTTTATGCGTCGGTTCACCCGCAACTCTAGCGAAGCGGCCCCGAACAGTCCGGCGCGGCGGCCGGAACAACTCCGCATCCGGCGCTGCCGTGGCCGAGCAATCGCCGTCGGAAATGCCGGGCGGATAAGAATGCGCTTTCCTTCCGCTGTGAGCGCCTGCCCATCCCGAGTGTCGTGGGGCACGCTGGCTAGGCTGAGCGCATGGTGAGTATTACGGCCGACATGAGTCCGCTGCATCCCGACCGCAACCTCGCGCTGGAACTCGTGCGCGCCACCGAGGCGGCGGCCATCCGGTCGGTTCCCTTCCTCGGGCGCGGCGCGAAAGAGGCGGCGGATGGAGCCGCGGTCGACGCGATGCGGGCGTTCCTGTCGACCGTCGCCTTCGACGGCGTCATCGTGATCGGCGAGGGTGAGAAAGACAACGCACCCATGCTCTTCAACGGCGAGCATGTCGGCACGGGCCGCGGCCCGCAGTGCGACATCGCCGTCGACCCGATCGACGGAACGTCGCTGGCGGCGACCGGGCGGAACAACGCCCTCTCGGTCATCGCGGTCGCCGATCACGGCGCCATGCTCGATGCCTCGAGCGTCTTCTACATGGACAAGTTGGTCACCGGCCCCGCCGGTGTCGGCGTCGTCGACATCCGCCTGCCCATCGGCGAGAACATCCGCCTGCTTGCGAAAGCCCTCGGAAAGCCCGTCGACGAGCTCGTCGTGTCGGTGCTGCACCGCCCCCGGCACGAGCGGCTGATCGAAGAGATCCGCGAGACCGGTGCCGGCACCCGGCTGATGAGCGACGGCGACGTCGCCGGCGGGATCAACGCGGCGCGGCACAACGCGCGCACCGACATGTGCGTCGGCATCGGCGGAAGCCCCGAGGGAATCGTCACCGCGTGCGCCATCAAGGCGCTCGGCGGCCACATCCAGGGGCGCCTCGCGCCCCGGAATGACGACGAACGCCAGCGCGGACTCGACGCCGGTCTCAAATTCGACGACAACGTCTACGAGGCCGACGATCTGGTCAAGGGCGACAACACGATCTTCGTCGCCACCGGAGTCACCGATGGCCAGCTGGTCGCCGGTGTGCGCCGCGAGGGCGACTTCATCTACACCGAGAGCGTTGTGCTGCGCGGCAAGTCGGGCACGCTGCGTCGGATCGCTTCTGAGCACCTGACGTCGAAGTGGCTCTGACCCTGCCGAGGGCGTGCCGCTGAGCGCGAGCGGCACCCTCTGGCAGAATGGGTCTGCGCCTCGGCGCCGATTTCACATGGTCGGCGCGGGGGCGAAGACGAAGGGACGAACCATGACTGCACCTGTCAGCGGTGCGAACCCGCCCACCGGCGCCCTCGCCGTCGTGGCGGATGCGGTCGTATCGAACGACCCCGCGCGACGCCCCGACGTGTTGTTCCGCGTGCGCCGCGAAGAAGGACACCAGGCGAGCGCCTGGTGGTCGATCGGCGCCTTCGTCGGCTTCTCGGGAATCGTTCTCGCCCTTCTCAGCTTCGTTCCCGGCGGCGCCTGAGCATCAGTGCGCGGGGCGCAGCGCCAGCAGCTCGAGCTGTTCGTCGGGCGCAGGACCTGCAGTTCGTCGGGCGCAGGGCCTGAGCATCAGTGCGCTGGGCGCAGCGCCAGCAGCTCGCGCTGTTCGTCGTCGGTCAACCCGGCGCCCGCCGTGATCTCGCCGTCCCGCACGTCGGCGAGGGTTTCTGCGAGCGGGCGTCGAACGAGACCCGCAGCCATGGCGCGCGCCGACGAGCGCGCGTTCATCCCGTACCAGTCGTGGTCGCGTAACCACAGTGGCAGCGAACGCGGGCCGGCCCACTCGGCAACGCCTCGCGCGACGAGCCACTCGCCATCCCGCGAGATCAGCGGCCCGGTATGACCGCTGACACCGCGCGCGACGTCGATGTGATGCGGGAACGGATGCGGCTCGCCGCCGGCGTTGAAGGCTCCGACGATGCGCCGCTCGGCGAGGTGCACGAGCCACCCCGCGAGGTCGCGGACATCGATGATCGCGGTCGGGAGATCCGCAGCATCCGGCACCAGCACGGCGTCGTCGTCGGTTGCGGGGCGCGCGAAACGTCGCGGCCAGTACGTGGAACGGCCCGTGGGATCGCCCGGGCCGCCGATGAGGCCCGCGCGAACGATCGAGTGGCGGCCCGCGAACGCGGCCTGGACGGCGTCTTCGCCGGCGACTTTGGCGGCGCCGTAGTCCTCGGGCGAGGCCATCTCGTCGGCGGGCAGCGGGGCGAGGAGTTCTGCATCCTCGTCGGCTCCGATCGCCGACTGATCGGCGTAGACGTTGCACGTGGAGACGAAGACAAAGTGCGCGGCGCGGTCGGCGAGGTGCCGCGTGGCCCGGCGGACGTGTCCGGGTTCGCGGGCGACGTCGATGACGGCGTCCCAGGACTCGTCGAGGAGCGGCGCGAGTGCGTCGGTGAGGTCGCGGTCGATGTGCACCCGTCGAGCGCCGGCCGGGACGTCGGTTCCGCGCGCCGCGCAGGTCACGTCGTGGCCGGCACGTATCGCGTGCTGCGCCGTGGTGCGTCCGAGCCATGCGGTGCCGCCGAGAACGAGGAGCTTCATGGAACTCATCCTGGGCGCGGGCGCTGCTGGTCGCGCGTTCGTCCGCGGCGGGCGAACAGAACGGCACACGCCGTGGAATGACGCAAGGGGCGGGTATCCGGCCGGATGTTGGCGTGGGATGGGGGTCATCCACTTACGGACGGAAGGACCAGGTATGTCGACTCCGAAGAAGATCGCGCTGGCGGGCGGAGCAGGTCTCGCGCTGCTGGTGCTGAAGAAGACCCCGGTCGGTCGTATCGGCACGACCCTCGTCGTGGCGCGCACGGTGTGGCAGGACCCGCGGGTGCAGAAGGTGCGTCGACGGGTGCAGAAACAGGTCGTGAAGCGCATCGAGAAGGAATCCGAGAAGCGGGCGGCGAAAAAGTGAGCGGCGCGAACAACGCCCCCGGCGACGCCGGCACGGATCACGACGCCGACGAGGCCAGCGGCGCGGACTCCACCGGAGCCGAATCACCCGAAGAAGGCGCCGAGGCCGAGAAGGCCGCCGAGGACGCGATCGTCGATAAAGACGACTGAGTCGTCCGGCTGCGGCGCGGCGGGTTATCGCTCGGTGTGGGCCGCGGTCGGCGCCCCTGGGGCAGACGGCGCCTTCCCCCCCGCGGGGGACGGCGCCGTTTCTTCCGCGGGTGACGGCGCTGTTTCTTCCGCGGGTGACGGCGCCGAATCGGATGCGGCGCGCACGGCGTCGAGTGCTTCGGCGAACTCCGGAGCGCTCAGACGCCGCGGTACGTTCTCGACGACAGGCGGTGCGGCGAGGGCATCGAGCTTCGTCTCATCGATTCCGGGGAAGCGGCGGGCGCTGACCAGTACTCGCGATTCCAGCGATCCGACGAACTTGTTGTACCCGTCGACCGTGCGCTGGATTCCGCGACGCAACTCTTCGACGTGCCCGGTGAGCCCGCCGAGCCGCTCGTACAGCTGCGCGCCGAGTGCGAAGAGTTCGCGGGCGTCATCGGAGACTGCCTGTTCGGTCCATGTGTAGGCGACGGTGCGCAGCACCGCCCAGAGGTTCACCGGAGAGGCGAGAGCGACGCGCTGCCGGAACGCGTGATCGAGGAGCGTCGGATCGTCTTCGAGGGCAGAAGCGAGCAGCGACTCGATCGGCACGAAGCAGATCACGAACTCGGGGCTCGAGTCGAGGCCGGCCCAGTAGCGCTTCTTCGCGAGTGCGTCGATGTGCGCGCGGAGCGCCTTCACGTGCCGGTCGCGCAGCATCCGACGCCGTGCCGCATCGTCGGCGGACGCCGAATCGGGGATGGCGCTGGCTTCGAGATACGCGTCGAGGGGCACCTTCGCGTCGACGGCGATCGCTTTGCCGCCCGGAAGCCGCACGATCATGTCGGGGCGTCCGGCGCCCGCATCCGAGGAGATCGAAGACTGCAGGTCGAAGTCGACGTGGCGGGTGAGTCCCGCAGCCTCCACCACACGACGCAGTTGCGCCTCGCCCCACACACCGCGCGCGCTGGTCGAACGCAGTGCACTGGAGAGCGATTCGGTCGTGGCGCGCAGCGCGTCGTCTGACTGCTGCGCGCGGCGGAGTTGCTCGGCGAGAGAACCGAACTGCGCGTGCCGTTCTCGTTCGAGCTCGTCGACTTTCTGCCGCATGTGCGTGAGCGACTCGCGAACCGGAGAAAGCGCCTGCAGAACGGTCTGCTCCCGGCGATCGCGTTCGTCTCGCGCTTGCTGCTGCACGCGATCGCGTTCGACGAACTCGCGGTACAGAAGCCCCTGCCGCTCCAGCTCGGCCCGTGCGGCACCTGCCGCAGACTCGGCAGCGGCCGCGCGCGCACCCAGTGCGGCCCGAGAGGACTCACCGCGAGATCGAGCGGCGAACCAGCCGAGGGCGATGCCCGCGACGAGGCAGATCAGCGCGACGGCGACGAGTGAGAGGTCCATGTCCCTAGCGTGGTGCAGGGGTCCGACATCGGTCAGGCGGCGACGGCCGCGGCCGCAGCAGGCGCCGGGATCGCGGCGATTCGTACGCCCGCGAGAGTTGCCAACTCGGTGATGTCGGATGCACCCCAACGTCGGGCGGCGTCGATCATGATGTGGGCGGAGGCGACCGCATCCGACGTCGCATCGTGGTGCACGAGGTCGGTGAAACCGGCCTCGGCCGCCGCGAACGGCAGTCGGTACGAGGGCAGGTCGTAGGTGCGGCGGGCCACCTGCACGCTGCAGGCGTAGCGGTAGGGCGGGCATTCGTCGCCGGTCGCCTCGCAGGCGCGTCGGAGGACAGCCATGTCGAAACCCGCGTTGTGGGCGACGAGGACGTCCGAACCCGTGAACGCGGCGAGGTCGTCGAGCTGGTCGCTCCAGCTCTTCGCGCCCCTGACGTGCTCGGGACGGATGCCGTGGATGCCGATGTTCAACTCGAAGAAGCGGTCGTGCCCTGCCGGCGGCCGGATGAGCCACCCGGCCGTGGCGACGATGCGGCCGTCGCGCACCCGCGCGAGGCCCACGCTGCAGGCGGAAGCGCTGGACGCATTCGCCGTCTCGAAGTCGATCGCGGTGAAATCCAGGGCCACGGGTCCACCCTCGCCGCGGCATCCCCGCACGCGGGCGAGGCGCGCCGGGCGGTGTCCGCATCCGTCGCCGACGGGTCGCGGTCGCGTGCGGTGCGGTGCTGAGCGGTGCTGAGCGGTGCGGTGCGGTGCGGTGTGTCGCGGTCGGGCGTGCGAGGTGTCACGAGATTCGGAGATGCGACGAGATTCGGAGGATCGGTGCCGGATCGCTCCGTATCCGGTGACATCTCCGAATCTCGTGACGGCACGAGCATGCGTCCCGGCCCGGGGCGGCCTCCGGATGCGGGCGCAGTCGGATGCGGCGCCCCCGCCGCCTAGACTGGGCTCCCGTGGCTCTTACCATCGGAATCGTCGGTCTCCCCAACGTCGGCAAGTCGACGCTCTTCAATGCGCTGACCAAGAACTCAGTGCTCGCGGCGAACTATCCGTTCGCGACGATCGAGCCGAACGTCGGGGTCGTGAACCTGCCGGACCCGCGGCTCGACACTCTCGCGGAGATCTTCTCGAGCGAGCGCATCCTGCCCGCCGCCGTGTCGTTCGTCGACATCGCGGGCATCGTGCGTGGCGCGAGCGAGGGGGAGGGGCTCGGCAATAAGTTCCTCGCCAACATCCGCGAGGCGGATGCGATCGCGCAGGTCGTGCGCGGTTTCGCCGACTCCGACGTCGTGCATGTCGACGGTGCGGTCGACCCGAAGAACGACATGGAGACCATCAACGCCGAGCTGCAGCTCGCCGACCTCGAGACCCTCGAGCGCGCCATCACGCGCTACGAGAAAGAGGTGCGCGGCAAGAAGCTCGACCCGTCGGTGCTCGAGGCCGCTGTCGCCGCGAAGGATGCGCTCGAGCGCGGCGTGCTCCTGTCCGCATCCGGAATCGACCTCGAACCCATCCGCGAGCTCGGGCTGCTGACCGCGAAGCCGTTCATCTTCGTGTTCAACGTCGATGAGGCCGTGTTGACGGATGCGTCGCGCAAAGCGGAACTCGCCGCGCTCGTCGCACCGGCCAAGGCCGTGTTCCTCGACGCGAAGATCGAGTCCGAGCTCATCGATCTCGACCCGGAGGACGCCGCAGAGCTGCTCGCGTCGACCGGCCAGGACGAGTCGGGTCTCGACCAGCTCGCCCGCATCGGCTTCGACACGCTGGGCCTGCAGACCTACCTCACGGCCGGTCCGAAGGAAGCGCGCGCGTGGACGATCGGCAAGGGCTGGAAGGCGCCGCAGGCGGCGGGCGTGATTCACACCGACTTCGAGAAGGGCTTCATCAAGGCCGAAGTCATCTCGTTCGGAGACCTCGTCGCGACCGGATCGGTCGCCGAGGCCCGCGCGAAGGGTAAGGCGCGCCTCGAGGGCAAGGACTACGTCATGCAGGACGGCGACGTCGTGGAGTTCCGCTTCAATGTGTAATTTCTGCTCTGATCAGGGGTTTTAATCAGGCTGAGAATGTTGAGATCTGATTCAATATCACGATGCACCTCGCGAGGAATGCGCTCGGCTAGCGATTTGACCGGATCCTGCTCAACGGTAGAGACTCGGCCGCTCGACGGCATGGGCCCGGCAGCGCGCATTTTTAGGTGGCCCGATGTCGGCTGGCACTGTTGGGACCATCTGGGCGTTGTGCCGCCGGGAATTAAGTGTGTGGTCGTGGGGTGCAGGCTGGTTCGCGGAGGGATGTCGAAGTCTTCCTGGCTGTAAGTTCTCACACGGACCATCCGTCGGAAGACCTCGACTTGCACAAGTCCATGTTTGCGACCCCTGACTTCACCACGTTCTGCCGTCTCGACGGGCTTGGCTTCGAGGTCGTCCGTCAGATGATCGAGCGTGGTTCGTGCGAGTGGACTGGATGTCAGGGCCCCAGCAACAATTGTCCCCATGGTCATTATGTGGCTACTTGCCATCCCGTGCCTCGCAGGGGCCGCCTGGATCGCGATGACGAAGTTGAAAGCGGCGTTCGCGCGTGACGACCTTCGAGGTCTCGCGGCCACGAAAGAGATCAGCTTTGCGGCTGCGGCACTCGCCGGAGGCATCATGTTCATCGCTCTGATGTCTGCGTCGGTGATCTTCCTCGTGGCGTTCATCGCGATGTGCATCGCGATGATCACGGCGTCTGTCACACGCGGACTCCTCCAGCGGGCCGAGCACCAAGGCTCTCCAACAGTGTGCGCTAACGTGCGATATCGCTGCGCTAAGACGTGGCGCGAGACAAAGTCCACGACCAAACGGTTCTTGACGCTCGCCGCGCCTGACGGGTGGCGGGAAGTTCGTATCACGGTCGACACCCTCGAAAATGTCGTCTCTGTTCCCACGATGCTCCGGGCCCTGGGGGTGATGTACATAGTCATCTTGGTCTTCGTGTTCGTCATGTCGTTTGTGGGCTTGACCGGTGCGAATGGTGACATCCAGGCGGCGGCGTTCTCCGCCGCAATCAGCTACAACATGTTGGCGGTCAGCTGTCTCCTCACCGTCACAGCCGTAATCTGCTTCGTGATCTTTCTCTTTCTTCGATGGGGCGACGTCCTACAGCGGCCATTGGGGGTCGGCTCTTATGTGCGCCGCGTCGCCACTTGGATTGGATACGGCGGCGCAGTCGGTGCCGTGATGGCCTCGCTCGTGCCGCTGGCGGGGCTTGCAGTGCCGAGCCTCGTGGGGCCGGCAGCGGGCACCTCAGCACTTAATACGATCACGCCGCGCTCGATGCTGGATTTTCCGGCCGCCGGGGCTGTCGCAGGCTATGCGTTCGGTCTGATCGTTGCGACGGCGTCCCTGTTTCCAGATTCGAAGAACAGTTGGCTTCGGCGCGTCCTGTGTCCAGGATTGTTCGTGGTGGTTCTCGTCGCGCTAAGCCATTTGCTGGGCGGCCCCCGTGGACTCCTTCGACCAGTTATTGACGCCGCTGCTCTGAGATCTGGGTTCAACGACGCATCGTGCACCAGTGCCGCGCCGACGGACATCGATTCGGGGAGTCTCGACGCGACGGCATGGGTCATCACCGCAATTGACCGATGCGGCAGCGGACTGCTCATCTCGACCACGGCCATTGGATGGATCGTTGTCATCGCGGCTCTCTTGGTCGGCGTCAGTCTGTTCGCCGTGGACATTCGCGTTCGGGCGCAGTCGGAAGACGAACGAAGCGGCGATCGCGGCCCCGCGAGCCCGGCGCCATCTCAGCGGCAGACCGGATCAACCTGAAGCGAAACATGGGCGTGAGGAACGAATCGGTGTCAACTCAACCTGTCACCAGTTCGTTTCTCACGCCCAGTCGTACTCGCTGCGCCGTCGAGTGCGGCGGTCGGCTTTGCTCCCGTTGACGCTCTCAGCGTCAGCACGCGGCATGATCGACGTGTGAGTTCCGAGTTCGACGGCCAGCCGTGGCGCCAGCGCCGCCGGCGTCCGGCGCGCACGAACGTGCCGGACCGCGTGTTCGATGGCGCAGCGTTCGCGGTCGCCGTCGTATCGCTCGTCATGTTGTTCTGCGGCCTCGGCATCGGTAAGCGGCGATCGATCGCGCTCGACGCCTCGGAAGTGCTCGTCGTCATCTGCGCCGCGATCATCGTGCTGCTGCTCGTCGTGGTGTGCATCGGACTGATCGTGCAGCGCGGCCAGTTGCCCTTCGGCCCCGCAGGAACAGTGATGCTCGCCGCGAGCTCGATCGTGTCGCCCATCGTGATCTGGGTGCGAAACGACGGCGTGCTCACGCCCACGACGACTCTCGCCATCCTGGTCAATGGGCTGTGCCTCATCGTGCTGTCGTTCGCCTTCGTGCTCACGCGTCGCCGCATCCGTCACGCGAAGCGTGGGACTCCGCGGGCGACGGCGGCGGATGGTGCCCGCGGCCGTCGCTAGATCGCCGCGCACCGTGGCCCTCGCGCGCTGTCGCCCTCGCGCACCGTGGCCCCACGCACAGTGGCCCTCGCGTGCAGCGTGGCCCTCGGCGCGACCACAAGGCCGGAATGTCGATCCCCCCGGCGGCGCGGACGCCCGCCTCCGACCCGCTCGGGGCTCACGTGGCGCGATGCGTCGAGTTCGGCAGCAGATTGCGACACGTGAGCGTGAATAACAGTGCCTCAAGTGTCGGAATCGGTCGCGAGCACCGACGGATTGCGACACGTGAGCGTGGACGCTCTCGTCAACACGCGAGCGTAGGTGAGCGTGCATGAGCGCGCCTCAGATGTCTGAATCGGTCGCGCGCGCCGGCGGATTGCGACACGTGAGCGTGTGGGAGAGTGCCTCAAGTGTCGGAATCGGTCGCGCGCGCCGGCGGATTGCGACACGTGAGCGCGTCCTTCCCGCGGGAGCGGGCGCGGGCGCGCGCGAGCGCGGGACGGGGCGGCCCGAAGTAAGCGAGCGAGGCTCGCCGCACACGGTGGCGCGCGGCGCGCGAACGTTAGGCTGGAACGTCGACACCCACCCCCGCGAGAGGATGCACGAATGCCGGACTCCCAGATCTTCGAGCCCGACGGCCGCGCCATCCCGTTCGAGGTGGAGGGCGACGGGCCCGCGGTCGTGCTGCTTCCCGGGCAGGGCCTGAACATCGGCTACCTCGGCCCGCTCGCGCATTCGGTGGCGCAGGAGGACTTCCACCTCATCCGGATCGGTGCCCGTCGACCCACGGATGCAGCCGTCACGCTGCACGATCTCGCCCAGGACGTCGTCGATGTCCTCGACCACCTCGGTGTGGCCGACGCGTGGGTCGGGGGACACGCCTTCGGCGGCACGGTCGCGCGCTTCGTGGCGATCGACCATCACGACCGCGTCAACGGCGTGTTGTTGCTCGGCGTCGAGGGCACCGCGGGGTCGGACGGTCCGGATGACGGCACCGACGTCGCCCGCGACAAAGACCTCGAGGCCATGCAGCGCGCGGCGCGCGAAGCGACCGGTGAACTGTCGGCGCTCGCCGATGGCGTGCCCGTGCTCATCATCCAGGGCACGGAGGACACCATCACTCCGACGGCGAACGGCGAGCTGCTGCGCGCCGCGGCGCCCGGCCTCGTCAGCGTCGTCGCGGTCGAGGGCGGCGGGCATCTCTTCCCCGCGACCCACGTCGGCGCGACGTCCTGGGCCATCGAGGACTACCTCGACTGGGACTGACCCTCATCTCGAACGACCCTCGGTGACGGCGGATTCGGCTGACCCCCGTTCGGAGTGCATACGATCGAGAGATGACCGAATCTCTCGTCCTCGTGGCCAACTCCGGTGATGGCAGCATCAGCACCTTCCGATTCTCCGACGGCGCGCTCGAGCGCATCGCGCTCACCGAAGGACTGACCGGAACGTCGACGTTCGCCGTCGATTCCGCGCGGGGCCTGGTCTACGCGGGCGTCAAGGGACGTACGAAAGAAGAGTCGCCCGGCATCGTCACGCTTCGTCTCGACCGCGCGAGCGGCGCGCTCGAGCAGATCTCGCGCCTCGACCTGGTGGGCGGCGGCATGAACTACCTCAGCCTGTCGCACGACGGAACGGTGCTGCTCGGCGCCTCGTACGGCGGCGGCTTCGGTATCAGCGCTCCCATCGTCGACGGCGTGGTCGGCGAGCCGGCCTCCCGCATCGAGTTCCCGAACCTGCACTCGGTGCTGCCGAGCGCCGACGGGCAGAATGCCTACTTCGTCTCCCTCGGCGCCGATCTGATCGCCCAGTACGCGCTGGCGGATGACGCGACCCTCACGCCGCTCGACCCCCCGACGGTCGCGGCGCCGGCCGGCAGCGGCCCGCGCCACCTGGTGCTGAACGCGGCCCAGGACGCGGTCTACGTGCTGACGGAGTTCTCGGCCGAGGTGTTGCACTACACGCGCGACACCGCGACCGGCGCGCTGACCCTCCAGGGTGCTGCGGACGCGTTCGACCCGACGCGCGGCCTCACGCGCAGCCGCTTCGGCGCCGACCCGCGGGCGGAGCACCTCATCTGGGGAGCCGATCTGCACCTCGCCGATGACGGAAAACGACTCTGGGCCTCCGAGCGCTCCGAGAGCACGCTCGGCGCCGTCCTCGTCGCCGAGGACGGTTCTCTCACCGCGCCCACCCGGTTCGTCGACACCGAGCCGCAGCCGCGCGGGTTCCACATCAGCGCGGACGGCGCGTATCTGGTCGCCGCGGGCGAGCAGTCCACGACCGTCTCGCTGTACGCCGTGCACGGCGACGACCTCGACCTGCAGGGTCAGGCCGAGACCGGCCGCACCGCGAGCTGGGTGCGGTTCGTCTGACGTGCGCCGGACTTGACGGGGCGCCGGACCTGACCGGACCACACCGGTCATTCAGCCGCGCGCCCTAGCCTCGCGGGGTGCAGAAGCCCACGCGCCTCGAACGACGCCTCGACGATCGGGCCCACCGCATCCTGCGCCGCGCCCCGAGCACCGGCTGGCGGGGCGCGCTCGTCGAGATCGGCGTCTTCTTCGCGAAGCAGGCGTGGGCCTGCGTGTTCGGGGCCCTGCTGCTCGCCGTGATCCTCGCCGTCCGCCTCTGGTATCCGGATGCGGCCCCGCTCGCCCGGAACGATGCCCTGACGATCGCCGCCGTGCTGATCCAGATCGGCATGATCGCGGCGGGCCTGGAGAACCGCCGCGAGCTCTGGGTGATCGTGGCGTTCCACATCACAGGGACGGCGATGGAGATCTTCAAGACCGACGCGGGATCGTGGATGTACGACGCCGGCGGGGTGCTGCGGATCGCCGGAGTGCCGCTGTTCAGCGGGTTCATGTACGCCGCCGTCGGGTCGTACATGGTGCGCGTGTACCGGCTCTTCGACATCCGGTTCCGGCGGTATCCGCCGGTCTGGGCGACCGTGATCGTCGCGGCCGCGATCTACGCGAACTTCTTCCTGCATCACTTCTGGTGGGATGCCCGCTGGGTGCTGATGGTCGCCGTCGTCGCCCTCTGGCTGCCCACGGTTCTGCACGCGCGAGTGTGGCGCGCGCGCCTGCGCCTGCCGCTCCTGGTGGTGTTCGCGGGGGTCGCGGCCGTCATCTACCTCGCCGAGAACATCAGCACCTGGGCCGGTGCCTGGCTGTATCCGAACCAGGTGGACGGGTGGGAGCCCGTGTCGCTGTCGAAGCTGAGTTCGTGGTTCTTGCTCATGATCGTGTCGGTCGTGCTGGTCACCCTCGTGTATCCGCCGCGCGCCCCGCGCCCGGCCGCCACCCGTGTGCGCGGGGTGGTGCGCGGACCCGCCCGCCGGTGACAGGATTGACGGATGACCGCCACACTCGTCGCCCGAGACCTGGCCGGCGGGTACGGCCACCGCACGCTCTTCGACTCGCTCGATCTGACCGTCGCCCCCGGTGATGTCGTCGGGGTGGTCGGCGCGAACGGCGCCGGAAAGTCGACGCTGCTGCGATTGCTCGCCGGCATCGATGAGCCCCAGGGCGGTACGATCTCGCTCGCCCCGGCCGACGCCTTCGTCGGCTGGCTTCCGCAGGAGCACGAGCGCGTCGCGGGAGAGACGGTCGCCGCCTACATCGCCCGGCGCACGGGCTGTGCCGAAGCGACCCGCGTGATGGATGCATCCGCCGCCGCGCTCGGCGACCCGTCGCTCGCGGAGGGTTCCGGCATCGACCCCGCCGACGCCTACTCGACGGCGCTGGACCGATGGCTCGCGAGCGGCGCGGCCGACCTCGATGAGCGCCTTCCCGTGGTGCTGGCCGATCTGGGGCTCGATCTCGGTGGCGTGCCGGCGGATGTGGCGACCATGACCTCTCTCTCGGGCGGGCAGGCCGCGCGCGTCGGGCTCGCGGCTCTGCTGCTCAGTCGCTTCGACGTCGTGCTGCTCGACGAACCGACCAACGACCTCGACCTCGACGGACTCGAGCGGCTCGAGGCGTTCGTACGCGGACTCCGGGGCGGCGCCGTGCTGGTCAGTCACGATCGGGAGTTCCTCGCGCGCGCGGTCACCCGCGTGCTCGAGCTCGATCTCGCGCAGGCGTCGAATCGCGTGTTCGGCGGCGGATACGACGCGTACCTCGAGGAGCGCGCGACGGTGCGCCGCCACGCGCGGGAGAAGTACGACGAGTTCGCCGACAAGAAGGCTGATCTCGTCTCCCGCGCCCGCACGCAGCGCGAGTGGTCGAGTCAGGGCGTGCGAAACGCCATGAAGAAGTCGCCCGACAACGACAAGATCCGGCGCAAGGCCGCTGCCGAGTCGAGCGAGAAGCAGGCGCAGAAGGTACGGCAGATGGAGAGTCGGATCGCGCGACTCGACGAGGTCGACGAGCCGCGCAAGGAGTGGCAGCTCGAGTTCACGATCGGGGCGGCTCCGCGCTCCAGCTCTGTGGTCGCGACGCTCTCCGGTGCGGTGTTCCGCCAGGGCTCGTTCACCCTCGGCCCGGTCTCGTTGCAGATCAACGCGGGGGAGCGCATCGGCATCACCGGCCCGAACGGGGCCGGCAAGTCGACCCTGCTCCGTGCGCTGCTCGGAACCCAGCAGCCCGACGAGGGCACCGCGAGCCTGGGCGCGAACGTGCAGATCGGCGAGATCGACCAGGCGCGGTCGTTGCTCGCCGGGACGCAGCCGCTCGCGGATGCCTTCGAAGCGCTCGTGCCGACGCTCGCCTCCGCAGACGTGCGCACGCTTCTCGCGAAGTTCGGGCTGAAGGCCGACCATGTCGGGCGCCCCGTCGATGAGCTGTCACCGGGCGAACGCACGCGCGCGGGGCTCGCCCTCCTGCAGGCCCGGGGGATCAACGTCCTCGTCCTCGACGAGCCGACGAACCACCTCGATCTGCCGGCCATCGAACAGCTCGAGCAGGCGCTGGAGTCGTACGACGGCACCCTTCTGCTCGTCACGCACGATCGCCGCATGCTCTCGACGGTGCGCACCGATCGGCATTGGCGGGTCGACGGCGGTCAGGTCACCGAAGCGTAGGAGGAATGCGGCGGGTCAGCGACCCTGGCGCTTCTTGTACGGCTTCGGCTGGCCCTTCACCACGGGCGTGCGCCCTTTGCCCTTTGATGCTTTCGCTTTGCCGCCCGCCGGAACGACCGGCTTCTTCGCGGGGGCGGGCGCGGCGGCGATCTCCTGCTTGGCATCGACGAGCAGTAGCGCCCCGGCGGGCGTCAGCGTCGTCGGGGCATCGCGGGTGATCAGCGGCTGCCCGATCTCGGATTCGAGCTTGTCGATCGACGAGTAGAGCGAGGCGAGCGGGATGCCGAGGGTGCCCGCAGCGCGCGGAAAGTGGAGTTCTTCGGCGACGGCGACGAAGCGCTCGAGCAGCGTGAGGTTCACAGGGGGCCTTTCGTCGGCCGATGCGGATGGCGACCGTACCCAGGCTAACGCCGGGTGCGCGGCCCCGCGGAAGGCGCCGGCGATCGGCCCTGCGGGGCGGCGGACCGCATCCGCCCCGCAGACACCACCCGTACTACGCGTCGGTGTTCGTTCCCGGCGCATCGCCGGCGTCGCGAATGGTCTGCAGCTCGGCGGTCTCGGAGCGCACCTCGCTGTTGCGCTTCAGTCGCGCGATGACGAACAGCACCGAACCGATGACGATGTAGACGAGCGAACCGAGCCACACGGCACCGGACTGCTGGGCGAGCAGCACGACGCTCGCGATGATCGCCAGGATCGGTACGACGCGCGGCACGGAGAAGTGCGAGTGCTCGACCTTGTCCTTCTTCAGCACGAGCACGCTCACGTTCGCCGCGAGGAAGACCAGGAGGAGGAGCAGCACGGTCGTCTCGGCGAGCGATGACACATCGCCGAGGAACGACAGGGCGATCGTGGCCCCCGCGACGACGACGATCGAGACCCACGGGGTCTGACGCTTCGGCAGGACGCGTCCGAATGCGCGGGGGAGGAGTCCCGAACGCGCCAGGCCGTAGCCCACGCGGCTGGCCATCACCATGAAGAGCAGGGCACCGTTCGCGATCGCGATCAGCGCGATGATGCCGAAGAGCCACGCGGGCACCCCGACTCCGCTCGCCGCGACGACGTCGAGCAGCGGGCCACTCGATTCGGCGAGCTCTGCGGGCGGCAGCACGATGACAGCACCGATGGCGATCAGCAGGTACACGACGGCCGCCGTGATGATCGCGCCGAAGAGCGCGCGCGGGTAGTTCTTGGAGGGATTCTTGACCTCTTCGGCCATGTTCGCGGCGGCCTCGAACCCGAGGAACGAGAAGAACGCGATGACGGATGCGGCGAACGCGCCCTGCAGTGGCGGCACGTCCGGGGCGAACTCGAAGATGCGGCCGGGGTCGCCGTTTCCGGCGCCGAAGGCGATCGCCGCGACGACGATGACGATCACGAGACCGGACACCTCGATGATGGCGGCGACGAAGTTGGCGCTGAGCGATTCTTTGACCCCCCGGAGGTTGATGAGCGTCAGCAGGACGATGAAGACGGCCGCGGCGGGGGCGGCCGGCACGTCGATGAGCGCGGCGAGGTAGTCGCCCGCGAACGCGTTCGCGAGGGCCGCGGCCGTCGTGATGCCCGACGCCATCATCAGGAATCCCACGAGGAACGACAGGTAAGGGATGTGGAACGCCCGGTCCACGTAGCGGGCGGCGCCACCCGCGTGCGGGTACTTGGTGATGAGTTCGGCGTACGTACCGGCCGTCAGCAGCGCCACTACGAGGGCGATCAGGAGGGGCAGCCAGATCACACCGCCGACATCCGCCGCCATCGTGCCGACGAGTGTGTAGATGCCGGCACCGAGGGTGTCGCCCACGATGAAGGCGAACAACAACCACCCGCCGACCGCGCGCTTGAGTCCGCCGCCGCTCTTCGCTTCGCTCGCTGAGATGTCCGTTGCCATCGCACCACTTCAGCGGCTTCGACGCTCGCACGCAACGACCTGGCCACGGTTGCCGCGGTGCCCTTCAGTGTGCTAGTCGCGCGCGGACGTCGCTTTCGTGATGCATCGCGTGCCGGCACTGCCTAGAGTTTTCGACCGCCGGAATCAAGGGCGACCGGATGCGGAGTCGCCCGTGCCAGCATGGCGTCATGACGCTGACTGTCGACCTGGACACTCTTTCCGAATGGCTGCCTCGTCAGCGCTGGTACGCGACCAAGGGACGCGTGCCCCGGCTTCGGGTCATCGCCGCGATGGCGGTTCCCTCGCCCGACCCGGATGCGGAGATCGCCGTCCACCTCGTGATCGACGAAGCGCACGAGGCGCCGGTGCTGTACCAGGTGCCCGTCGTGTCCCGCTCGGCGGCGGTCGATGACGGCGCGGGCGCCCTGATCGGTCGAGTGGGCGATCGGTGGCTCTACGACGGACCCCACGATGCCGCGTATGCGCAGGCCCTGGTGGCCGCGATGGCCGACAGTGCCCGGGTCGACGTTGCCGGTGCGAGCCTGCGCGGGCAGGTGTTCTCGGCGCCCGGTCGAGTGACGCGGGCGCACGTGCTCTCGGGAGAGCAATCGAACACGTCGCTCGTTTGCGAGGTCGAGGGCGGGTCGACGCCGACCGCGATCGTCAAGGTCTTCCGGGTGCTGCACCACGGCGAGAACCCCGACGTCACCACCCAGAGCGCTCTGACCGCCGCCGGATCGCACCGCGTGCCGGCATCGCTCGGAGCGCTCGTCGGCACCTGGCCGGATCCCGGTCGCGCCGACGGCGAGGCGCGCGGACACCTGGCCTTCGCGCAGGAGTTCCTCTCCGGGCTGCAGGACGCCTGGGTCGTCGCGCGGGATGCCGCCTCGCGCGGTGAGGACTTCAGCATCCCGGCCCGTGATCTCGGTGTGGCCGTCGCGGAGGTGCACGCGACGCTCCGCAGCGCCCTCCCGGTCGTTCCCGCGGGCCCGGCCGAGATCGAATCGGCGCTCGTCAGCCTGCGCCGTCGCCTCGCGATCGCCGTGCGCGAGGTTCCGGCGCTCGAGCCGCTCGCTCCGCGCATCGAGGCCCTGTATCGCGCCATCGCGGGGATGGCCTGGCCGGCGCTGCAGCGGATCCACGGCGATTTGCACCTCGGCCAGGCGGTGCGCTCGCCCGAGCTCGGCTGGGTCCTGCTCGATTTCGAGGGGGAGCCGCTGCGGCCGATGCCGGAGCGATCACGCCCCGACCTTCCGCTTCGGGATGTGGCCGGAATGCTCCGCTCGTTCGACTACGTCGCCGGCTCGCTCGCGCAAGAGACCCCACCGATCGACGCGGCATCCTGGGCCTCCACCGCGAGGAACGCGTTCCTCGACGGGTACGTGGCCGCATCCGGCGACGACGTACGTTCGCGTCGCGCGCTGCTCGACGCGTTCGAGATCGACAAGGCGGTGTACGAGGCGATCTACGAGGTGCGCAACCGCCCGGCGTGGATCGGGATCCCGCTGACGGCGATCACCCGTCTCGTCGATCGTTCCTCGCCCCCGGTCTGAGCGGGCGCGGCCGAACGCGATCGGGGCGGTCGAGCGAGGGGGGTGGTCAGCGACTCCAGCCGGAGACGTTGAACCAGGCGGCGCGATCGGCGGCCTCGGTGTCATCTTCCGCTCCGCGAAACGCATCGTGCAGTGCGAGCACGCCGTCGGCCACCGCGGCGAACCCCCAGCACTCCGGGCAGAGCGCGCGCCCGTGCGGAAAACCGTTCGGCAGCGGGTGCGCGGGCTCTGCGGGAGTGCCGGAGCCGGGGCACGCCGCCGCATCCGCCTGCCGGTCCGACCACATTCGGCTCGTGCCCGCGCGGTTGTGTAGACCGGCGTGGCCGCGGGGGCGCGTGCACACCGCGCCGTGCGACCGGCTGCGGCACCATTGCGCGCTCGGAAAAGTCACCGGAACCGCCGGGTGACCGTGCGCAACATGGCAGAACGGGAGGGCAGGCCGGTCGTGACGTGGCTCATGGGTCGATTCTTCCCGAGTTGTGCACGCGGGCGGCCGAGCAGGGCCGTGCCATCGCGGCACAGCGTCCCGGTCGCCCCTCGGCGAGGCCGTGCCCGAGCGCGCCGAACGGCGCTCGGCCCGCGGAGGCGAGCACCGGGTCTAGCATGGTGAGCATGTCTGCACCCCAGCCGATCCAGCTCCAGCCCGCTCCCGCCCCCGAGAACCTTCTTCCGGTGATCGAGGATGCCGCATCCGGATGCTGCGGCGGCGGCTCCTGCAGCGTCTGATCGTCCCGACGCCTCGCGCCGGGTGATCACCGGGGCACAATCCCGAACGATCACTCCGGTGCTGCCGGCAGCCTGATCGCCTGACGCGGTCAGTGACCGGCCGGAATCCCCACGCTGTCGTCGGGCTTCCGGATGAAGAACGCGCTGATGATCGTCGGAATCGCGACGATCGCGGCGAACAGGAACGCTCCGCGCGCACCCGCCGCCCACGCGGCCTGATCGCTCGCCGCACCTGCAACGTAGCCGGCGTTCATGATCGTGATCATGACGGCGATGCCGGCGGCTCCCGCCACCTGCTGCACGGTGCTCACGATCGCGCTGCCGTGCGAGTAGAAGCGCGGTTCGAGCGAGCCGAGCGACGCCGTGAACAGCGGGGTGAACGACATTGCGAGACCGAGCGACAGGAACGTCTGGGTGACCAGCAGCTCCCAGATCGGCGTCGTCTCGCTCAGGGTCGTGAAGACCCAGAGAAGAACCACCACGAGGATCGACCCGGGGAGCAGCAGCACGCGCGGGCCCCAGCGGTCGTAGATCCGGCCGATGAGGGGGCCAGCGAGGCCCATGGCGAGCGAGCCGGGTAGCACGACGAGGCCGGTTTCGAGCGGGCTCAGGCCCATGGCGTTCTGCGCGAAGAGCGGCAGCACGGTAATCGTGCCGAAGAATGCGAGCGACATCACGGCGAAGTGCGCGACCGACAGCGAGAAGTTGCCGGAACGGAAGACGCGCAGATCCAGCAGGGCGTCGTCGGTCTTCTGCAGGCGCAGCTGACGCCACACGAACAGCGCGAGCGACACCACACCGATGGAGAGCGCCACCCAGAGGGTGAGCGCCGATGCCGTTGCGGCGGCGTCCGCATCCGCTCCGCCGCCGTGCGACGAGCCGCCGCCGATCTGCGCGAGACCGTAGACCAGGCCGCCGAAACCGAACGCCGACAGCACGATCGACAGGATGTCGACCCGCGCCCGGCGCTTCTCGCCGATGTTGTGGATCAGGCGCGCGCCGACGCCGAGCGCGACGAGCGCGATCGGGAGAACGACGCCGAAGATCCAGCGCCAGCTGAAGTTGTCGAGGATGAATCCCGAAAGGGTCGGGCCGATCGCCGGGGCGAGGGCCATGACGATGCTGATACGGCCCATCATGCGCCCCCGCGTCTGCGGCGGAACGAGGGTCATCACGGTCGTCATGAGCAGCGGCATCATGATCGCGGTGCCGGAGGCCTGCACGACGCGGGCGATCAGGAGCACCTCGAAGCCGGGAGCGAGGAAAGCGATCAGGGTGCCGGCGGAGAACAGCGACATCGCCGTGACGAACACGGCGCGAGTCGTCAGGCGCTGGAGCAGGAAGCCCGTAATCGGGATGACCACGGCCATCGTCAGCATGAAGGCCGTCGTCAGCCACTGGGCGAGCACCGCGGTGATACCGAGGTCGGTGATCAGGTGCGGGATCGCCACACCCATCGTCGTCTCGTTCAAGATCGCGACGAACGCGGCGGCGAGCAGCAACCAGATCACGCGGTTGTCGTTGCGGGTGACCGGCGTGGCGGTGCCGGGGCGAGAAAGGGAACCGGTCTGAACGGCATCGACGTGCATCGTCGTCTCCTCAAGAGGCGGGGTACGGGGATGTGCCGGAACCGGCGAACGTGAAGACTAACGGCGGCCGGTGACATCGCATTCCCGTTTTCGTGAACGGATGCAGATCCGCCCGCCCGCCGCGGTCGCTCCCGCCACTTCCGGGCCGGCGTGCGCGAGACAGATCTAGGCTGTGCGGATGAGCATGCCCATGGGACCGCAGCGTCCTGTGTCGTTCCGCCGTGCGGATGCATCGAGTCAGCGCGCGGTCAACGCGCAGGCGCCGCGCATCGACCACCTCGGCGCCCGCGTCGCGGCGCTGTTCCGGCCCTACCGCACCCGTCTCGTGTTCACGGCGGGTCTCGTCGTCATCGGTGCGGCGATCGCGGTCGTGCCGCCGCTCATCGTGCAGCGCATCTTCGACGACGCGCTCTTCCCGACCGACGGCGGTGCGGTCGACATGAGTCTGCTGCTGCGTCTGGTCGGCATCATGACCGCCCTCTTCTTCTTCTCCGCGGGGCTGCAGGTGCTGCAGACCTGGCTCACCTCTACCGTCGGCAACAACGTCACGGGCGACCTCCGGGTGCGCCTGTTCGAGCATCTCCAGGCCATGGAGCTGGGCTTCTTCACGCGCACCAAGACCGGGGCGATCCAGTCGCGTCTGCAGAACGACGTCGGCGCGGTGTCGGACGTGCTGACGAACACCATGACGAGCATCCTCGGCAACACGGTCACCGTCATCGCCTCGCTCGTCGCGATGATCCTGATCGACTGGCGCCTGACGATCGTCGCCGTGTTCATGATGCCGATCCTCGCGCTGATCCAGCGCCGGGTCGGGCAGGTGCGGGCGCGGATCGCGGGCCAGACGCAGGAGTCGTTGTCGGAGTTGTCCGCCATCACCCAGGAGAGCCTGAGCGTGTCCGGCATCCTGCTCGCCAAGTCGTTCAACCGACAGGGCGACGAGTCGCGCCGGTACCGCACCGAGAGTCTCGTGCAGGTGCGGCTGCAGGTGCGACAGGCGATGAGCGGGCAGGGGTTCTTCGCGCTCGTCGGCGTGATCATCGCCAGCGTGCCCGCCGTCATCTACCTCATGTCGGGTATCTTCCTCTCCGACGGCGCGGACGGCGCCGCCACGATCACGGCCGGCACGATCGTGGCGTTCACGACGGTGCAGGCGCGCCTGCTGCAGCCGCTCATGGGCCTCATGCGCGTGGCGCTCGATCTGCAGACCTCGGCGGCGGTCTTCGCGCGCATCTTCGAGTACCTCGACCTGAGGCCGGCGATCCAGGATTCGCCCGGCGCGATCGACGTCGCCGGGGCTCCCGGCCCGGTCGGGCGGGTGGAGCTGCGGAACGTGTCGTTCCGCTACCCGGGAGCGACCGACGAGTCGCGGCCGACGCTCGCCGACGTCTCGTTCGTCGCCGAGCCGGGCCAGCACGTCGCGCTCGTCGGCCCGAGCGGGGCCGGGAAGACGACCGTGCTGTACCTCGTGCCGCGGCTCTACGAGGCGAGCGCCGGCAGCGTGCTCTTCGCGGGAGCCGACGTCCGCGACCTCACCACCGCATCCATCATCGATCGCATCGGCATCGTGTCGCAGGAGACGTACCTGTTCCACGCGACCGTCCGCGAGAACCTGAGGTATGCGAAGCCGGACGCGACGGATGCGGAACTCGAAGCCGCGTGCCGCGCCGCCAACATCCACCACGTGATCGAGGGATTCGAGCAGGGGTACGACACGGTCGTGGGGGAGCGCGGCTATCGACTGTCGGGCGGTGAGAAGCAACGCATCGCCATCGCACGGGTGCTGTTGAAGGACCCGCCGGTGCTGCTTCTCGACGAGGCGACCTCGGCGCTCGACACCGTCTCGGAGCGTCTCGTGCAGGCCGCCCTCGACACCGCCGCGCACGGTCGCACGACGATCACCGTCGCGCACCGGTTGTCGACCGTCGTCGGGGCCGACGTCATCCACGTCGTCGACGGCGGGCGCATCGTCGAGTCGGGCACCCACCAGGATCTGCTCGCCCGCGGCGGGCTCTACGCCGATCTCGCGGCCGAGCAGATCGCGGCCGCCCGGATCATCGTCGACGAGAGCGCCTGACCCAACCCCTGCCCGGCCCGCCGTGTCGGGCTGCCCCGACCGGGCTGCCCTACCAGAGGCGGGCGGCGGCGAGTGCGGTGAGCGCGTCGTCGGCGAGCGGGATGGATCCACTCTCGGCGCGGTCGAAGAGATCGCGGGTGAAGACGCCGAGCGCGCGGCGGTAGGCGTCATCCGGATGCTCGGAGGCGATCCGCGTGAGGCGCGGCACATCCATCCGCAGCATCTGACCCAGCCGCGCGTGCGCCGCGCGGCGGTGGCCGGTGCTCTCCAGCACGTGCAGGCCCTCGCTCATCGCGTCGAGGCAGTCCCGCAGCACGTCGAGGCGGTTCTCGTGTTGCGTGATCGAGGAACCGTCGCCGCGTTCACGCCAGTGCACGACGACGTCGGGCACCACATCGAAGCGGCGTGCCCGCGCGAACATCGTCTGCGCGACGACCTGATCTTCGTACAGACGCCCCTCGGGGAAACGGATGCCGCTGTCGCGCCAGAACGCGGCACGGCTCACCTTCGACCAAGCGACGACGTTGGCGGAGGCGTCGGGGTGCTCTTCGAGCGTGACACCGCGGCGCTCGGGCGCGGTCGCGGCCGCCACCCACGGCTGCACGAGGCCGGGTGCATATCCGCCGGAACTGTCCGGTCGCAGCCGCACGTAGGCCGCCGCGACCAGGTCGCTGCCGGTCTCATCGAGCACCGCGACCAGGCGGGCGAGCGCGCCGGGGAGGAGCACGTCGTCGGCGTCGAGGAACCCGATGAACGGCGTCTGCACGAGCGCGAGTCCGGCGTTCCGGGCGGCGCCGAGGCCCCGGCGACGGTCGTGCCGGATCACCCGGAATCGCGGGTCGGCGGCGGCTGCCGCGTCGAACATCGCGCCGGTCGTGTCGGTCGACCCGTCGTCGACGAGCACCGCCGTCCACTCGGTGAGCGTCTGTGCCCGCAGCGAGGCGAGCGCTTCCGCCGCCCAGGGGGCGACGTTGTATCCCGGCACGATGATCGTGATGAGGGCGGCGGTGGTCACGGCCCCGAGTGTACGGCGGCGATGGATGCGGCGACCGCATCCGCGACCGCGTCGAGGGACGCGGACAGGTCGTGCGGGAAGGTGAAGCGCACGGCCGTCTGGGCGACGGCGGGGGCGATGCCGAGCGCGATCAGCACGTGCGAGGGCTCGTCGCTGCCGGCGGCGCACGCCGACCCGCTCGAGGAGACCACGCCGCGGCGCTCGAGTTCGAGCAGCACGGCCTCACCGCTCGTGCCGGCGAAGGTGAAGCTCGCGGAGGCGGGGAGCCGCGCGCTCGGGTGCCCGGTCAGGCGCGCCGTGGGCACGAGCGCGGCGACCCGCGCGATGAACGCGTCGCGGAGAGCGCGCACGCGCGCCGCGGACTCCTCGCGTTCCCGTTCGGCGAGTTCGAGCGCGGTCGCGAGCCCGACGGCGCCGGCGACGTTCTCGGTGCCGCTGCGACGACCCCGCTCCTGCCCTCCGCCGTGCAGGAGCGGCTCGAGCGGGATGCGGCCGCGCACCGCGAGAACCCCCGTGCCCTTCGGGGCGCCGACCTTGTGGCCCGCGATCGTGAGGGCATCGACGCCGAGGCCCGCGAGCGGCAGCCACCCGGCGGCCTGCACGGCGTCCAGGTGCACCGGGATGCGGCGCTCCCGCGCGGCGGCCACGATCCCGGCGACGTCCTGCACGGTGCCGACCTCGTTGTTCGCGTAGCCGACGCTCACGAGAGCCGTGTCGTCGCGGAGCGCGGCGGCGACCGCATCCGGACTCACCCGTCCGTACGCGTCGACCGGAACCCGGGTCGAGGTGAATTCGTGCACGCGTTCCAGGGCAGCCACGGACTCGAGGATCGACTCGTGTTCGAGGGGAGTCGTCACCACGTGCCGTGCGCCGCGGGCGAGGCGAGCGGCGACCGCGATGCCCTTCACAGCGAGGTTGTTGCCCTCCGTGCCGCCGGACGTGAAGATCACGTCTCCCGCGCGCATGCCGATCACCTCGGCGACCCGGGCGCGCGCGTCGGCGAGTGCGCGGGCCGCCTCCTCGCCGACCTCGTGGTGGCTGGAGGGGTTGCCGAACGCGTGCGTCCAGTAGGGCAGCATCGCCTCGAGCACCTCGGGGCGCACGGCCGTGGTGGCGGCGTTGTCGAGGTACAGGCTCGCCATCGGGCGTCAGTCCTCGGTCGGCAGCGCGACGCGCATGTCGAGACCCAGGTCGAGTCCGCGGGCCGCGTGGGTGAGCGCGCCGACGGAGATCACATCGACGCCGGTCTCGGCGATCTGGCGCACCGTCTCGAGTGTGACGCCGCCGGACGCGTCGATCGTCGCCCGCCCGGCGACCTGCTCGACGCCGCGGCGCAGATCGTCCAGCGAGAAGTTGTCGAGCATGATCGTGCCGATCCCGGCGGCGAGAACCGCCTCGATCTGGTCGAGTCGATCGACCTCGACTTCGACGTGGGTCGTGTGCGGCAGGCGGGCGATCGCGCTCTCGAGGGCCTGCGTGACGGAGACCCCGGATGCGGTCAGCACCGCGAGGTGGTTGTCCTTGGCCATGACCGCATCCGACAGCGAGAAGCGATGGTTGTGGCCGCCGCCGCAGCGGACGGCGTGACGTTCGAACGCGCGCAGACCCGGGGTGGTCTTGCGGGTGTCGGCGATCCGCGCGCCGGTGTGGGCGACTTCGGCCACGTAGGCGGCCGTGAGGGTAGCGATGCCCGCCATCCGCTGCACGAAGTTCAGGCCCACCCGCTCGGCGGTGAGCACGGAGCGGGCGGGGCCCGTGACGACGGCGAGAACGTCGCCCGTGGCGAAGGCCCCGCCGTCGGCGACGAGCAGCTCCACGCGCACCGACGGGTCGGTGAGCGCGAACGCGGCAGCGAAGACGTCGCCGCCCGCGAACACGCCCGGCTCGCGGGCCACCAGTTCGGCGGTCGCGACGGCCTCGGCCGGGATGAGCGACTCGCTCGTCAGGTCGCCCCAGGGGGCGTCCTCGTCGAGCGCGGCCGAGACGACACGGTCGATCGTGGTGCGGGTCAGCATGCGGGAGCCTCTTCCCGGTCGGGCACAGTCGTGCGCGGAGATGCCGTGCGGGTCGTCGCCGTGCGTGATGAGGGCGTGCGCGATGACGGGAGCGCCGACGCCGGGTCGCGCGGCTCGGCGGGTGCGTCGTCGCGGCGGAAGTGGGCACCGACCGACGCGGTCCGTCGTCGTGCTGCGTCGACCACGGCCGTCGCGACCCGCAGGAGGTTCGAGTCCTCGAGCGCGGGGACCGCATCCGTCGCCCGGTCGTCTTCGGCGCTCCAGCCCGCGAGGGTGTCGGCGGCGTGCCGCAGGCCTTCGGCGTCGCGGACGAGGCCGGCGTGCTGCCACATGAGTTCCTGCAGGGCCGCGCGGTGGAACGGGCGGATGCCGGCGGCGTCGGGTGCGCTCGGCTCCGGAGCAGCGACAGCACCGACAGCAGCGATGGGAGGGGCGGCCGGGCCGGCCCACGTTCCGGCATCCGCGCCCGCGTCGGCGACGATCGCGTCGGCCACGCGGGCGCCGAACACCGCGCCTTCGAGCAGGGAGTTCGAGGCGAGCCGGTTCGCTCCGTGCACGCCCGTGCGGGCGGTCTCGCCCACTGCGTAGAGGCCCGGCAGCGTCGTGCGTCCCTGCAGGTCGGTGACGACGCCGCCCATCAGGTAGTGCGCGGCCGGCGTGACCGGCACGGGCTCGGTCGCCCAGTCGAGGCCGCGCGCGCGGACGGCGGCGTCGATCGTCGGAAAGCGGGTCGCGAGGAACCGCGCCGTGTCGGGGCGGCCGAGGCCCGTCGCATCGAGGAACACCGTGTCGTCCTGCGCTGCGATGGCACGCGCGACGATGTCTCGCGGGGCGAGTTCGCCGTCGGGGTGGGCGTCCCGCGCGAACCGGTGGCCGTGCGCGTCGATCAGCGTCGCCCCCTCGCCGCGGACGGCTTCGGAGACGAGGAACGGCGCGCCGACGGCGAGCACGGTCGGATGGAACTGCACGAACTCGAGATCGGCGACGGCCGCCCCCGCGCGGAGCGCGAGCGCGATCCCATCACCGGTCGCGACCGACGGGTTGGTCGTGTGCGGGTAGAGCTGCCCCGCGCCGCCCGTCGCGAGCACGACCGCATCCGCGGTGAGCGTGCGGCGAAGTCCGCCCATCAGCACCTCCACGCCCGTCACGCGGCCGTCGGTCACGACGAGGTCGCGGACGAACGCGTGCTCGATCACGGTCACGTCGCTCTCGGCGAGGCGCTCGAGCAGGGTGCGCTCGATCGCGGCCCCCGTCGCATCGCCCCCGGCGTGCAGCACGCGAGGGTGCGAGTGCGCGCCCTCGAGGCCCGCCCGGAGCACGCCCACCGCATCCCGGTCGAACGGCACACCCGCATCGATCAGATCCCGGATGCGGGCGGGCCCCTCCTCGACGAGGATGCGGGCCGCGACCGGGTCGGTGAGACCCGCGCCCGCGGTCAGCGTGTCGTGCAGGTGCTCCTCGGTGGTGTCGGTCGCCGTCATCACGCCGGCGATGCCGCCCTGCGCATAGTGCGTCGCCGCGTGGTCGCGGCGGTCCTTCGTTACGAGGGTGACCGCGACACCGTTCCGGGCGGCGCGAAGGGCGGCGGTCAGTCCCGCGATGCCGCTGCCGACGACGATCGCCTGCGCCGTGCGGGGGGCGTTCACCGGCCGAGACCGGTGGGCTTGGCGGCCAGCATCCGCTCGAGCGCGACGCGGGCCGGGTCGGCGACCGACGCCGGAACCGTGATGCGGTTGAGCACCTGACCTGCCACGAGCGCCTCGAGCACCCAAGCGAGGTAGCCGGGGTGGATGCGGTACATCGTCGAGCAGGGGCACACCACGGGATCGAGGCAGAAGATCTCGTGCTGCGGGTATTCGGCCGCGAGTCGCTGCACGAGGTTGATCTCGGTGCCGATCGCGAACGTGGTGGGTTCGGTGGCCGCAGCGATGGCCTTCCGGATGTAGTCCGTCGATCCGGCCTCGTCGGCGGCGTCGACCACGGCCATCGGGCACTCCGGGTGCACGATCACGCGCACACCCGGGTGCTCGCGGCGCGCCTGATCGATCTGATCGACCGTGAACCGGCGGTGCACCGAGCAGAAGCCGTGCCAGAGGATGACCTGCGCGTCCCGCAGGGTCTGCTCGTCGCTTCCGCCGAGCGGACGCGTGGGGTTCCACATCGGCATCCGCTCGACCGGGATGCCCATCGCTTTCGCGGTGTTGCGCCCGAGGTGCTGATCCGGGAAGAACAGCACCCGGCGTCCGCGCGCGAACGCCCATTCGAGCACCGTGCGAGCGTTGGACGAGGTGCACACGATGCCGTTGTGGCGTCCGACGAACCCCTTGATCGCGGCGGACGAATTCATGTACGTCACCGGGATGACGGGCAGCAGGCCGTCGGCATCCGGAGTGTCCAGGTCACCGTAGAGGTCTTCGAGGTCTTCCCAGCACTCCTCGACCTGGTCGATGTTGGCCATGTCGGCCATCGAGCAGCCGGCGGCGAGGTTCGGCAGGATGACGGCCTGGTCGGGGCCGGAGAGGAGGTCCGCGGTCTCTGCCATGAAGTGCACCCCGCAGAAGACGATCGCCTCCGCCTCGGAGCGTGCCTGTGCGGCCCCCGCGAGTTGGAACGAATCGCCCACGTAGTCGGCGTGCCGGATGACCTCCTCGCGCTGGTAGAAGTGCCCGAGAACGACGACGCGATCTCCGAGCGTCGCCTTGGCGGCACGGATGCGGGCATCGAGGTCGTCGTCGGAGGCGTCGCGGTACTCCTGGGGGAGCTGACCCTGGCGGGGCGAACCGGTCGGGATGACGTCGCCCATCGAAGCGCCGGGGCCGTACCCCGGGCGCGTGTCGAACGACCAGGGTCCGGCGGCGAGATCCGTGTTGCACGTCGAGGCGGTGCCCGCCCCGGCGACGATCGCCTGGATCTCATGATCGACCGAAGGGTCGATCGGGCGGGGCTGCAGGGTCAGCGTGGCCTGGCTCATCTCGTGCTCGATTCGTGCGGTGCGGATGCGGGGGAGAGCGGGCCGCGATCGGCGAGCTCGGCGCCCGCGTGGGGGCGGTACAAACGTGCGGGGCGGTGATTTCCGGTGCGGAACGCGTCGGTGCGGACGAGGCTTCCGGAGTTCTCGACCTGACGCCGGAAGTTCGCCGGATCGAGGCGGCGACCGAGGATCGCTTCATAGACCTCGCGAAGATCGGCGAGCGTGAAGCAATCCGTCATCAGGCCGTGCGCGACGCGGCTGTAGCCGGCCTTGTTGCGCAGCCGCCAGAGCGCGTAGTCGATGATCTGCTGATGATCGAATGCGAGCGGGGGGAGACCGGCGACCGGGAACCAGCGGACGTTCTCGGGCGCATCCCGCCCGGCGGCGTGCGCGGAGACCTGGGCATCGACCTCGTCGGCGCGCAGGAGCGCCCAGTAGACGATCGACACGACCCGCGAGGGGGAGCGGTCGACGTTTCCGAAGGCGTAGAGCTGCTCGAGATAGCTGGGGGTGAGGCCGGTCGTCTCGGCGAGGGTGCGGGATGCCGCATCCTCGAGGTCTTCGGCGATGTCGAGCCATCCGCCCGGCAGCGCCCACAGTCCCTCGAACGGATCCCGGGTGCGGCGGACGAGCGGCAGGACGAGCTGCGGAGCGTCGTCGGCTCCGCGGCGCAGGCTGAAGATGACCGTCGACACGGCGACGCGCGTGATGTCGGTCGCGACATCCGCGCGGACGGGGGCGGCACTACCGGTTCGTGTCATGGTGACTTTATCTCCGTGCCGATCTTAGTGTCATGGTGACCTGAAGATCAAACCCGGGTCGCCGCCGAGTTACGGCAACGGCTCAGGAAGTGCCCCGTACCCTGATCCAGGAGGCGGAAATGATCACCATCGTGCTGGACGTCGTGCTGGCGCTCGTCCTGGTTTCCGCGTTGGTCGTGGGGCTCCGCCGCGGCCTCCTCGCGAGCGCGGGCGCGCTCGTCGGACTCGTGCTCGGCGGTCTCGCCGCCTGGTGGCTGGTGCCCGTCGTCGGCCGACTGTTGCCCTCCGATGTCAGCCGCGCCTGGGCGACGCTCGCGATCATCGCCCTTCTGCTCTTCGGCGGCGCCGCGCTCGGGGCGGCCGTCGGCGGCGCGCTCCGCCGCGGGGTCGACCGGATCAAACTCAGAGGGATCGACCGTGCGCTGGGCGGCGTGGCGAACGTCGTCGTGGTCGCCCTCGCCCTGTCGCTCACCGGTCAGGCCGTCGCGACCACCGGCATCCCGTTCGTCTCGTCGGCGGTCGGCTCCTCCGTCGTGCTGCGGACGATCGACGACCTCACCCCGCGCCCCGTCGATGAAGCACTCGCGCAGGTGCGCTCGGTCGTCATCGACGACGGCCTGCCGCAATTCGGGGCGCTGTTCGACACCCTTCCCGTCGGCCCGACGGCGGCGCCGGTCGATCTCGACGACCCGGCGCTCAGCGCCTCCGCCCAGTCCGTCGCGCGGATCGCCGGCACCGCCTACTCGTGCGGTCGCAGCCTCACCGGCACCGGATTCGTGATCGCAGAAGACCGCCTCGTCACGAATGCGCACGTGGTGGCGGGCGTCGACGCGCCCGTCGTGGAGCTTCCCGGCCGTCCCGCACGCGAAGGACGGGTCGTCTATTTCGACGCGACCGCCGACCTCGCGGTCATCGCCGTCGACGCGCTCGACGCCAGCCCGATCGGTCTCGCCCCGAACCTCGCGATCGGCGGCGCCGGAGTCGTGCAGGGGTATCCCTACGGCGGCCCCTTCACGATGGGGACCGCATCCGTCCGCTCGGTCGGCACGGTGCTCGTGCCCGACATCTACGGCCAGGGCGACAATCCGCGCGAGACCTACGCCCTCACGGCGATCGTTCGCCCGGGCAACTCCGGGGGCCCTGTGCTCGACGCGGCCGGAAAGGTCGCCGGCGTCGTCTTCGCCCGCGCCGACGACGGTTCCGACATCGGGTACGCGATGACGACGACGCCGCTCGCACCGGTCGTCGCCGCCGCTCCCGGCCTTTCGGATGCGGTCGCGACAGGCGCCTGCGTCGGCTGAACGGAATCGGTGCCCGCGCCCGCTATGCTGGGCGCCACACGTGAATATCGGCCCCATGATCGTTGCGGGAGAGCCTCGGTGACACCAGCCGAGCACCGAAGGAGCAAGCCTCCCCGCCAATCTCTCAGGTACGCGTACCGCCACGATCAGGCCACTCTGGAAAGCGATGTCGAGCGCGTCTCGGCATCCGCCGACGGTGAAAACCCCCGCATCCGATTCGTCGGCGCGGAGGTGAAACTCTCAGGCCCATGACAGAGGGGGAGTTCTTCAGGCACCCGCCTGCCCGCCCCGATCCGGGAGAACTCATGACCGACGCTCCATCGACCGCTCCTCCCCGATACACCGTGCTCCGCGAGCGCCATGCGGCACTCGGCGCCAGCTTCACCGACTTCGGTGGCTGGATGATGCCGGTGCGCTATTCGTCCGACCTCGCCGAGCACCGCGCCGTCCGCGAAGCGGCCGGGCTGTTCGACGTATCGCACATGGCCGAGTTCGTCATCGAGGGGTCGCACGCCGCCGCGTTCCTCGACTTCGCGCTCGCCGGTCGCATCTCGACGATGCCGCTCGGCAAGGCGAAGTACAGCCTGCTGCTGGCCGACGACGGCGGCATCGTCGACGACCTGATCGTCTACCGGCTGGGCGACGACCACTTCCTGATCATCGCCAACGCGGGAAACCACGCGGAGGTGGCGGGCGCGCTCGCCGCTGCGCTCGACGTCTTCCCCTCTCCGGCGCCCGCCGTCACGGCAGACGGCGCGTTCGGATTCGTCGCCGGCACTCACGTGCGCATCGAGGATGCCTCCGAGGCGTCGGCGCTGCTGGCGCTGCAGGGCCCGCGTGCCGCCGCCATCCTGGCGGATGTGGCCGGTCTCGATTTCGTCGCCCCCGCGCGTCGCCAGGGTGACGAGCCGCAGGCCTGGCACCTGGACGAGCTCGGCTACTACGCGGTCCGCGCGGCGGCGTTCGAGGGGCAGCCCGTGCTCGTCGCCCGCACCGGCTACACCGGCGAGGACGGCTTCGAACTGCTCGTGCCGACGGATGCGGCCCCCGCGCTGTGGGACGCACTGCTCGCGGCCGGGGCCGCGCAGGGCCTCGTCCCGGCCGGTCTCGCCGCGCGCGACACCCTGCGCCTCGAAGCGGGAATGCCTCTCTACGGGCACGAACTCGCCCGCGACATCGCCCCCGCCCAGGCGGGCCTCGCCCGCGTGATCTCCTCGGGTGACGAGGACTTCATCGGGCGCGCCGGACTCGCCGCGCGAGCGGACGCCGCATCCGCCGTCCTGGTCGGGATCGTCTCCGCCGGCAAGCGGGCAGGACGCGCCGGCTACGCCGTCGTGGACGCCGAGGGCGCGCACCTCGGCGAGATCACAAGCGGTGCGCTGAGTCCGACGCTCGGCCACCCGATCGCCATGGCCTATGTCACCCCCGACGCGAGCGCGCCGGGTACCGAACTGTTCATCGACGTCCGCGGCACCGCCATCCCGGCGACCGTCACCGCCCTGCCCTTCTACCGGAGGAAGAAATGACCGATCTCGACGCCCTGTCCTACACCGCCGAGCACGAGTGGGTGTCGATCGCCGACGGCATCGCCACGTTCGGCATCACCGATTACGCCGCCGAGAAGCTCGGCGACGTCGTCTTCGTCGAGCTGCCCGCGATCGGTGCCGAGCTCACCGGCGCGCAGATCTGCGGTGAGATCGAATCGACCAAGTCCGTCGGCGAGCTCTACGCGCCCGTCGCCGGCCGCGTCATCGAGGTCAACGGCGCCGTCGACGACGACCCGTCGCTCGTGAACGCCGATCCGTTCGGCGCCTGGCTGGTCCGCGTCGACCTCGGCGACGCCGTGCCCGAGGGGCTCCTGGACCGCGCCGGCTACCTCGCCCTCATCGGAGGAGCCGAGTGACGCAGACCTTCGCCGACCGCCACATCGGCACGGATGCGGCCGCGCAGCACACGATGCTGGCGGCGCTCGGGTACCCGAGCGTGCAGGCGCTCGTGGATGCGGCTGTTCCCGCATCCATCCACGCACAGCCGCTCGACGCCTCCGTCATCCCCGCCGCGGCGACAGAAGCCGAGGCGCTCGCCGAGTTGCGCACGCTCGCCGCGCAGAACCGGCCGGCGACCGCGATGATCGGGCTCGGGTACTACGGCACGCTGACGCCGTCGGTCATCTCCCGGAACGTCTTCGAGAACCCGTCCTGGTACACGGCGTACACGCCGTACCAGCCCGAGATCTCGCAGGGGCGCCTCGAAGCGCTCATCAACTTCCAGACCATGGTCACCGATCTCACCGGACTCGCCACCGCGAACGCCTCGATGCTCGACGAATCGACCGCCGTGGTCGAGGGGATGCTGCTCGCCCGCCGCGCCTCGAAGTCCGCCTCGAACGTGTTCGTCGTGGACGCCGACGCGCTCCCGCAGACGTTGGCGTTGCTGCGCCACCGCGCGGCCGCCGTCGGCATCGAGATCGTCGAGGCCGCGCTGGCCGACGACGGTCTTCCCGCGGATGCCGCACCGTTCGGTGTCTTCGTGCAATACCCGGCCGCATCCGGACGCGTCTGGGACCCGTCGACCGTGATCGGCGACGTGCAGGCGCAGGGCGGGCGCGCGGTCGTCGCGGCCGACCTGCTCGCACTCACCCTTTTGCGCTCGCCGGGCTCGCTCGGCGCCGATATCGCGGTGGGAACCACCCAGCGCTTCGGTGTGCCGCTCGGCTTCGGCGGCCCGCACGCCGGCTACATGGCAGTGCGCGCGGGACTCGAACGGCAGATGCCCGGACGCCTCGTCGGGGTGTCGCAAGACGCCGCCGGCCACCCCGCGTACCGGCTCGCGTTGCAGACGCGCGAGCAGCACATCCGTCGGGAGAAGGCCACGTCGAACATCTGCACCGCGCAGGTGCTGCTGGCCGTCATGGCGGCGATGTACTCCGTCTATCACGGGGCCGAGGGGCTCCGCGCGATCGCGACCGACGTTGCTCGCGCGGCCGACGCGCTCGCTGCGGCCCTCCGCGCGCGGGGACTCACTGTGCAGCACGCGGCGTTCTTCGACACGGTTCGCGTCGAGGTGCCGGATGCGGATGCCGTCGTCGACCGCGCCCGGTCACGGGGCGTGCACCTGCTCCGCGCCGACGCGACGACCGTCGGTGTCTCGGTCGACGAGACGACGACCGAGGCCGACCTCGCCGCTGTCGCGTGGGCATTCGGCGACGGGCCCGCGCCGGTGCTCGCGGACGCGGAACCTCTCGCTGCGGTCGCCGCCGATCTGCACCGGGTCGACGAGTACCTGACGCACCCGGTCTTCTCGGCGCACCGCTCCGAGACGGCGATGATGCGGTACCTGAAGACGCTGGCCGATCGCGACTACGCGCTCGATCGCGGCATGATCCCGCTCGGATCGTGCACGATGAAACTGAACGCCGCGACCGAGATGGCGGCGGTGTCGTGGCCGGAGTTCTCGCAGGTGCATCCGTTCGCCCCCGAGGCCGACGTGCACGGCTACCTGGTGATGATCGAGCAGCTCGAGGGCTGGCTGGCCGAGGTCACCGGGTACGACGCCGTCTCACTGCAGCCGAACGCCGGGTCGCAGGGCGAGCTCGCGGGGCTTCTCGCGATCCGCCAGTACCACCTCGCGCAGGGGTCGACCGAACGCACGGTCTGCCTCATCCCGTCGTCGGCGCACGGTACGAACGCCGCATCCGCCGTGCTCGCCGGCATGAAGGTCGTCGTCGTCGCGTGCGATGAGGCCGGCAACGTCGACCTCGCCGATCTCCGCGCGAAGATCGAGACGCATGCGGCGACGCTCGCGGCGCTCATGATCACGTACCCGTCGACGCACGGCGTATACGAGCACGACGTGCTCGAGATCACCGCCGCCGTGCACGACGCGGGCGGGCAGGTGTACGTCGACGGCGCGAACCTGAACGCGCTGCTCGGGTTCGCGCGCTTCGGCGACCTGGGCGGCGACGTGTCGCACCTGAATCTGCACAAGACGTTCGCGATTCCGCATGGCGGCGGCGGTCCCGGTGTCGGACCGGTCGCGGCGAAGGCGCACCTCGCGCCGTTCCTGCCCTCGCATCCGCTCGCGCAGCGGGCCGAGCACGCCGGCGGGTTCGTGTTCGAGGGCGGGCCGATCTCTGCGGCACCGTACGGTTCCGCATCCATCCTGCCGATCTCGTGGGCGTACATGCGGATGATGGGCGCCGAGGGTCTGCGGAACGCGACCGGCGCAGCCGTGCTCGCGGCGAACTACATCGCCGTGCGTCTGCGCGACCATTACCCGGTGCTCTACGCGGGTGACGCGGGACTCGTCGCGCACGAGTGCATCCTCGACCTGCGCCCGCTGCGGGAGCAGACCGGGGCCACGGTCGACGACGTCGCCAAGCGTCTGATCGACTACGGCTTCCACGCCCCGACGATGTCGTTCCCGGTCGCGGGCACGCTCATGGTCGAGCCGACGGAGTCGGAGGATCTCGCCGAGATCGAACGGTTCATCGAGGCGATGATCCAGATCAGGGCCGAGGCGCTCGCGGTCGCCGACGGTCGCTGGCCGGCGGGCGACAATCCGCTCGTGAACGCGCCGCACACCGCGCAGGCGGTCATCGTGGGGGAGTGGCCGCATCCGTACACCCGGGAAGAGGCTGTCTACCCGGTGCCGGCGCTCGTGCGTTCGAAGTACTGGCCGCCTGTGCGCCGCATCGACAACGCCTACGGCGACCGCAACCTCGTCTGCGCCTGCCCCCCGCCCGAGGCCTTCGCCTGACCCCGCGCGGGTTCGGCCTGGCCGCGAGACTGCGCGGGCCGGGCCGCCGGGCGCTCCCATCCGCCCTCCCCGACCGCGAAACGGGATCTTCGCGCCGAGACAGGGGGGTAACCCCTATGTCTCGGCGCGAAGATCCCGTCTCGCGGGAGGGCGTGGCGCGAGCCGGTCTGCGGTCCTTCCCGGGAACGGGCGTCCGGCGAGCGCATGGCGCATTCCCGCGAGTCGAGCGACGTCCTCGCCGAACGTGCGGACGAGACCCGCTCCGCGAAGGATGCCGTCGAGCGCCGTGAAATCGGCGACGTCGGTCCATCCCCAGTGGGCCACGGCACGTGCCCGACGGCGGATGCGGGTATCTCGCAGTCTGCGTTCCCGCAAGAGCGCCGGTGCGTCGCCGAAGCGGCCGTCGTACTTCAGATCACCATCCGCCTCGCCCGCCAGACGCGCACCCGGCCACCAGAAATCGGATCGCTCCTCGCCGTATGCGGTCGATCCGAAGTGCCACTGCAGCTCGGGTTCGGGGTAGCCGAGCCATTCCACGGCCGCGCGGCTCGCGGACTCGAGGACCGTCTCGGCCGCACCATCGGCACGGTGCAGGGCCCAGCGTGCGTGTCGCCGTCCGCGGCTACTGTGACGCGATTCGTTTCGCGCGACCAACGCCTCGACCGTGGCGGTGGGATCGGTCCGGAGCGCCGCATCCGCCGCGCTCAACCCGACGACCTCGTGCCGTGATCGAGCCAGATCGACCGCGGTGTCGATGGGCGAGGTCATCAGGAGGCCGTCCCGCACGTGGAGCTCTCGGGAAGCACCGCCGGTGTGAACTCGAATACCGCCGTTCACTCCCGACGTCGCGCCCGGCCCGGCGATGAGATGCACGATGATCGGGTCTCCGAACACGGGAAGCCCCTGGAGAACGGCGGCCGACTCGTGGCTGAACACGGCATCGGGCCAGCTCACAGCGACGGCATGTACCCGAGCCAGGTATCGGTCCCACGGCGCCAGCGCATTCCAGTGGGTGGTGCTCGCGTAGATTCCCCGCCGCACCGGGGTCAGCTCGCCTCGGGCGATCGAACGTTCCGGATGCGGAACGTCTCGCGCCTTGAGGAGCGGAATCGGTGCGGGCAGTGCAGTGAGGGGGCGAAGAGGTGTCAGCATCCCGCCATGGTCGGCCTCCGTGTGCTTCCGCAGGTGACCCCGGCTCCCATCCGTGGACGATCCCGCGCATCGCCCGGCTGGGGAGGACTGGTGCGCCCGACGCCTCTCCCTTCCCCCTCATCCGCGAGACGGGATCTTCGCGCCGAGACCGGGGGGGTTCAACCCAGGGGGGGCGCGCGGAAACACCCGCGCCGGGGGGCGCCCCGGGCCCTCCGCGCGGCCCGGGCGGGGTTACCCCACGGTCTCGGCGCGAAGATCCCGTCTCGCGGTCGGATGCGGTGTTCCCGGCCTGAGCGACCGGCGGCGGCGAGCGGGGCCACCCGCCGCCACGCCAGCGCCGGGGCTAGAAGATGCCGGGCCAGAGCGCGACGGCGAGGGGGTAGCCGACGAAGGCGAAGACGTCGATCACCGTGTGTGCGATGACCAGCGGCATGACCCGGCCCCAGCGTCGGTAGCACCAGCCGAAGACGATGCCCATCGCGATGTTTCCCACGATCGATCCGACGCCCTGGTACGCGTGGTAGAGCCCGCGAAGGCCCGCGGTGACCAGGATGATCGTCCACCAGTTCCAGCCCAGCCGGCGCAGGCGGTCGAACAGGTAGCCGAGGAAGATGACCTCCTCGGTGAGGCCCGCACGCACCGCGGCGAGGATGAGCAGCGGCACCGTGTACCAGGCGGCATCCAGCGGCGACGCGACGACGCCGACCGTGACGCCCAGCAGCCGGCCCGCGACGTACAGCCCGAGCCCGGGAATCCCGATCACCGCGACGAGCAGCAGACCGCGGCCGGCGTCGCCGCCGATGCGGCGGAAGTCCAGCCCGATGCGCGCGAGCGCACGTGACCCCGGCTCCCACAGCAGATACACGACGAGCGCGACCACCGCGAGCGAGAACACGATGTCGAGCAATTGGTACAGCGCGTCCCAGAGGGCCTCGGCGTCGCGCGCGGGGTTGAGCTGCGTCTGCTGCGCCCCGACGGGTTGGTTCGTCTCCAGCGAGCGTTGCACGGTCCGGATGAAGGACAGCACCGAGTACAGCGCCGATTGCCCGACCGAAACGGCGAGCACGAGCCAGATCTCCCACCGGATGCGGGTGCGCGCGGCGCCGCCCACGGGCGCGGGATCGAACACTCCGAAGGGGCGCTTCTGCACCCGGTCAGCCTGCCATAGCGCACGCGGCCTCCCCACCCGGGCGGGCACGTTCAGGGTCGACGCATAAAGTGTCGGGGTTCCGTTGCGGGCGTGACGAGGTGCGCGCCGCGGACGCGAAGCCCACCTCCCCGGGCATGAAGCCCCCCGCGCACACGCGACATCGCCACAGGGCACCATGACCGGGGGCGGTCATGAACAGCGGCGACCGGCTCACACACGGTACGAACGAGGAGGACAGCGGATGCGGTGGCGCACGAGGTTCACGGCGACGATCGCGGTGGCCGCCCTGGCGGTCGGGCTCACCGCGTGCGCTCCCGACGACACCGACCGTCTCGTACCGGGGAGTGCGATCACGGTCGCCCTCGATGCACCCGTCACGTCGCTGAACCCCGCGGTCCTCGGCCAGGACGGCGCGGCGAACACCGCGCTCGCCGCGCTCACGACCTCGGGCTTCTGGCGCCGCGACGCCGACGGCGAGCGGGTGCCGCAGGATCGGTTCGGCAGCATCCGCGTGCAGTCCCGTGATCCGCTCACCGTCATCTACACGGTCAACGACGGCGTGCGCTGGTCGGATGGCGCCCGCGTCGACGCCGCCGACCTGCTGCTCACATGGGCGGCCGGAACGACGCACCGGACGGGCGGAAACCCGGACGCGGATGGGCTCCCCGAAACGCGCTGGAACACGGGCGCGGGCCCGGATCGGGGCCTCGACCTCGTTGCCGAGACCCCTGAGATCGGCGACGACGGCCGCAGCATCACCCTGGTCTACACCTCGCCCGCCGCCGACTGGGAGTCGGCTTTCGACGCGCCGCCGGTCGCCGCGCACCGGGTCGCGATGCTCGCTCATCCGGATGACGATCTGGACGCACCGGCAGCCAAAGCCGCGCTGATCGCCGCCGTCCAGGACGACGATCTCGACTGGCTCGCTCCGGTATCCCGGGCATACCGCGAGGACTTCGCGCTCGGCGCTGTCGGGGCGAATGACGCGGTCACGAACGGCGCGTACCTGATCGACGCGGTGTCGGCCGACGGCACCCGGGTCGATCTGCGGGCGAATCCGGACGGTATCGGTGCGCCGTCCCCCCGCGTCGAGCGGGTGACGGTCCAGGCGATCCCGGATGCCGCCGAGCGCCTCGCCGCCGTCTCCCGCGGTGACGTCGACATCGCCGCTGCGCCCGCGACGTCCGAGTCGGTCGCATTCGCGGGTCAGGCGGCCGGCGCGGCCGTCGCCCTCGGCACGGGCTTCGACCACCTCGACCTGCAGACCGCCGGCGGGGGCGTGTTCGACCCCGCGACCTACGGCGGCGATGAGGAGCGGGCCCGCGACGTGCGCGCCGCGTTCCTCGCCACCGTGCCCCGCGCGGACCTCCTCGCCGCACTCGCGACTCCCTTCGTTCCGGATGCGGAGGTGCGCCGATCCGCCGTGCGCCCTCCCGACCCGGTCGGGGATCCGCATCCGCTGCCGACGCCCGCGCCCCCGACCCCCGCGACCGAGACCGAGACCGAGACCCCGACCCCGACCCCCGAGACCGAGACCCCGCCCTCGACCGAGACCTCACCCTCACCCGACGACGCCCCCGACATCGATCGCGCGCGGGACCTGCTCGCCGAGGCGGACGTGCCAAACCCGACGGTGCGGCTGCTCTTCCCCGCGAACGACTCCCGGCGAGCGGCGGCTTTCGGGCTGCTCGCGGCCTCCGCGGCCGAGGCCGGAATCACGCTCGTCGACGCCTCGCGCGCGGACTGGGCCTCCACACTGTCCGCTCCCGGGGAGTACGACGCGGCGCTCTTCGCGTGGGATGCTGATCCGTCGGCTCCGGTGGCGCTCGCCGCGGGCTACGCGACCGCGGGAGCGGCGAACGTCTCCGGCTGGTCGGACGACACCGTGGACGATCTCATCGCGCAGCTGGGCGCGGAGACGGATGCCGACGCCCGCGATCCGATCCTCGATGCGCTCGACGAACAGATCGCGGCGCAGGCGTGGTCGCTGCCGCTCGTGCCGGTGCCCATCGTGACGGTCTGGTCGGATGCGGTCACGGGCGTGCGGCCCGCCGCGGCTGCGAACGGCGTGCTCGCCGGCTTCGCCGACTGGGTGCCCGCATCCGCCGAAACTCGATCCGAGCAGCCGCGAGACTCCGTTTCGCACGGCTGAATGCGCCGTGTGCTTACAGATTGAGCAATCTGCTTCATCTGTTCATGTCGACGTTAAGGCTATGTAACTTTTGCGTCAGCCGTTTTGACCATGGCGAGGCGCGTGCTTATCGTTCTCGTATTCGCGACATGACGATCGCACAGCTTCGTCATGCTCGCATCATCCCTGCACAGGAGGAATAGTGAAGCGCAGCAGAATCGCTCTCGCGAGCATCGCGCTGGTCGGAGTCGGGGCACTCGCCCTGGCCGGTTGCGCGAGCGGCGGTGGCTCGAACGAGTCCACCGGTGGCTCGTCCGACGCCGTCATCAGCGCCAACGGGTCCGAGCCCCAGAACCCGCTCATCCCGACCAACACGAACGAGACGGGTGGCGGCAAGATCCTCGACTCGATCTTCGCGGGCCTCGTCTACTACGACGCAAACGGTGCTCCCGTCAACGACGTCGCCGAAGAGATCACGACCGAGGACCCTCAGCACCTCACGGTCAAGATCAAGGAAGGCCTGACCTTCACCGACGGTGAAGAGATCACGGCTGACAACTTCATCAAGGCGTGGAACTACGGCGCTCTGGCCTCCAACGAGCAGCTCTCCAGCTACTTCTTCGAGGACATCGAGGGCTTCAGCTACGACGAGGACTCCGAGCTCACCGGTCTCGCGCAGGTGGACGACTACACGTTCACCATCGCGCTGAACAAGCCGGCCTCCGACTTCGCGCTGCGCCTGGGCTACTCGGCCTTCTACCCGCTCCCCGATGTCGCGTTCGACGACATGGATGCGTTCGGTGAGAGCCCGATCGGCAACGGCCCGTACAAGCTGGCCGCGGACGACGCGTGGCAGCACGACGTCGAGATCGACCTCGTCAAGAACGACGAGTACACCGGTGGCCGTGCGGCCCAGAACGGTGGACTCAAGATCGTCTTCTACGCGTCGCAGGATGCGGCGTACGCCGACCTGCTCGCCGGCAACCTGGACGTCCTCGACGCCATCCCGGATGCGGCACTCGCGACCTACGAGTCGGACCTCGGTGACCGTCAGGTCAACCAGCCCGCCGCGATCTTCCAGTCCTTCACGATCCCGGAGAGCCTCGCGCACTTCGCGGGCGAAGAGGGCAAGCTGCGTCGCCAGGCGATCTCGATGGCGATCAACCGCCAGGAGATCACCGACACGATCTTCCAGGGCACCCGCACCCCCGCCAGCGACTTCACCTCCCCGGTGATCGACGGCTGGTCGGACTCCCTGGAGGGCGCTGACGTCCTCGGCTTCGACGCCGACAAGGCGAAGGAACTGTGGGCCGAGGCCGACGCCATCTCCCCGTGGGACGGCACGTTCCAGATCGCGTACAACTCCGACGGCGGACACCAGTCGTGGGTCGACGCGACCACCAACTCGATCAAGAACACGCTGGGCATTGAGGCATCCGGCGCCCCGTACGTCGACTTCGCGTCGCTGCGTACCGAGGTCACCAACCGCACCATCACGACCGCGTTCCGCACCGGATGGCAGGCCGACTACCCGGGTCTGTACAACTTCCTCGGACCGCTGTACGCGACCAACGCGGGCTCGAACGACGGTGACTACTCGAACGCCGAGTTCGACCAGCTCCTGAGCGACGGCATCTCGAGCACCGACCCGGCGACGGCCAACGAGGACTTCCAGTCGGCGCAGGAGATCCTGCTCCAGGACCTCCCGGCCATCCCGCTCTGGTACTCGAACGTCAACGGTGGATTCGCCGAGACGGTCGACAACGTCCAGTTCGGCTGGAACTCCGTTCCGCTGTACTACGCGATCACGAAGGCGTAAGCCCTCTCGATCACATCCGCGAGGCGGTGACCATAGAGTCACCGCCTCGCGGCCTGTCCAGGAGCAACCCGCGTCACACATGCGGCGCTTATGCTCTACAACGGATGCGGTCGCCCGCGCCGATCGCGCGGCGGCGACCTGCTTGCATCCACCCGGCTGGAGGGAGTGAGGGTGCTCGGTTACATCCTCAGACGCATCCTGCAGGTGATCCCGGTGTTCTTGGGATCCACCCTGCTCATCTATTTCCTGGTGTTCGCGATGCCAGGCAACCCGATTTTGGCGCTCTTCGGCGATCGCACGCCGAACCAGGCGGTCATCGACGGACTCATGGCCCAGTACCACCTGGACCAGCCGTTCATCGTGCAGTACTTCTACTACCTCATGGGCATCCTGCAGGGTGACATGGGTACGACGTTCTCCGGGCAGTCGGTCAACGATGTCCTCGCCCGCACGCTCCCCGTCACCGGTCGCCTCGCCGTGATGGCCATCGCGATCGAGTTCACGCTCGCGATCATCATCGGCACGATCTCGGCTCTTCGTAAGGGCAAGCTGTTCGACAACGTCGCCCTCGTGATCTCGCTCGTCTTCGTCGCGATCCCGATCTTCGTGCTCGCGTTCCTCGCGCAGTACTTCCTCGCGATCCAGCTCGGATGGTTCAAGCCCACGGTCGGGTCCTCGAACGACTGGGGCGATCTCTGGTTGCCCGCGATCGTGCTGGGTGTGAGCCTCTACGCCACGAGCATGCGCCTGATGCGCGGCTCCGTGATCGACACGCTCAACCAGGACTGGGTGCGAACGGCGTACTCCAAGGGAATGTCGCGTCGGCGCGTCATCCCGGTGCACGTGCTCCGGAACTCGCTCATCCCGGTGATCACCAACTCCGCGACGAACTTCGGCGTGCTGCTGGTCGGCGCCACGGTGACCGAGGCGATCTTCAACGTGCCGGGAGTGGGTAACACCCTCTTCCAGGCGACGCTGCGCCACGAGGGTCCCACGATCGTGTCGTTCGTCACGGTCTTCGTGATCCTCTACGTGCTCGTCAACCTCGTCATCGACCTGTTGTACGGTCTGCTCGACCCGAGGATCCGCTATGTCAAGTAACTCCGAACTGCCCACGCATTTCGTCGCTCCGGTGAAGGACGCTGTCATCACCGTCGACGCGGTGAAGATCGACGACAAGCCGTCGAGCCTCTGGCGGGACGCCTGGCGCGACCTGCGCAAGCGCCCGACGTTCTGGCTGTCGGTGCTCATCGTGCTCGTCGTGCTCATCATGGCGATCTTCCCGACGCTGTTCACGCAGACTCCGCCGAACAACGACTGCCAACTGGCGAACAGCAACGGCGGACCGACCTCCGGTCACCCGCTCGGATTCACGTTCCAGGGGTGCGACATCTGGGCGCGAATCGTCTGGGGATCGCGCACGTCGCTGTCCGTCGGACTCCTCGCGACGCTGATCGGCTCGGTCATCGGCCTCATCATGGGCGCCCTCGCGGGCTTCTACGGCGGATGGCTCGACTCGCTGCTCTCGCGCGTCGGCGACATCTTCTTCGCCATCCCGTACATCCTCGCCGCGGTCGTCGTCATGAGCGTGTTCTCGGACTTCCGGAACGTGTTCACCCTCGCGGTCGCGATCGGTGGATTCGCCTGGGCCTCCACCGCCCGAGTCGTTCGCGCCGAGATCCTCCGCGTCCGTCAGGCGGACTTCGTGACCGCGTCGCGGGCGCTGGGTCAGACGCGGTTCCAGACCCTCGTCACCCACGTCGTTCCGAACGCGATCGCTCCGCTGATCGTGCTGTCGACGCTGTCGCTCGCGGCAGCGATCGTCGCGGAGGCGACCCTCGCGTTCCTGGGTGTCGGCCTCGGATCCGATGTCATGTCGTGGGGCGCCGACATCAGCAACGCGCAGCAGTCGCTGCGGAACGCCCCGATGGCCCTCATCTATCCGTCGATCGCGCTGACCGTCACGGTGCTCGCGTTCATCCTGCTGGGCGAGCTGATCCGCGACGCCCTCGACCCGAGAGCGAGGGCGCGTCGATGAGCGACAGCACCACCACCCCATTGCTCAGCATCCGCAACCTCCGGGTCGCGTTCGACACCCAGGCCGGCAGCCGCGAAGTGCTGCACGGCGTGAACCTCGACGTGTTCCCCGGTGAGACCGTCGCGATCGTGGGCGAGTCCGGTTCGGGCAAGTCGACGACCGCATCCGCCATCGTGAACCTCCTGCCCGGCACCGGGCACGTGACGTCGGGCAGCATCACGCTCGACGGGCGCGAGCTGACCGAGCTCACGCCGGGGCAGATGGAGAAGGTCCGCGGTCGCGACATCGGATACGTCCCGCAGGACCCGATGTCGAACCTCAACCCGGTGTGGAGCATCGGTTTCCAGGTGAAGGAAGCGATCCGTGCGAACGGCGTCGCCACCGGCCGCCAGGCGATCACCGACCGCGCCATCGAGGTTCTGCAGCAGGCCGGCCTCGCCGACGCCGAGAAGCGCCTGCACCAGTACCCGCACCAGTTCTCGGGCGGGATGCGGCAGCGCGCCCTGATCGGCATCGGCCTCGCGGCCGACCCGAAGCTGCTGATCGCCGACGAGCCGACCTCGGCACTCGATGTCACGGTGCAGCGCGTGATCCTCGACCACATGGCGTCGCTGACGCGCGAGAAGGGCACCTCGATGCTCCTGATCACGCACGACCTCGGCCTCGCCGCCGAACGCGCGTCGAAGATCATCGTGATGCAGCAGGGCGAGATCGTCGAGGCCGGTCCGAGCCGCGAGATCCTGCAGAACCCGATCCACCCGTACACGCAGCGGCTCGTCGCGGCCGCGCCCTCGATCGCGTCGCAGCGGCTGCAGGCCGTCGCCGTCAGCCGCGGGATCGAGACCGTGGACGATCTGGCCGACCTCGCGCCGACCGTGCGGGTCACCGACCTCACCAAGGACTACAAGATCCGTCAGGGCGGGTTCCGCAGCGAGCCCTTCCGCGCCGTCGACAAGGTCTCGTTCGAGATCCCGCGCGGGAAGACCCTCGCGCTCGTCGGCGAGTCCGGTTCGGGCAAGTCGACCGTCGCCAAGATGGTGCTGAAGCTCGAGGAGCCGACGTCCGGCGCCATCGAGATCGACGGCACCGACGTGGCGAAGCTCTCGAACCGTGACGCGTTCGCGCTTCGGCGACGGATGCAGCCGGTGTTCCAGGACCCGTACGGCTCGCTCGATCCGCTCCGCAACATCGGCAACACGATCTCCGAGCCGCTCGACATCCACAGCGTAGGCGACAAGGCCTCGCGTCGGGCGCGGGTGCGCGAGCTGCTCGACCAGGTGTCGCTGCCGCAGGACCTCGCGACGCGGTACCCGAGCGAGCTTTCGGGCGGTCAGCGGCAGCGCGTCGCCATCGCGCGCGCGCTCGCTCTGAAGCCCGACATCGTGGTGCTCGATGAGGCCGTGTCCGCGCTCGACGTGCTGGTGCAGGATCAGATCCTGAAGCTCCTCGCGGAGCTGCAGTCCGAGCTGGGCCTGACCTACCTCTTCATCACGCACGACCTCGCGGTCGTCCGTGTCGCGGCCGATACGGTCGCGGTCATGGAGAAGGGGCGCATCGTGGAGCAGGGGACCGTCGACGAGATCTTCGCGAACCCCGCGCAGGACTACACGCGTCGTCTGCTCGATGCGATTCCCGGGGCGACCATCCCGCTCGGCGGGGGAGTGGATCTCTGAGCTCCTCGCCTGGTCACCCGCCCGCGCGGCGCGTGTTCCGCGGCACGTCCGGCACGATCGGTCTGATCGTGTCGGGCGTGATCGCGTTCGTCCTGCTCGGCGACGCGCTGCTGCGGGCGGGCATCGGGGAGACGCTGCTTCTGGCGCCGTGGATCCTGCTGGTGCTCTGGCTCGTGTACGTGACGCTGTACGCGTCGCACGTGACGATCACGCGCGAGGGCGCGGTCGTGCAGAACTATCTGCGCCGCACCACCGTCCCCTGGGGGCGTGTGGCCGACATCCGGATGCGGTGGCAGGTCGTGTTCGTCCTCACCGACGGGTCGGAGGTGAAGGCCTACGGCGGACCCGTCGCGGGTCGTCCGGCGCGCGTGGGGCCGCGCTCCGGAGCGGGTGAGGGCAGGCGCGTGCCTCCCGCGCTGCGCGAGCTCGGAATCATCCAGGACGCGTGGGAGTCCGAGCGGGCGGAGAGTCGCCCGGATGCCCCGATCGCCCGCCAGTGGGATATTCCTGCGCTCGTCGCGCTCCTGGTGATCGTGGTCGGTGCGGTGAGCGCGGTGGTCGGTACGATCTGAGCGCTGTGCTCAGCAAAGCTGCTTAGGGTTACCTAACTGTGGGCGGATGGAGCTATCCACAGGGCACATTGCGTAGGGGACATGAAATGTTACGGTCCTGAGAAGACTCCACCACGACGACGGCTGCACTGAAGCGCCGGGGTTAGGGTCTGTGGGTCGGACTGGTCCGGCACTCCCCCCAGAGCCGCCACCGTGAGGTAGCGGGAGCACTACGAAAGAACGACAATGATCTGTCTGTCTGTGAGACGTCGGACCGTTGGGACCATTCGGTGACGGTCTACGTCATCCGGCGGTTCCTGAACTACGCGATCCTCAGTCTGATTGCGACGTGCATGGCGTACATCCTCGCCAGCACGGTTCTCGACCCCGCCGCTCGGTTCTACGGGATGAATCCCCGTCCGCCGCAGGCGTCCATCGACGCCTCCCTCGACGCCATGGGCGTCAACCCCGACGTGCCCGTCATCGTGCGCATGTGGCACTGGTTGGTGAATCTGTTCACCCAGTTCTCGCTCGGCACCACGGTCGGCGGGGCGCAGGTGACCGACGAGATCTTCTCGCGCTCGGGCGCCAGCCTCCGGCTCCTGCTGATCGGATCGATCATCGGCGCCGTGCTCGGTGTGCTGCTGGGCGTGTGGGGCGCTGTTCGCCAGTACCGCGCGAGTGACCAGATCGTCACGTACGCGTCGTACGTCGTGTTCGCGACGCCGACGTTCGTGATCGGCGTTCTGCTGATGATCGTCGCGACGCAGTTCAACACCCTCATGGGCACGCAAGTGATCCAGTTCACGGGGGAGTACACGGCCGGGATCAGCGGCAGCTGGTGGGACCTCGCCTGGGACCGCGGCATCCATCTCCTGCTTCCGACGCTCGCGCTCGTGCTGATGGGCGCAGCGTCCTACTCGCGGTACCAGCGCAGCGTCATGCTCGACGTGCTGGGGGCCGACTACATCCGCACCGCCCGCGCGAAGGGGCTGCCGCGCACGCAGGCGCTGTACCGCCACGGCGTGCGCCTCGCGCTCATCCCGATGTCGACGTTCTTCGCGTACAGCTTCGGCACGCTCATCGCCGGCTCGGCGATGCTCGAGATCGTCTTCAGCTGGCGCGGGATGGGGCAGTTCCAGATCGAGGCCATCCTGAAGAACGACATCAACGCGGTCGCCGGCAGCACGCTCTTCGTCGCGCTGCTGTATCTGATCTCGTCGACCTTCTCCGAAGTGCTCTACGCGGCTCTCGACCCGAGAGTGAGGACCTGACATGTCCGTCATGCAGGAACAGGCTCTCGAGTCTCCGCTCGAGCCGGGGAACACCGTGTCCGGTACCCGGCGGCCGCTGTCGCGGAACGCCCTGGTGTGGCTGCGCTTGAAGCGCATGCCCCGCTTCTGGATCGGCATCACGGTCGTCGTGGGCATCATCCTGTGGGCGTTCATCGGCCCGCTGCTCTACCCGTACGGCATCACCGACCGCGACGCGCTCAACATGGGCATGGGGCCGACCACGCTGCACTGGTTCGGCACGAACTCCATCGGGCAAGACATCTACGCCCAGACGCTGTCCGGCCTGCAGAAGTCCCTCGTCATCGGTCTCGTCGCCGGGCCCGCCGCCACGATTATCGCGGCGATCGTGGGTTCGACGGCCGGCTACGTCGGCGGATGGGTCGACCGGGTCATCCAGTGGTTCATCCTGCTGCTGCTCGTGATCCCCGCGTTCTTCCTCTTCATCCTCCTCAGCCCGCTCATCAAGGGGCTGTCCTGGGTGGTGCTGATGTTCTACATCGCGCTGTTCAGCTGGATGATCATGGCGCAGGTGGTGCGCAGCCAGACCCGGTCGCTCCGCAATCGGGACTTCGTGCGGGCGGCGCGGTACATGGGCATGCCCACCGGCAAGATCCTGCGGCGCCACATCGTGCCCAACATGGCCTCGATCCTGATCATCGACGCGACCCTCGGTGTCGTCTCGGCGATCATGTCGGAGACGGCGCTCAGCTACTTCGGGTTCGGCATCCAGAAGCCCGATGTGTCGCTCGGAACGCTTCTCGCCGACGGCACCGCCGCCGCGGTCACCCGGCCGTGGCTGTTCGTGTTCCCGGCCTTCGTCCTCATCGCGCTGTTGTTCGCCATCAGCCTCGTCGGCGACGCGCTCCGCGACGCCATCGACCCCACGTCTGGAAACAACCGTGACTGACCCGCGCCCCGCGACCCCGACCCGGACCGGAACCCCGCTGCTGTCCGTCCGCGACCTCAGCGTCACCTTCCCGCAGCGCGAAGGTCCGGCCGTGCACGCCGTTCGCGGCATCTCGTACGACGTCTTCCCGGGGGAGTTCCTCGGGATCGTCGGCGAGTCGGGCTCGGGCAAATCCGTTTCCTCGCTGGCCGTCATGGGGCTGCTGCCCTCGAGCGCCCAGGTCTCCGGTGCCATCGAGTTCGAGGGCACGTCTCTCCTCGGCCTCGACGACGCCAAGATGTCGCGCGTGCGCGGCAAGGGTCTCGCGATGGTCTTCCAGGACCCGCTCTCCGCGCTCACACCGGTCTACACCGTCGGCGATCAGATCAGCGAGGCCCTGCGGCTGCACGACGGCAAGCTGTCGGCGCAGGCGGCGGCCGCTCGCGCGGTCGAGCTGCTGAAGGTGGTCGGGATACCGGATGCGGACCGCCGCGCGCGGGCCTTCCCGCACGAGTACTCCGGCGGGATGCGTCAGCGCGCGATGATCGCGATGGCGATCGCGAACGACCCGCAGGTGATCCTCGCGGACGAGCCGACCACGGCCCTCGATGTCACCATCCAGGCCCAGATCCTCGAGGTGCTGGAGACGGCCAAGGAGATCACCGGTGCAGCCGTCGTGCTGATCACCCACGACCTCGGAGTGGTCGCCGGTCACGCCGACCGCGTCGGTGTGATGTACGCCGGCAAGATGGTCGAGCTCGGATCGACCGACGAGGTGTTCGCGGCCCCCCACATGCCGTACTCGATCGGGCTGCTGCGCTCCGTCCCGAACATGATGACGGCGGGAACCCAGCGACTCGTGCCGCTCGAGGGTCGTCCGCCGTCCCTCGCTCACCTTCCCGCCGGCTGCCCGTTCGCCGCGCGCTGTCCGATCGCGATCGACGCGTGCCGCGAGGTCGAGCCGGCGCTGGTCGCGCACGACCCGGAGTCGCTCCTGCATGTCTCAGCCTGCATCCGTGCCGGCGAGATCGCGTCGGGCGAGCTGCGGCGTCCGGAGATCTTCCCCCGCCCCGAGCCCCTTCCGGCCGAGGAGCGCGCGGAGACCGATGGGGCCCCGGTCGTCGAGGTCACCGATCTGATCCGGCACTTCCCCCTCATGAAGGGATCGGTGTTCCCGCGACGCGTCGGCACCGTCCGTGCGGTCGACGGCGTCTCGTTCACGCTCCGCCCGGGCCGCACGCTGGGCCTCGTCGGCGAGTCCGGATGCGGCAAGACCACCACAATCCTCGAGATCATGGAGATGACGGCGCCGCAGTCCGGCAGCATCCGCATCCAGGGAACCGACGTCGGATCCGCCACGAAGCGGGAGATCAACGCGCTGCGTCCGGGTGTCCAGATCGTCTTCCAAGACCCGATGGGCGCTATCGACCCGCGCCTGCCGGTCGGTGAGGTCATCACCGAGCCGCTGTGGGTGCAGGGAGCGGCGAAGGCGGAGCGTGACGCGCGCGTCACCGAGCTGCTCGAGCTCGTCGGACTCGACCCGGCCATGGCCGATCGGTACCCGCACGAGTTCTCCGGCGGCCAGCGTCAGCGCCTCGGCATCGCACGCGCGCTCTCGACCAACCCGGCGGTGCTCATCCTCGACGAGCCCGTATCGGCGCTCGACGTGTCGGTGCAGGCCGGCGTCATCAACCTGCTCGAAGACCTCAAGGACCGCCTCGGCCTGTCGTACCTCTTCGTCGCGCACGATCTGGCGGTCGTCCGCCAGATCGCCGACGACGTCGCGGTGATGTACCTCGGTCGGATCGTCGAGCAGGGTCCGATCGCCGAGATCTTCCACACCCCCCGGCATCCCTACACGAAAGCCCTCATCTCCGCGGCTCCGATCCCGGACCCGACGATCGAGAGGCAGCGCACGCGCATCCTGCTGAACGGCGATCTGCCCAGCCCGACGCAGGAGATCGAGGGATGCCGGTTCCGCACCCGCTGCCCGCTGTACGCGCTGCTCGACGAGAGCGCGCGCACGCGCTGCCGCGAGTCCGACCCGCAACTCGCCGCGCACGGTCGCGCACAGGTCGCCTGCCATCACGTGGATCGCTCCGCGTTGGTGGAACAGGCGGCACTGGCCGACGCGTCATGAACCCCCCGGTGAAGGCACCACGGCGCCGAGGTAACACAAGGAACACGAGAGGAAACGATCACATGATGAGGACACGAAGGGCCAGGACACTCGGCGCTCTGGCCATGGTCGGTGCGGCTGCTCTGCTGATCTCGGGATGCGCGGCCGGTAACACGGCCGCCCCGAGCGCCAGCACGAGCGCGGCAGACCTGCCCACCGTCGACTGGGACGCGGCGACCGCCGACGAGATCCAGGACGGCGGCACGCTCAACCTCGCGGTCGGCGCGCTGCCGGTCAACTACAACAACCTCGAGATCGACGGCAACGACGTCGACACGAACACCATCCTCGCGGCAACGCAGGGCGGTCCGATCAAGATCACGACGGATGGCGAGCCCGTTCTCAACGAGGACTACGCCTCGTCGGTCGAGCTCAGCAGCGAAGACCCGCAGGTCGTCGAGATGAAGCTCAACCCGGATGCGGTCTGGGAAGACGGCACGCCGATCACGGTCGCCGACTGGCAGGCCACCTGGCAGGCCAACAACGGCTCGAACGAGGCCTTCCTCTCCGTGTCGACGACCGGCTGGGACCAGATCTCGTCGATCGAGCAGGGCACCGATGAGTTCGACGTGATCATCACGTTCAGCACGAAGTACGCCGACTGGCAGGGTCTGCTGGGCCTCGTGCTGCCGGCATCCATCGCCTCCGACCCCACCGCGTTCAACGAGGGCTACCTCACGAAGGCGATGCCGTCGATGGGACCGTACGTGATCTCCGACATCGACCAGACCGGTCAGGTCGTGACCCTCACGCCCAACCCGAACTGGTGGGGCGACAAGCCCAAGCTCGACACGATCCTCTTCAAGGTCGTCAGCCAGGACCAGCAGGGTTCCTCGTTCGCCAACCAGGAGATCGACGCGCTCGAGATCTCGGCCAACGCCGACCTCTACGCGACGGCCCAGGCGCGATCTGACGCGGAGATCCAGGCCACGAACGGCCTGACGTGGACGCACCTCACCATGAACGCCAAGGAAGGGCCGCTCGCGGACGTCAACGTCCGCAAGGCCATCGCCTCGATCGTCAACCGCGAGCAGATCGCGGCCGCGGCCAACACGCCGGTCGGCGTGCCGGCTGTGACCCAGGGCTCCTACATCTTCATGGAGGGCCAGGACGGGTACGAAGACGACGCACTTCCGCTCGACCCCGCAGCCGCCGAGGGCTTCCTCGGTGACGCCGGCTACACGAAGGATGGCGACTCCTGGACCAAGGATGGTGCGCCGCTGACGCTCACCATCACCGTTCCCGCCGACACCGCGACGAACATCCAGCGTGCCGAGCAGGTGCAGGCCGACCTCGGTGAGTTCGGGATCCCGGTGGAGCTGACGACGGTTCCGGCCGCGCAGTACTTCAGCGACTACGTGATCCCCGGCAACTACGAGATGGTCTCCTTCTCGTGGCAGGGCACGGCCTTCCCGATCTCCTCGACCGAAGCGATCGTCTACCCGCTGGACTCTGGCCAGAACTTCACCGGCACGACCGACGAGTCGCTCGGAGACCTGTGGACGCAGGCCAACGAGGAGCTCGACCCGGCGAAGCGCATCGAGATCGCCCAGGAGATCAACAAGACGATCTGGTCGTACGTGCCGATCGTCCCGATCGCCCCGCTGCCCGAGGTCTGGGCCGTCAAGCAGGGTCTCGTCAACTACGGCGCGACGATGTTCGGCGTCTCCGCCACGGTCGACTGGACGCTGGTCGGCTGGAAGAAGTAACACCGGCCCGGTCTTCATGACCGGCCGGAACGGGGCGGGATTCTTCGGAATCCCGCCCCGTTCTGCGTCTGCGGCGGGCTCCCGGGCTCCTCTCGGCCGCCTGCGGTAGGCTGGAAGGGCCGGATCCCGGCGAAACCCCTAATCTTTGCAAGGAACTCTTATGGCGCGCGCCCTCCGCTCCGATCTGCGAAACGTCGCGATCGTCGCCCACGTCGACCACGGCAAGACCACTCTGGTCGATGCCATGCTTCGACAGACCGGGTCGTTCGGCTCGCACGAGCACATGGAAGAACGCGCCATGGACTCGAACGATCTCGAGCGCGAAAAGGGCATCACGATCCTCGCGAAGAACACGACGATCACCTACAACGGCGAGCACACCGACGAGCCGATCACGATCAACGTGATCGACACCCCCGGTCACGCCGACTTCGGTGGTGAGGTCGAGCGCGGCCTGTCGATGGTCGACGGTGTCGTGCTGCTCGTCGACGCGAGCGAAGGGCCGCTGCCGCAGACGCGCTTCGTGCTCCGCAAGGCCCTCGAGGCCAAGCTCCCGGTCATCCTGCTCGTCAACAAGACCGACCGCCCCGACGCGCGTATCGCCGAGGTCGAAGAAGAGGCGCACGACCTGCTCCTCGGACTCGCCTCCGACCTGCAGGACGACGTGCCCGACCTCGACGTCGACGCACTCCTCGACGTGCCGGTCGTGTACGCATCCGGTCGCGCCGGCGCCGCCTCGCGCAACCGCCCCGAGAACGGCGCGCTGCCCGACAACGACGACCTCGAGCCGCTCTTCGAGGCGATCATCGAGCACGTGCCGGCACCGTCGTACGACGACGACGCACCGCTCCAGGCGTGGGTCACGAACCTCGACTCCTCGCCGTTCCTCGGCCGCCTCGCGCTCCTCCGCGTCTTCAACGGCACGCTGAAGAAGGGCCAGACGGTCGCCTGGGTGCGCGCCGACGGCTCGACCAGCAACGCTCGCATCACCGAGCTCCTGAAGACCCGCGCCCTCGAGCGCTACCCGGCCGAGTCGGCGGGCCCCGGCGACATCGTCGCGATCGCGGGATTCGAAGACATCACGATCGGTGAGACGATCGCCGACCCCGAAGATGTGCGCCCGCTGCCGCAGATCCACGTCGACGACCCGGCGATCTCGATGACCATCGGCACGAACACGTCGCCGCTCATGGGCAAGGTCAAGGGGCACAAGCTGACCGCCCGCATGGTCAAGGACCGCCTCGACCGCGAGCTCATCGGTAACGTCTCGATCCGCGTGCTCGACATCGGTCGTCCCGACGCGTGGGAGGTGCAGGGTCGCGGTGAGCTGGCTCTCGCCATCCTCGTCGAGAACATGCGCCGCGAAGGCTTCGAGCTGACCGTCGGCAAGCCGCAGGTGGTCACCAAGCAGGTCGACGGCAAGGTCCACGAGCCGTTCGAGCACCTCACGATCGACGCTCCCGAGGAGTACCTCGGCGCGATCACGCAGCTGCTGGCCGCCCGCAAGGGTCGCATGGAGAACATGACGAACCACGGCACCGGATGGGTGCGCATGGAGTTCATCGTCCCCTCGCGCGGCCTCATCGGCTTCCGCACCGAGTTCCTCACCACGACGCGCGGCACCGGCATCGCGAACGCGATCTCGCACGGCTACGAGCCGTGGGCGGGTCAGATCACGACCCGTCAGAACGGCTCGATCGTCGCCGACCGCTCGGGTGTCGTCACCCCCTTCGCGATCATCGGTCTGCAGGAGCGCATGTCGTTCTTCGTGCAGCCCACGCAGGAGGTCTACGAAGGCATGGTCGTCGGCGAGAACTCGCGCGCCGATGACATGGACGTGAACATCACGCGTGAGAAGAAGCTCACCAACATGCGCGCGGCGAGCTCCGACTCCTTCGAGTCGATGACGCCGCCGCGCCTGCTGACGCTGGAGGAGAGCCTCGAGTTCGCCCGCGACGACGAATGCGTCGAGGTCACCCCCGAGGTCGTCCGCATCCGCAAGGTCGAGCTCGACGCGACCGTCCGCGGCCGCAACGCCAGCCGTCTGAAGCGCCAGGACGCGAACGCCTGACCCCACGGGCCGCCGCTCGCGAGAGGGCATTCGGCCGAGCCGAGGATATTCCGTCACGGAACGTCCTCGGCTCGGTCGTTTCTCCTCGGGTCGGCGATTCTGTCGCTCTTCCTCAGGTCCTGGCTAGGCTCGAAGGATGGGCAGAACTGCGGATGCGGATGACGTCCGCCGGGCGACCCGTCAGGGACTCGCCGTCGCCCTCGCCACAAGCGCGTACGGCATCTCGTTCGGTGCGCTCGGGGTCGCCTCGGGGCTCGACGTATGGCAGACCTGCGTGCTCAGCCTCCTCATGTTCACCGGCGGGTCGCAGTTCGCGTTCGTCGGAGTGATCGCGGCCGGCGGACTCGCGGCCGCTCCCGCCGCGATCGCCTCGTCGGCGCTCCTCGGGGTGCGGAACGTCGCGTACGGGATGCGGATGTCGCCCGTCGTGGGTGGCGGGTTCTGGCGCAAGGCTCTCGCCGCTCCGTTCACCATCGACGAGTCCACCGCGGTCGCTCTCGCCCAGACGCAGCCCCGCGCGAGGATGTGGGGGTTCTGGGTCACCGGCATCGGCATCTACCTGGGCTGGAACCTCTCGACCCTCCTCGGCGCGCTCCTCGGCGATGTGCTCGGCGACCCGCGGGCGTACGGACTGGATGCGGCGGCCGCGGCCGCGTTCCTCGCACTGCTCTGGCCGCGCCTGCGGGGGTGTCAGGCGATCGCCGTGGGCGTGGCGGCCGCCGTCGTCGCGACCGTTCTCACCCCGGCCCTCATGCCCGGCGTGCCGGTCCTGCTCGCGGCGGTGGTCGCCCTCGTCGTGGGCTGGTTCAACTGGTGGGATCGGCCGGCGGGCGCGCGCCCTCCGCATCGGGAGTCGAGCGAATGACCCTGTGGAACGCGGTGCTGATCGCCGCCATCGTCTGCGTCGTGCTCAAAACGGTCGGGTACCTCATCCCGACACGCTTCATCGAGGCGCCGCGCCCGGCCCGGATCGCCGATCTGCTGACGGTCGCCCTCCTCGGCGCGCTGGTCGCCGTGCAGGCGCTCGGTGCGGGTCAGGCGATCGAGATCGATGCGCGGCTGCCCGCCCTCGTGGTGGCGGGGGTGCTGCTGGCGCTGCGGGCGCCGTTCCTCGTGGTGGTCGCTGCGGCCGCCGTCGTCGCGGCGCTGCTGCGCCTCCTCGGCTGGGCCGCCTGAGCGGTCGGTCGCCTCGCGGTGGGACCGACCGCGCCCCGAGCGATCCCCACGCCAGCGCCCGCGGGAGCGAGCACCGCGCGTAAGTCCCCGTGCGGCTTCCTGAGACGAGGGCGATCTGCCGGGCCGAGGGCAATTCGCGCCGAAACCCCCTCTGCTCGGCTGATTCCCCTCATCTCGACGGGCGAGCGGACACGTGCGGCATACGCGCACGGGCGGCGCAGCATAGACTCCGCGGGTGGATTCTCGTTTCTCCCGTGTCGCCGCCTGGGCGATCGCCCTCGTCGTCGGCGTCGTGTACGGCGCAGCCGGCTCGCTCGCGCATTCCTCGTTCCTCGGCGTCGTGCCGGTCGGCCTGATGCTCGGCCTCGCCGGCTCGGCAGCCCTCGTCGTCGCGCTCCGTCTGCTCACCGGCGACCGCTGGGCCGCGCTCGCGGGCGGCGGCGGCATGATGCTGGCGACCTACTTCTTCTCGCAGCCCTCCCCGGGTGGTTCCGTGCTGTTCACGCAGCAGAACGAGATCCTTGCCCTCGTCTGGATGGCCGGCGTGCCGCTGGTCACGGCGCTCGTCGTCGCGTGGCCCGACCTGCGCGGCGTCGGTCGAGTCCGCTCCGAGGCGAACTAGACTCGAACCCGTGACGTATGTGATCGCTCTCCCGTGCGTTGATGTCAAGGATCGTGCCTGCATCGACGAGTGCCCTGTCGACTGCATCTACGAGGGCGAACGCTCGTTGTACATCCACCCGGACGAATGCGTCGACTGCGGGGCCTGCGAGCCCGTCTGCCCGGTCGAGGCCATCTACTACGAAGACGATCTGCCGGCCGAGTGGCAGGACTACTACAAGGCCAACGTCGAGTTCTTCGACGAGGTCGGGTCGCCCGGTGGTGCTGCCAAGGTGGGCGTGATCCCCAAGGATCACCCGTTCATCGCGGCGCTTCCGCCGCAGGGCGAGTAGGGCCGGTCGTGGGGGTCGCCCACCTCGCCGACTACCCCTGGGATGCGGTCGCTCCCTACGCGGACATCGCCCGCGCGCACCCCGACGGGATCGTGGACCTGTCGATCGGTTCGCCGGTCGACCCGACGCCCCGTCTGATCGCCGACGCCCTCGCCGCGGCGACCGACGCGCATGCGTACCCGCTGACGGCCGGCACCCCGCCGCTGCGCGAGGCCATCGTCGACTGGTACCGCCGTCGACGCGGTGTCTTCGGGCTCACGCCCGCGAACGTCCTGCCGACGATCGGGTCAAAAGAACTCGTCGCCCTGCTGCCGCTTCTTCTCGGACTCGGACCGGCGGATGCTGTCGTGCACCCGCGTGCCGCGTACCCGACCTACGAGGTCGGCGCCCGGCTCGTCGGTGCGGAGCCCGTCGCGTCCGACGACCCGGCGGAGTGGCCGGCGCACACCCGGCTCGTCTGGATCAACTCGCCCGGCAACCCCGACGGGCGGGTGTGGGATGTGGCGGCTCTTCGACGCGCGCGTGAGCGGGCGGCCGAACTCGGAGCGGTCCTCGTGGGCGATGAGTGCTACGCCGAGCTCGGGTGGGAGGCACCCTGGGACACTCGGCCGGTGCCGTCGGTGCTCGATCCTGCGGTCACCGGGGGAGACCCGACCGGCGTGCTGTCGGTCTACTCGCTCAGCAAGCAGTCGAATCTCGCCGGATACCGAGCGGCCTTCCTCGCGGGTGATTCCGCCGTCGTCGCGCGGCTGCTGACAGCGCGGAAGCACCTCGGGCTCATCCCGCCCGCACCCGTGCAGGCGGCGATGATCGTGGCTCTCGCCGACGACGCGCACGTGCGGGAGCAGAAGGAGCGCTACGCCCGGCGTCGCGCCGTGCTGAAGCCCGCGGTCGAGGCCTACGGCTTCCGGATCGATCGTAGCGAGGCCGGCCTGTACCTCTGGGCGACGCTCGACGAAGACGCGTGGGCGAGCGTCGGACGACTCGCGGAGCTCGGCATCCTGAGCGGTCCCGGGCACTTCTACGGCGCGCATCACACACGTCACATCCGCCTCTCGCTCACGGCGAGCGACGAACGGATCGCCGCCGCCGCGCAGCGACTTTCGTCCTGCTCGTAGAAGTTCTCCAAGCGATTCTCCGATCCCTTGGAGGTTTCTATGGTTGGCCGCCACCCCGGCTAGGCTGTAGAACGTCTCGACGCGCCCCACACAAAGCGCGCCGGAGCGGACCCCCATCCGGAGGTCCCCTGACGACCATCGACCGCAAGGAGGCGCCATGAGCGATGCCGATTCGCCGCAGGAGAACGCAACTCTCACCGTCGGAGGTCGTACGGCCAATCTGCCCGTGCTCCACGGCACCGATGGCGCCCCGAGCATCGACGTCTCGACGCTGACGCGTCAAACCGGGCACACGACGCTCGACTATGGGTTCGTCAACACCGCCGCCACGAAGTCCGCGATCACCTACATCGATGGCGACGAGGGCATTCTGCGCTACCGCGGGTACCCGATCGAGCAGCTCGCGAAGAACTCGACCTACCTCGAGGTCGCCTGGCTCCTCATCTACGGCGAGCTGCCCTCGGCGAGCGAACTCGCCGACTTCGATAACCGCATCCGCCGGCACACGCTGCTCCACGAAGACCTGAAGCGGTTCTTCTCCGCTCTGCCGCACACCGCGCACCCGATGTCGGTGCTGTCAGCCGCGACCGCGGCGCTCTCGACCTACTACGAGAACCAGTCCGACCCGCACAACCCCGAGCATGTCGAATTGAACACGGTCCGGATGCTGGCGAAGCTGCCCGTCATCGCCGCGTACGCGCATAAGAAGAGCGTCGGTCAGGCGTTCCTGTACCCCGACAACTCGTTGAGTTTCGTCGACAACTTCTTGAAGCTGAACTTCGGCGTGCTGAGCGAGCGCTACGAGATCAGCCCGGTCATGTCGCGCGCCCTCGAGCGTCTGCTGATCCTTCACGAAGACCACGAGCAGAACGCGTCGACGTCGACCGTCCGGCTCGTGGGCTCGACCGGCGCCAACATCTTCTCGTCGATCTCGGCCGGCATCAACGCCCTCTCCGGGCCCCTGCACGGCGGCGCGAACGAGGCCGTACTCGACATGCTCGGCCGCATCCGCGACTCGGGCGAGAGCGTCGAACGCTTCGTCGAGCGGGTGAAGAACAAGGAAGACGGTGTGAAGCTCATGGGCTTCGGGCACCGCGTGTACAAGAACTACGACCCGCGCGCGAAGCTCGTGAAGGAATCCGCCGACGAGGTGCTCGCCGAGCTCGGTGTCAGCGACCCGCTTCTCGACCTCGCCAAGGAGCTCGAGGAGATCGCGCTCAGTGACGACTACTTCAAGGAGCGTCGTCTGTATCCCAACGTCGATTTCTACACCGGCGTGATCTACAAGGCGATGGGCTTTCCGACGCGCATGTTCACCGTGCTGTTCGCGATCGGGCGTCTGCCCGGATGGCTGGCGCACTGGCGGGAGCTCAACACCGATCCGCAGAGCAAGATCGGCCGTCCGCAGCAGCTGTACACGGGAGCACCCGAGCGCAATTACCCCGGTCTGGGCTGACGCTCACCGGCGCGTACCGGCGTTCGCGGCACCGATGTCGCGACACGCCAGTTTTCACGGCGCACATCCTATTCACAGCGGATTCAAACCCCATAGCGTGAGTCCTGGTCGCAACGCGCGACGTGAAAGGTGACTCCCATGTGGATTCAGACGACGGACCCGCTCGGTAACGCGCTCCTGTCGGCGGTGGTGGCCGCAATTCCGATCCTGGTGTTCCTGCTGGGGCTCGTGGTCTTCAAACTCAAGGGCATGGTCGCGGCTGCGATCGCGCTCGTGGTCGAGATCGTGGTCGCGCTCGCGGTGTTCGGCATGCCCGCACCGGCCGTGGCCGGCGCCGGCGTTCTCGGCTTCCTGACGTCGATCTGGCCGATCGCGTTCATCATCGTCATGGCCGTCTGGCTGTACCGCCTGGCTGTCGCCAGCGGCCGGTTCGCCGTCATCCGATCCTCGATCGGCGGTGTCTCTCAGGACCAGCGCATCCAGGTGCTGCTGATCAGCTTCGCCTTCGGCGCGTTCCTGGAGGGTGCGGCCGGCTTCGGTGTGCCGATCGCGATCTGCGCGGCCCTGCTCGTTCAGCTGGGGTTCCGGCCGGTCAAGGCCGCCATGGTCTCGCTCGTCGCGAACGCCGGAGCCGGCGCGTACGGCGCCATCGGCATCCCGGTCATCGTGGCCGCCCAGGTCACGGGTCTCGACGTGCACGAGCTCTCGCGCATGATGGTGCTGCTGCTCCAGCCTCTGACGCTGCTGATCCCGTTCCTGCTCGTGATGATCCTCGACGGCTGGCGCGGACTCAAAGAGACCTGGCCCGCCACGCTCGTGGTCAGCCTGGTGTTCAGCGGCATCCAGGCCGGCGTGCTGTGGTTCCTCGGCCCGGAGCTCGCTGACATCGGCGCGGGCCTCGGCACGATGGTCGCGGTGTTCCTGCTCGGTCGCGTCTGGCAGCCACGGCGCATCTTCCGGGAGGACGGCGCCGCGGTGCCCACTCCCGAGCGTCACTCGGTGCGAGACATCGTGGTCGCGTGGAGCCCGTTCTACATCCTCACGGCGTTCATCTTCGTGTGGAGCATCCCGGCCTTCAAGGCGCTGTTCGCCGCGGCCAACCCGGCGACGGGCGCGGCGGCCGGTCCGCTCGCGGGAACGGTATTCACCTGGGCGATCCCGGGGCTGTCCGGTGCCGGAACCCGGCCGAACGGCGACCTGATCACCGCGGCGTGGAGCTTCACACCGCTCAACGCGACCGGTACGGCGATCCTGCTGGCCGTCATCGTCTCCTTCCTGACGACGCGGGCGCTCGGATGGCGCGACCTCTGGGTCGAGCTCGGTCGAACGCTTCGCGAGCTCTGGCAGGCGCTCGTGCTGATCGCCCTGATCCTGATGCTCGCGAACATCGCGAACTTCTCCGGCGGATCCGCCTCGATGGGTGCCGCACTCGCGGCGGCGGGACCGGTCTTCCCCTTGCTCGCCCCGATCATCGGCTGGATCGGTGTGTTCCTCACCGGCTCGGTCGTCAACAACAACACGCTGTTCGGGCCGCTGCAGGTGGCGACCGCATCCGGCATCGGAGCGGACCCCGCTCTGCTCGTCGCGGCGAACACCGCGGGTGGCAATACGGCGAAGGTCATCTCGCCGCAATCCATCGCCATCGCGGCGGGGGCCGTGGGCCTGTCGGGCCGGGAGAGCGAGATCCTCCGGGCGTCGATCCTCTACAGCCTCGGGATGCTCGTGTTCATCTGCGTCTGGAACTTCGCCCTGTCGATCATGTTCTGATCGCGACGAAACAGAACGCGCCGGGTGCGGATCACGCACCCGGCGCGTTCGTTCGTTCGGGTCAGGACAGCTCTGCGGCGTGGTCGGGGACGAGTCCCAGGCCCAGCTCTTCGCGAGGCGGGCGCTCGTAGCCTCCGGATGCGGGGCGCTCCGGGATGTCGATGTGCTCGTGCGGCACGGGGGTCCACGGGATGGCGCCGAGCAGATGGTGGATCATGTTGATCCGCCCGCGGCGCTTGTCCTCGTTGTCGACCTCGTGCCAGCGCGCTTCGGGGATGTCGGTGTGCAGCACCATCGCGTCTTTCGCCCGGGAGTAGTCCTCCCACTTGGTGATCGACATGACGTCGTTCGGGCTGAGCTTCCAGCGCCGCATGGGGTCTTCCGCCCGCGAGCGGAACCGCTTCTCCTGTTCGACGTCCGACACGCTGAACCAGTACTTCAGAAGCAGGATGCCGTCTTCGACCAGCATCCGCTCGAACAGCGGCGCCTGATGCAGGAACCGGTGGTACTCGTCGGGCGTGCAGTACCCCATCACGTGCTCGACGCCGGCCCGGTTGTACCAGGAGCGGTCCATCAGCACGATCTCGCCGGCCGCGGGCAGGTGCGGCACGTACCGCTGGAAGTACCACTGGGACTTCTCCCGTTCGGTCGGCGCGGGCAGCGCGACGATCCGGGTGACGCGGGGGTTCAGGTACTGCGCGACGCGCGTGATCGTCGAGCCCTTGCCCGCCGCATCCCGCCCTTCGAAGATGACCACGATGCGCGCGCCGTTGCGCTGCACCCAGGCCTGCATCTCGACGAGTTCGGCCTGAAGACGGGCGAGTTCGGCGTTGTAGAGCTTCTTCTTCAGCCGCCCGCTCATGCGTGCAGCGCTTCGTTCAAGGTGACGCCGACGCCGGCGCGGCGGACGACTTCGATCGCTCCGCTCAGCGAGTTCCGGCGGAAGAGCAGACCGTTCCGGCCGGAGAGGGTGGCTCCCTTGGCCGTGGGGCGGGCGCCGTCCGCGCCGGGCGCTTCGTCGGCGAGCACGATCTTGGAGCCGGCCGTGACGTAGAGGCCGGCCTCGACTACGCAGTCGTCGCCGAGCGAGATGCCGATCCCGGCGTTGGCGCCGAGCAGGGTGCGGGATCCGATCGACACACGGTGCGTGCCGCCGCCGGACAGCGTGCCCATGATGGACGCGCCGCCGCCGATGTCGCTGCCATCGCCGACCACGACGCCCTGCGAGATGCGTCCTTCGACCATCGAGGTGCCGAGGGTACCGGCGTTGAAGTTCACGAACCCCTCGTGCATCACGGTGGTGCCGGGGGAGAGGTACGCGCCCAGGCGCACCCGCGAGGCATCCGCGATGCGCACGCCCGGCGGGGTCACGTAGTCGAGGAGCCGCGGGAACTTGTCGAGGCTCTGCACCTGGATGCCGGCCGCCAGCAGGGCCGGTCGTCGCGCGGCGGCGACATCCGGATGCACGGGTCCCGCGTTCGTCCACGCGACATTCGGCAGGTGCCCGAAGATCCCGTCGAGGTTCACCTCGCCGGGACGCACGAGGCGGTGCGACAGGGCGTGGAGTCGGAGGTAGGCATCGGGGGTGGATGCGGGCGCCGCATCCGGATCGATCCGCACGGTGACGATCGTGCGCGTCACGCGACGGCGCTCGTCGGCGCCCTCGAACTCGCGCAGCTCCTGCGCGGCGGCGTCCGCGTCGGCGGGGGAATCGCCCGCGTCGATCCGCGGCCGCGGGAACCAGGTGTCGAGGACCGTCCCGTCTTCGCTCGTCGTTGCCAGTCCCGTGCCTGATATCGCTCGCTGTTCCGTCACGGCACCAGGCTATCGGCCTCGCACGCGCGTCGATCAGCGCTCGCTAGAGTGGACGGCATGCCCGAGCTCGATCTGTCCCTGAGCTCGATCGAGCTCACCCGCCTGATCTGCGACGTTCCGAGCGTGTCCGGCGACGAGACGACGCTCGCCGACATGATCGCGGATGCGGTCAGCGCCCTGCCGCACCTCGACGTCTACCGCGACGGCGACACGATCGTCGCGCGGACCGATCGCGGTCGCGCTCAGCGCGTCGTGATCGCCGGTCATATCGACACCGTTCCGATCAATCGCAACCTTCCCACCCGCTTCGCCGACATCGACGGCGTCCCGTCGCTCTGGGGGCGCGGCACGGTCGACATGAAGGCGGGCGTCGCCGTGCAACTGCACCTCGCGGCAGAGCTCACCGACCCCCGGGCCGACATCACATGGATGTGGTACGACCACGAGGAGGTGGATGCCGACCTCAACGGCTTGACGCGGCTCTCCCGCACCCGCCCCGATCTCTTCGCCGGTGATTTCGCCATCCTCGGCGAACCGTCGAACGGCCGCATCGAGGGCGGATGCAACGGCAACCTGCGCGCGATCGTCCGCACGCACGGGGTGCGCGCACACAGCGCGCGGGCGTGGATCGGCGAGAATGCGGTGCACGCGGCGGCCCCTGTTCTCAGCCGGCTCGCGGAGTACCGCCCCCGCACCATCGAGGTGGAGGGGCTGGAGTACCGCGAGGGTCTGAACGCGGTGCGCATCAGCGGGGGCATCGCCGGCAACGTCATCCCGGACCTCTGCGAGATCGAGGTCAACTACCGGTTCGCGCCGAGCCGCTCGGTCGACGAAGCGGAGGAGCACGTGCGCGACGTGTTCGCCGGGTTCGAGGTGGATGTGGTCGACCGCGCCGACGGAGCGCGGCCCGGACTCGACGCGCCGCTCGCGAAGGAGTTCCTCCAGGCCGTTGGCGGCGTACCGCGCCCGAAGTACGGCTGGACCGACGTCGCGCGGTTCTCGGCGCTCGGGGTGCCGGCCGTGAACTACGGTCCCGGCGACCCGAGCCTCGCCCACCACGACGAGGAGGCCGTGCCGCTCGCTCAGATCGAGGACGTCGAACGCGGACTCCGCACGTGGCTGACCCGCTGACCACACGCCTCGCTGCGCGCTGGGCGGGCTGGCCGGCGGCGCTCCGCATCGGCATCCTGTACCTCGCGGCGCGCGCGGTGACGACGGGATTCTTCGTCGCGGCGGCCGCACTGTCGGGTCCGACGTCGCGATTCGGAGCGAACGCCACGGTCGGCGATCTCGCGATGGGGTGGGATTCGACCTGGTACTGGTTCGTCGCCGTGAACGGCTACCCGGCGCAGCTGCCGCTGACCGACACGGGACTCGTCGCCGAGAACCAGTGGGCGTTCATGCCGCTGTACCCGTTCCTCGCGGGGGCGCTCGGCACGGTGCTCGGCGGCTGGGGTGTGGCCGCCGTGCTCATCTCCCTCGTGGCGGGATACGGGGCGTCCTGGGCGCTGTACCGGATGCTGCGGCTGCGCCTGGACCGGAGCGCCGCGACGTGGGCGGTCGTATTCTTCGCGGCGGGGCCTCTGGCGGCGCTCTTCCAAGTCGGCTACGCCGAGTCGCTCTTCCTGTTCTGGCTGTTCCTCGCGCTCCTGCTCGTGATGCGGCGACGCTACGCGTGGCTGTACCTGCTCGTCCCGGTGATGGGCTTCACCCGACCCGGGGTGCTCGCGTTCTCGCTGTTCCTCGCGCTATTCGGCATCTGGCGCTGGTTCCGCCGCCGGGTCGAGCCGCTTCCCGCGCGCGAGGTCGTGCACATCGTCGCGTTGGGGCTGTGGGCGGCGGTCGTCGGCTTCTCGTGGCAGGTGATCGCGGCAATCGTGACCGGCGATGCCAGCGCCTATCTGGCGACCGAGCTGGCCTGGCGCCGCAACTGGATCCCGGATTCTCCGGGCCAGTTCTTCCCCTTCGACGGCTTCCTCGAGGCGACCCGGTTCTGGGCGGAGCAGTGGGGGTGGCCCGTCGTGCTCGGCTACGTCGTGCTCGGACTGCTGATCGTCGGCGTCGCGGCCGCTCTCCTGTTCGCGGCGCCGGTTCGCCGGCTGGGAGTCGAGATCCGCCTCTGGAGTGCGGCATACCTGCTCTACCTGCTCGCGGTGTTCTTCCCCCAGTCGAGCATCTTCCGCCTCCTCCTACCGGTGACTCCGCTGTGGGGCGCCCTCGCGGTGCCGCGGAGCACGGCGTGGCGGATCGTGGTGCTCGTCGCCGGCCTCGGCGGGCAATGGTGGTGGATCTACAACATGTACGGTCTCGCGAACACGTTCTGGCGCATTCCGTGACGTTCCGCCGCATCCCATGACGCAAGATGGCGGCGAGAATACGCCCCATATGTGGACGGCGTCCGCGAGTTCCCCGCGGGACGATAAACTTAAGGTTCACGACATCCACGAAAGGGAGCCACGATGGCAGCCATGAAGCCGAGAACAGGGGACGGCCCGATGGAGGCTGTGAAGGAGGGGCGCCTCATCATCGTTCGCGTTCCGCTCGAAGGGGGCGGCCGTCTGGTCGTTTCGGTCAACGACGCCGAAGCCAAGGAACTGCACGGCGTGCTGAGCGAGGTCGTCGGCGCCTGAGCCGATCATTCACTTCTTCATACGCCGAACGGCCGGTCCCGAAAAGGGCCGGCCGTTCGTCGTGTCATGCGGGTGCGTTACGCGCGGTTCTCGTCGATCGTCGTGAGCTGCAGGAGGCCCTCGCCGACGATCGACAGTGCGCCGATGACCGCGGGGGAACCCTGGGTCTCCTGGATGAGCGAACGGTAGGCGCTCGTGATCGGTTCCCGGCGCACAGGATCGGCAACCGCGCCGCCGGCCAGCACTCGCGGCACGAGGACGAGACCGCCCGGGCGAACCAGCCGGAGTCCATGTTCGACGTACTCGATGACGCCATCCGGATCCGCGTCCACGAACACGATGTCGTAGGACGCCTCGTTCATGCGGGGGAGGACGTCGGACGCCCGCCCCGTGATGAACCGGGCGCGTGCGGGCGGAACCTTGGCATCCGAGAACGCGCGGCGAGCGGTCGCGAGGTGCTCCGGCTCTTTGTCGATGGTGGTGAGGATGGCGCGCGGCGCACCGTGCAGCAGCCACAGTCCCGACACTCCCGCGCCGGTGCCGATCTCCACGATGTTCAGTGCGCGGGATGCGGCCGCGAGCACCGCGACCTGCGCGCCGACGCGAGCGCTGATGGGGTCGGCGCCGATCTCCAGGGCGTGTGTGCGTGCGCGTGCGATGTGTTCGGGTTCGATGATGGCCTCGTGGGCGAACCTGTCGCTGGCGTCGTGTCCGGGCATGCTTCCTCCGCCGTCAGCCTATGCGCGCGGGCGGCCGTCGACCGGCAGGCGCGGCGGTAATCTGGAGGCATGTTCTTCGGGCTAACGATCGAGAAGCTGCTGCTGATCGGCGTGATTGCCGCGCTCCTCATCGGGCCCGAGCGGCTGCCCGGGTACGCCGAGGCCCTCGCCCGGGCGACGGCGCGCACCCGCGACTTCCTGCGCGGCGCGAAGACGCGCGTGCAGGACGAGATGGGGTCCGAGTTCGACGACGTCGACTGGCGCAAGCTCGACCCGCGCCAGTACGACCCGCGTCGCATCATCCGCGAAGCACTGCTCGACGATCCGCCGACGGCGACGGTCCGGGCGGCGGGCACGGCGGCGACAATGGTCGCGACGAATCCGGAGCGACGGGACCTACCCAAGGGCGAGATTCCCCCCTACGACAACGAAGCCACCTGAGGGCTCAGCGCACTCCGAGCGGGAGGGCGCGTCCCGCGAGGGACGGGCCGGATGCGGCCAGCTGCTCGGCGAGGTGCGTGATCGCCCGAGCGGCCGGATCGTCGGGGGCGGCCAGCACGACGGGAAGGCCCGCGTCGCCGCCCGCGCGCAGTGCGGGACTGAGCGGCACGGACGCCAGCAGTGGCACGGCGTCGCCCTCGGCCGACAGCGCGCGGGCCACCGCATCGCCGCCGCCGCTTCCGAACAGATCGAGCACGGTGCCATCGGGCAGGGTCATCGGCGCCATGTTCTCGACCACGCCGACGACGCGCTGACCGGTCTGCCGGGCCACGGTGCCGCTGCGTACCGCGACGTCGGCCGCCGCGTGCTGCGGGGTGGTCACGACGAGCACGTCGGCGTGGGGAAGCAGCTGGCCGACCGAGATCGCGATGTCGCCCGTGCCGGGAGGCATGTCGATCAGCAGCACGTCGATATCGCCGAACCAGACGTCGGTCAGGAACTGCTGCACTGTGCGGTGCAGCATGGGCCCTCGCCAGGCGACCGCGCGACCCTCGTCGCCCTCGCGCAGGAACATCCCGATCGAGACGACCTTCACACCGTGGGCGATCGGCGGCACGATCAGGTCGTCGATCTTCGTCGGTCGCACCGTTCGGCCCGCGGCGTCCACGAGTCCGAGCAGCCCCGGGATGGAGAAACCGTGCACATCGGCGTCGACCAACCCGACCGACCGGCCGGTGCGCGCGAGCGCCACGGCGAGATTGGCGGTGAGCGTGGACTTGCCGACGCCGCCTTTACCGCTCGTGACCGCGATGACGCGCGTGAGACTGTCGCGGGTGAACGGGATGCCCCGCGCCCGGGCGCCCCGGAGGCGTTCGGTGAGCGCAGCCCGCTGCTCAGGGGTCATGACGCCCAGCTCGACGTCGATGCGTTCCGCCGGCAGCAGCGTGGCCGCGGCAGCCCGGACGTCCCGCTCGATGCGGTCCGACGCCGGGCAGCCGACGATCGTGAGGGCGATCTCGATCCGCACCCGGTCGTCGGACGCGGTGACGCTCCGGATCATGTCGAGCTCGCCGAGCGGTCGGCGCAGCTCCGGATCGATGACAGCCCCGACGGCTGTCCGAACCGCGCCGGCGAGATCGCCGTCAGCGGTCACGTGCGTCCCGCTCGGCCTTCTCGCGGCGCTCGGTGCGGCGGCGGCGTTCCTCACGTTTGGCGGTGACGGCGAGGGACTCGCCGGACGCGCGGCCGTCGAGGTCTTCGAGGAGCGCCTTCAGCTCGTCGCGCAGCACATCGCGGGTCACCGCTTCGCTGGACACATCCGTCATCGCCATCCGGAGGGCCACGATCTCGCGAGCGAGGTACTCGGTGTCGGCGAGGTTCCGCTCCGCGCGCTGCCGGTCCTGCTCGATCTGCACCCGGTCGCGGTCGTCCTGTCGGTTCTGCGCGAGCAGGATGAGGGGCGCCGCGTAGGAGGCCTGGAGGGAGAGCACGAGGGTCAGGGCGGTGAAGCCGTTGTCGGCGGAGTCGAAGCGCAGGTGGGCCGGCAGCATCGTGTTCCAGATGAGCCACAGCACGCAGAACAGGCTCAGCCCGAGCAGGAACCAGGGGGTGCCCATCGCCCGGGCGATCCACTCGGTGAATCGGCCGAACCGGTCGCGCGAGGGCTGCGGCGAACGGTTCATGATCACGGAGCGGCCGCGGGGCGCGTCGAGAGCAGGCACCCGCGCTCGCGAGGACCGGGCCATCAGGTGTGCACCCCGTTCACGCCGGAGGTTGCGGGCGTGCCGGCGTCGCCGGTGCGCCAGTCGTCGGGCAGCAGGTAGTCGAGCACGTCGTCGATGCTCACCGCGCCCACCAGTCGGTGCGCGGAGTCCACGACCGGGAGCGACACGAGGTTGTAGCTGGCGAGGAGACGTGCGACCTCCTGAGCGGATGCCGACGCGGACACCGGCTCGATCGAGTCGTCGATCATGGCGCCGAGGCGCTCGTGCGGGGGATAGCGCAGCATCCGCTGGAAGTGCACGATGCCGAGAAGCCGGCCCGTGGGCGTCTCGAACGGGGGCAGGGTGATGAAGACCGCGGCCGCGAGGGCGGGATGCAGTTCGTGGCGGCGGATGACCGCGAGCGCTTCGGCGATCGTGTTGTCGGCCGACAGCACGATCGGCTCGGGCGTCATCAGACCGCCCGCCGTGTCGGGGCTGTACTGCAGCAGGGCGCGCACGTCGTCGGCCTCGTCGGGTTCCATCAGATCGAGCAGCTCTTCGCGCTGGTCGGCGGGGAGCTGCGCGAGCACGTCGGCCGCGTCGTCGGGCTCCATCGCATCGAGGATGTCGGCGGCCCGCTCCTCACCGAGTGCCTCGAGGATGTGCACCTGCTCCTCTTCGGGCATCTCTTCGAGCGCGTCGGCGAGGCGGTCATCGGGAAGTTCTTCGGCGACCTCGAGCAGGCGTTCCTGCGGAAGGTCGAGAAGGGTGTTCGCGAGGTCGGCGGCCTTCAGCTCGGAGTAACTGGCGACGAGGTGCTCGGCGGACTGGGCCTCGCCGGGCGCCTGGCGCTCGTGCACGTCGTTCCAGTGCGCGAACGTCGTCGCGCCCTTGGCGAACGGGGATGCGGTCGTCTTCGGCTTCCGGAGGAAGACCTGGCCGACGTCCCACGCGCCCATCCGGTCGCGTTCGATCGCGACGTCCTCGATGACCGCCTGCCCGGAACCGTCGGTGAAGGTGACCTTGCGGCCGACGAGTTCGGCGAGCACGCGCACCTCGCCGCCGCGCTGCTGGAAGCGGCGCACGTTGATGAGGCCGGTCGTGATGACCTGACCCGTCTCGATCGTCGTGACGCGTCCGATCGAGACGAACACGTGACGCCGACCCGGGATCTCGACCACGAGGCCGACCACCCGCGGCGAATCGTTCGTTCGATAGATGACGACGACATCGCGAACTTTTCCGAGCCGGTCCCCGACCGGATCGAAGACCGCGCAGCCGGCCAGGCGCGCGACGAAGACCCGTTGTGTACTCACTGTTCCAGCGTAGACCGGGCGGCCGCGACGTGCCGGGCGCACGCGCAGGCGGGCGTGACAAGATGAGGGGATGAGCATGGGTGCACCGTTCACGGCCGGTTCCGCGGAAGCGGGCGAGACCGTCGCGTCGTTCTCGCAGTACGAGAAAGCGCAGAAGGCGGTATCCGCTCTCATCGCTGCGGACGTGCCCGCGAAGGAGATCGCGATCGTCGGTCAGGGGCTCCGCTCGATCGAGCGGGTGACCGGACGCCTCGGTTACGCGACGGCCGCGCGATCGGGCGCGGTCAACGGACTCGTTCTCGGTGTGCTGTTCGCCTTCATCTTCGTTCTCGGCACGCCGACCGTGGCTATTCAGGCTTTCGTCGGTGTGTTGCTGGTGGGCATTGCGATCGGGATGCTGCTGAGCATCCTGATGTTCTCGATCGTTCGCCGCCGTCGCGATTTCGCGTCGGTGATGCAGGTCGTGGCCGACCACTACGACGTTCGGGTGATGGCCTCCAGTGTGCACCGCGCACGCGCCGCCCTGGGCGCGGCGAAGACGGCCGACTCGGCTCCCGCGGCGCCGCCGCTTCCCGCGCACCCCGTTCCCGCGGAGCCGGGCGATGCGCCCCCCGCGCCCGCGCGACCCGAGCAGGCACCGCCGCGGTACGGCGAGCGGATCGATCCCACGCGTCCCGCGCCCGGGACGGGCGATACGCCGCAGGGCGCCGACCGCGCCTGACGCCGCGAGCCGGGGCGGCCGGCCGCCGCTGACGGCGGCGACCGGGCCCAGAACCTACGCGCGCAGGCGCGCGACCCACTCCTCGATCTCGTCGGCCGTGCGGGGGATGCCGGCAGACAGATTGACCGGGCCGTCGGCGGTCATGAGGATGTCGTCCTCGATGCGCACGCCGATTCCGCGATACTCGGCCGGGCCCGTGAGGTCGTCGGCCTGGAAGTAGAGGCCCGGTTCGATCGTGAAGACCATTCCGGGTTCGAGTAGACCGTCGTAGTACATCTCCCGGCGCGCCTGAGCGCAGTCGTGCACGTCGAGCCCGAGGTGATGGCTCGTGCCGTGGACCATGTAGCGCCGGTGCTGCCCGCCCGTGTCGGCGTCGAGTGCTTCCTCGGCGGTGACCGGCAGGAGCCCCCATTCGGCGACGCGGCGAGCGATGACGTCCATCGCCGCGGCGTGCACTTCGCGGAACCGGACTCCCGGTCGTGCCGCGGCGAACGCCGCATCCGCCGCTTCGCGAACCGTTTCGTAGACGCGGCGCTGCACGTCGGTGAAGCGACCGTCGACCGGGATCGTGCGGGTGATGTCGGCGGTGTAGAGGCTGTCGACCTCGACGCCGGCGTCGACGAGCATCAGGTCACCCGGGCGAACGGCGCCGTCGTTGCGCGTCCAGTGCAGGTAGCAGGCGTGCGCGCCGGATGCGGCGATCGTGTCGTACCCCTCGCCGTTGCCATCGCTTCGTGCGCGCAGGTGGAAGACTCCCTCCACGATCCGCTCACCGCGCGGGTGCGCGATGATCCGCGGCAGTTCGCGCACGATGTCATCGAATCCGGATGCGGTCACATCGACCGCGAGCTGCAGCTGCGCGATCTCGTAGTCGTCCTTGAGGAGTCGGAGCTCGGAGACGACCCGGTCGAGGTCCGCGTCCTCCTCGACGACGCGGTCGTCGTCGGCGCGCTCGAGCGCATCGATGTGGGCCGTCGCGATGCCGAGATCGGCGGCGACCTCATCCAGTGACGGGCGCGGTCCGATCCAGAACTCGCCGACGCTCGCGTCACTGTAGAACTCCGCGGTCGTGCGGTCGGCGCGCTCGCGGAAATAGAGGGTGACGTCGTGACCCTCGCCGGGCCGGGGTTCGAAGACGAGCACGGCGCCGGGCTCGGCATCCGTGCCCCAACCGGTGAGGTGCGCGAACGCCGTGTGCGCACGGAACGGATAGTCGGTGTCGTTGCTGCGCACCTTCAGGTCGCCCGCCGGGATCACCAGTCGCGAGCCCGGGAACACGGCGGAGAGGGCATCGCGGCGGCGTGCCGCGTACGCGGCCTCGATGCGCGGCGGCACGACGGCTTCGGGGCGCTGCGCCCAGCCTTCGGAGATCGTCTGGAGGAATCCGGACGGGAACGGCTGCTTGCGGTTCGAGGGCTGCGCGGGTGCGGGCTCGGCCGTCGTGATCGTGGGGATGTCCGTGGGATCTGCCATGCCTCCAGTCTCCCACCGGACGCGGCTGACGTCAGCCGGTGCGTTCGAGTTGCACCACGAGCGGGCGATGGTCGCTGCCGGCGTCGTCGAGCGTGGTCAGGACCACCGAGCCCGTCGGCGTCCAATCGGGCGTCGCGAGCACATGGTCGATCTGCGCGCCGGCCAGGGCGGGCAGCTGCGTCGGCCACGTGCCGACCGCGCCGTTGCCGGTCTGCGACGCCGCGTCGCGGCACCGCCCGAGCACGCCGCCGTCCGCGCCGAGCCGGGCCATGTGGTCGATCGTCGCGTTGAAGTCTCCGGCCATGATGACGTTGTCGTCGGCGCACTGATCGGCAAGCCACTGCAGGTCGTGCCGCCAATCGTCCATCGCGTCCTCGCGGGGAGCGACCGCGTGGGCGGCGACGATGATGGGGCCGTCGCCATCCGTCGGCATGGCGACCGCGCTCGGGACCGTCGACGTGTTGCTCGATCCGTCCTGGGATGACTCGATGACCGAGTAGGTGCCGAGGTTCGGAGACACCAGCAGCGTGGTCGAGTCCGCGGCCCAGCCGTCGGTGCCGTACTCGGTGTGATGGGCCCACATCGGCTGGCCGAGGTCTCGCATCGCAACGGCGACCTGTGCGCCTGTCTCGATCGTGGTCTCGGGCAGCGAGACGATGTCGGCGCCCATCGCGACGGCCGTTTGTGCGATCGTCTCCGCCGACGTCGCGGCCCCCGCGGTGTTCCAGGTCATGACCCGGATGCTGTCGGCCGTCTTCTCCGGGAGCGTTTGCGTTCCGGTTCCGCGGGTGGCCACGATCGCCCCGCCGGCGACGGCGGCCGCGAGCGCGATCACCGCGAGCGAGAGTGCGAACCGGCGAACGGGGCGCAGCGTCGCGAGCAGCAGGAAGACGACGACGAGCACGGCGAAGCCCGCGACGACGAGCACTCGGAAGGAGATGACCTGGGCGAGCGGATACGTTTGTGCGAGGCGGAAGAAGTCCGGCCAGGTGAGGACCGCGGCACCGATCGCGCACAGCACGATCACGAGGATTCCGAAGAGGCGGCGCACCCTGCGAGCCTATGCAGTCGACCTGGGCATCGCCCGACCGAGGCGGTCGTGCCCGAGGATCGTCGCGGTACGCTCGACGGATGGCGAACGGGCAGATCCATGGGCCGGCCGACCTGCACCTGCATTCGTCGCGGTCGGACGGCACGGAGCCTCCGGAGATCGTGATGCGTTCGGCGCGCGCGTTCGGACTGCGCACCGTCGCCCTCACCGACCACGACACGACGGCGGGCTGGGCCGATGCCGCTCCCGCCGCGGTGTCACTCGGGATGACCCTGATCCCGGGCATGGAGTTGAGTTCCCAGCACGCGTGGCGCAGCGTGCACCTGCTCGCGTACCTCTTCGACCCGGACGATCCGGCCCTCGCCGCCGAGACGGCCCGCATCCGGAACGACCGCCGCGGTCGCGCGGAGCGGATCGTGGCGAGCCTGTCGCGCGATTACGACCTGACGTGGGCGGATGTCGTCGCACAAACCGTCGGTGATGCGACCGTCGGGCGGCCCCACATCGCCGATGCGCTCGTCGCGCGCGGAATCGTCGCCGATCGGAGTGCGGCCTTCGACGGCGTGCTGCATCCTCGCGAGGGATACTACGAACCGCACTACGCGCCCGATCCGGCGACCGCCGTCCGCCTGGTCGTCGCGGCCGGGGGAGTGCCGATCATCGCGCACCCGACGCCGGCGGGCCGGGACCGGATGATGCCGCTGCCGTACATCGAAGAGTTGATCGGTCTCGGCCTCGCCGGCTTCGAGATCGACCACCGTGAGAACACCGAGGCCGGAAAACGCGTGCTCCGGGACCTGGCGCGGCGGCACGACCTCATCGTGACCGGATCCAGCGACTATCACGGCGCCGGAAAGCCCAATCGCCCGGGTGAGAACACCACGAGCGATGAGATGGTCGCTCGGATCGTCGAGCGCGGAACCGGAAGCGCCCCCGTCATCGCGTGATGACGGGGCGCTTCGGATCAGGATGCGGCCGGTGCGCCGCCCTCGGGACGGGAGCCACCGCGACGACGACGGCGCCGGCGCGGTGCGGCGTTGCCGTCGTGGTGCTCGGAGCCTCCGCCGTCGTGCGTGCCGCGGCCCTCGGTCTCCGTCGTGCTCGTGGCCGTGCTGCTGCCGGCCGCGGACGGCTCACCGGCGGCCGAGCCGTCCGAGCGGCGACGGCGACGGCGACGCGAGGCATCGGATCCGGCCGCGGCGCCCTCGAGCGTCGGCACGGATGCCGTCGCCGGAACGACGGGGAGCTTCCGCAGCCGCCCCTTGGTGCCGACGGGGATGTCGAGATCTTCGAACAGGTGCGGGCTGGACGAGTAGGTCTCGACCGGCTCCGGCTGGCCGAAGTCCAGCGCGCGGTTGATGAGCGCCCACTTGTGCATGTCGTCCCAGTCGACGAACGTGATGGCGATACCCGTCTTGCCCGCACGGCCGGTGCGGCCGGCGCGGTGCAGGTAGGTCTTCTCGTCGTCGGGGATCGTGTGGTTGATCACGTGGGTCACGTCGTCGACGTCGATACCGCGAGCGGCGACATCCGTGGCGATCAGGATGTCTTTCTTGCCGGCCTTGAATGCCGCCATCGAGCGCTCGCGCGCTTCCTGGCTCATGTCGCCGTGCACGGCGCCGGCGTTGAAGCCGCGGTCGTTCAGCTCGTCGACGAGCTTCTGCGCCGCGCGCTTCGTGCGGGTGAAGACGACGGTCTTGCCCCGGCCCTCGGACTGCAGGATGCGGGCGATGACCTCGTCCTTGTCGAGCGAGTGCGCGCGGTAGACGAGATGGCGGATGTTCGCCTGCATGAGCCCCTCGTCGGGGTCCGTGGCGCGGATGTGGATCGGGTTCGACATGAACCGCCGCGCCAGGGCCACGATCGGGCCGGGCATGGTCGCCGAGAAGAGCTGGGTGTGGCGCACCGGGGCGACCTTCTGGAAGATCTTCTCGATGTCGGAGAGGAAGCCGAGGTCGAGCATCTTGTCGGCCTCATCGAGCACGACCTCGGTCGCGTTCGACAGGTCGAGGAGTCGCTGGTTGTTCAGGTCGATCAGGCGACCGGGGGTGCCGACGACGATCTGCGCGCCGGCCTTGAGCTGGTCGATCTGGCCCTCGTAGGCCTTGCCGCCGTAGATGGCGACGACGCTCGTGGAGCGGTTGGACGTCAGCATGTCCATGTCTTCGTACACCTGCACCGCGAGTTCGCGGGTCGGGACGACGATGAGGGCCTTGACGCCCGGTTCCGGGTTGGGTCCGAGGCGCTGCACGACCGGGATGCCGAAGCCGAAGGTCTTGCCGGTGCCCGTCTTGGCCTGGCCGATGATGTCCTGGCCCGGCATGGAGAGGGGGATGGTCTGTTCCTGGATGGGGAAGGAATCCACGATCCCGCGCGCGGCGAGGGTGTCGATGATGTCCTGGTCCACGCCGAGTTCGGCGAAGGTCGTCACTATATGAACCTGTCTGGTCGATGGCGGTTCGTGACCGCCGGCGGAATGTCCACGCCCTTCTCGTCCCAGGCGCGGTGGCCTCGGTCCGACGCCGAGGCGGATCCCACGATACCCGAGCCGTAGGCTGTAACGCGTGTGGGAATGGTTCCGGCGTCGGCGTGCCCCTGTCGATCGCGCGCTCCGGCTGCGTTCGCGTGGCGAGCTCGACGGTGCGACGCGGGTCGATTTCGCCGAGCTCGCGCCCGACATCGACATTTTCCTGGGCCAGGCCGCGTACCTGCAGCTCGGCTTCTTCGAGACGCTCAGCGAGTTGATCGCCTCGACCCCCGAGCTCGCGCAGAAAGAGGCACTCTCGCGCGCGGCAGGAGCCGCTCTTCGCAAGCACGAAGAGCTGGTCGCCCTCATCCGAGAACGGGGAGACGATCCGACCGCGCTGATGCTGCCGTTCCGCGAGCCGCTCGACGCATTCCGCGCGGCGACCCACGGCATCCGTCCGCAGGAGACGCTGATCTCCGTGCATCTCACGGCGGGCATGCTCGACGACTTCTACCTGGCGCTCTCCGGCGGCTACGGCGAGACCGGCCGCCGGGTGGCACGCACGCTCGGCGGCAAGGACGACCGGCAGGCGATCGTCGAGATCATCACCGAGACCATCGCCGGAGACCCGGAATGGTCATCGCTCCTGGCGATGTGGGGTCGGCGCCTCGTGGGCGACACCCTGCTCATCGCGCGCGCCGCCCTCCGGAGCACCGCGGACGGCGTCCCGTTGGATGACCGCGTGGAGCCGGTCTTCACCCAGCTCATGGCCGCGCACGCGCGGCGCATGGAGGCCATGAACCTCTCGTCCTGAGCGGGCGGCAGCGCCAAGCGCGCGGCTCGGTCAGGCGATTCCGAGGCGCGCGGCCTCGCGGGCGTCGTGCGAGCGTCGGATGCGGGTCAGCGCGACCACTCCCACGACCACCACGACCGCGGGGACGAGCAGCGCCGCAGCCCACAGGACGACGTCATCCGTCGTGAGTCCGGCCCACGTGAGTGCGAGCCAGACGGCGCCGCCGACGAGGGCGCCCACGATAGGCGCGAGCGCCGCGCCGCGGAGCTCTCGCCCCGGGAGGATCGCATGCGCGATCACCCCGAGCGCTGCTCCGAAGACGAACGCGAGCAGGATGTCCATCTGCTCAGGCGAAGAAGCCGACCCGGCGGGTCTCTTCGGTGCCGAGTTCGATGTAGGCCAGGGCGGCGGAGGGCACCAGGTAGGAGTTGCCCTTCACGTCGGTGAAGCTGACGAACGGTGCCTTCTCGTTGAGTGCTTCGGCGATGGACTTCTTCACGTCCTCGGCGGGCTGGGCGGTCTCGAAGTTGAGCTCGCGGCCGGTGTTCGCGATGCCGATGCGGATCTCCACGGATGCGCTCCTCGTGTCGGGGTTCTGGGGGCGTTTTCGAGCCTACGGCACCTCACCGGACGCGGTCCGTCCCCGGGGGGCCTCGGCGGCACGCTGTGGGCGAACGCGTGTCGGCGGTCCGGGTTAGCGTTGCAGGGATGGATGCGGTGAGCGATTCCGTGGCGGCGCCGGAGGCGACCGACCCGGTCTGGGACGACGATCAGGCCGCTGTGCTCGCGCGGCCGGCGTCCGCATCCGGTCTCGTCGTCGGCGCGCCCGGCAGCGGTAAGACGACGGTCATCGTCGAGCGCGCGGCGGCGCTCGTTCGGGCAGGCATCGACCCGGACGCCGTGCTCGTGCTGACGCCGACCCGGCAGACCGCGACCGCCCTGCGAGACCGTCTGTCGATCGCGATGGGGAGCGCGAGGTCGGGGGCCCCGGCGCGGTCCGTGGTGTCGTTGGCGTTCGAGATCGTGCGCGCCCACGAGATCCAGCGCGGCCGCCCCGCGCCGCGACTTCTCACCGGTGCCGACGACGATCAGATCATCCACGATCTCCTCCGCGGTCACGAAGCCGACGACGCAGAGGGTGCGCCCTCGTTCTGGCCCGACGGCTTCGGTGCCTCCGTGCGCTCGTCTCGTGCGTTCCGGAGCGAAGTCCGCGCGTTTCTGGCGGAGTGCGTCGCCCTGCAGCTTTCTCCCGCCCATCTGAGCGAACTCGCCCGGCGGCACGGCGTGCCGGTGTGGGCGGCGCTCGCGGAGTTCATGGTCGAGTATGACGACGTCCGCGCCGACCTCCGGACGGCGTACCGCGATGCGGCCGGACTCACCGACGAAGCGGTGGCGCTGGTGCGCACACTGGACCACGCCGATCCGGCCTTCGCGGCCGTCCGCCGTCTCGGCGCCGTGCTGGTCGACGACGCGCAGGAACTCACCCGGGGCGGGGTGGCTCTCCTCGAGGCGCTGCACGAGCGCGGCGTCGGGGTGATGGCGTTCGGCGACCCCGACCTCGGCTCCGGGGTGTTCCGCGGCGCCCGACCCGAGCACTTCGCCGCGCTGGCGGGTTCGCTCGGCGAGACGATCGTGCTCCGTGCGGTGCATCGGGGCACGGCCTTCAACGCCGACGTCGTCCGCGCGGTCACGCAGCGGATCGGCGCCGCCGGAATCGTGGCGCATCGTTCTGCGCCGCGCGGCGCAGCCGATGACGGCTCCGTGCGAGTACTCACCGCGCGCTCGGTGACCGAGGAGCACGACGCGATCGCCCGCGTGCTGCGGGAGCGGCATCTGCACGACGCCGTCGCCTGGGAGCGGTGCGCGGTGATCGCGCACGATTCGCGGCAGGTGGCGACCCTGGAGGCAGAGCTGTCGGCGCGCGAGGTGCCCGCCCGCGCGCCCGGACTCGCCGAGCCGCTCGGGCGCCGGGGGAGCGTGCGAAGTCTCGTGAGCGTCGTGTGCGCGGCTGCTGACGACGATGAATCGGATCCGGTCGAGACGCTGCTGTCGGCGGGGTTCGATCCCGTCGACCTGCGACGGCTGCGGAGCGCCCTGCGGCAGTCCGAGATCGCGGCCGGAGGTGCTCGCCCGGCGCGGGAGCTGTTCGCCGCCGCGCTCCGGGAGCCCGCGGAGCTCGTGCTGCTCGGCACGCGCGAGGCGCTGCGCGCGGCGCGCGTGGCGGAAACCCTGGGAATGCTGCGCGCAGAACTAGCGAGCGGCGCCAGCGCGCATCAGCTGCTGTGGACGGCGTGGTCGCGGAGCGGCCACGAGCGCTCCTGGGCGCAGACCGCGCGCGGCAACGGCCCGCTGGCCGAGCAGGCCGGCCGCGACCTCGACGCGATCGTCGCGCTGTTCCAGGCGGCGAAACGGTTCGGCGAGCGCGCGGAGGACGGCGGCGTGGCGAGCCCGATGGTGTTCCTGCGCGGCGTGCTCGACAGCGACGTGGCAGACGACCTGTTCTCCGCCCCGGGCGGTCGTCGACGGGTGCAGATCCTCACGCCCACCGCCGCGCTCGGCCTCGAGTTCGACACCGTCGTGATCGCGGGGGTGCAGGACGGCGTCTGGCCGAACACGCGCCTGCGCGGCACGCTCTTGCAGGCGTGGCGTCTGGCGGAGGCCATGCGTCCCGACGCTCCCGTTTCGTCGGCGCTCGACCGCCGCCGCGAGGTCCTCCACGACGAGTTGCGGCTGTTCGCCCGCGCGCTCTCGCGGGCGAACAACCGGGTCATCGTCACCGCGGTCGCCGATGACGCCCACGCGCCGAGCCCGTTTCTCGAGGTGCTTCCGGATGCGGCCCCGGCGCCCGTCGTGCATCCCCTGTCGCTCCGGGGGCTGACCGCCGCGCACCGTCGCACGCTCGTCACGGCGAGCAGCACCCCGGGCCAGCGCGCGCATGCCGCCGCGCAGCTCGCCCTGCTGGCGGACGCCCGGGTTCCGGGTGCCGCGCCGACGACCTGGTACGGCGTGGCTCCGCCGACATCGACCGCGCCGCTCCACGACCCGCGGGCCGAGAGCGTGCGCGTGTCGCCATCGCGCGTGGAGGCGTTGGAGCAGTGCCAACTCGACTGGGTGATCGGTGACCTCGGGGGAGACCCGGGCACGATGACCGCGGGGCTCGGCACGCTTCTGCACCATGCGCTCGAAACCGCCGAGCCGGATGCCGATTCGCTCTGGGCGGCCGTTGCCGCGCGGTGGAGCGAGCTCGAGTTCGATGCTCCGTGGCGCGAGCGCGCTGAGCGCGCCCGCGCGCAGGACCTCGTGCGGCGGTTGTCGCGCTATCTCCGCGAGTTCGAGGCGCAGGGCGGTCGGCTGCTGGGCGCGGAATCGCTATTCGAGGTCGAACTGCCGTTCCCGGACGATGACCAGGCCCTTCCCCTCGTGCTGTCGGGGACGATCGACCGCGTGGAGGCGACGGCGGATGACCGCGTGGTGATCGTCGATCTGAAGACCGGAAAGAGTGTGCCGCACACCGACGCCAAGGTGGCCGAGCATCCGCAGCTGGCCGCGTACCAGGTCGCCGTCGCCGCGGGCGCGGTACCCGACGCGGGCGAGCGGCAGACGGCGGGGGCGAAGCTGCTCGTTCTGCAGCCGGGAACGAAGCACGATTACACGACGCCCACGCAACCCCCGCTCGACGAGCAGGGGAGAGCAGCATTCCTCGCGCGCCTCGACGACGCGGCCCGGGTGATGTCCGGGCGCACGTTCCGGGCCCCCTACGAAGATCATTGCCGCGATGATTTCGGCCACGGGCTGTGCCGCATCCACACGGTCCCCCCGGTGAGTGCGCCGTGACCGCCGCCTCCGCCGACGAGCCGCGCATCGGTGCGGCCGCCATCGCCGCCGCTCTCGGGCAGTTTCCGCCGACGGCCGAGCAGACCGCCGTGATCGAGTCCCCGGCTCGCCCCGCGCTCGTGATCGCGGGCGCCGGCAGCGGCAAGACCGAGACGATGGCAGGGCGTGTCGTGTGGCTCGTCGCCAACGGGATCGTCCGCCGCGATCAGGTGCTCGGCTTGACGTTCACGCGCAAGGCCTCCGGAGAACTCGCCGAACGAGTGCAGCGACGCCTCATCCGGCTGGCGGAGTTCGAACGGCGGGGGCTCCTCGCGCAGCTCCCTGCCCTGCACGCCGACGGCGCGCTCGAGGTGTTCGGGCGCATCGAGCGGGAGGGCGGCGGCGAATCGGCGCGCCGGGATGCGCTCGATGCGCTGGGTGCGCCCGGTGAGGCTCCGGACGCCGCGCCGGCCGATGACCTGCTGGATCGCCCGACGGTGTCGACCTATAACAGCTTCGCCGATTCGATCGTCCGCGAACATGCCGTGCGCATCGGCCGGGACGCGGAGGCGGTCGTGCTCTCCGAATCCGCCGCGTGGCTGCTCATGCGCCGTGTCGTGCTGGCCTCCGACGACCCGGCGCTCGACGCGTTCGACGGGTCCGTCCGCACCCTGGTCGACCAGGCGCTGCGGGTCGCGCGAGACAGCGTCGACAATCTCGTCGACCTGGACGTGCTGGAGCGATTCCCCGAGCGGTTCCGAGACGTACTCGAGCGGCCCTCGGATTCGGCGCGCACCACGGTCTACGCGGATGTTCGAACGGATGCGGCAGCCGTCGATCGGCTGGCGCTTTTCGCGCGCCTCGCCCGCGAGTACGCCGAGCGCAAGCGCCGCCTCGGGGTCATCGACTTCGCCGATCAGGTTTCGGGGGCGTACGAGATCGCGAACGCCGATCCCGCGGTCGCCGCGGAGCTGCGCGACCGCTTCCGTGTGGTGCTGCTCGACGAGTACCAAGACACGTCGGTCGTGCAGACGCTCCTGCTCGCGCAGCTCTTCGGCGGCACGGCCGTGATGGCGGTCGGCGATCCGCACCAGGCGATCTACGGATGGCGGGGCGCGTCCGCCGGCAACCTCGACGGCTTCCCGAGCGCCTTCGCCCCGGACGGCGAGTGCGAACGGTTCCGTCTTCTGACGAGCTGGCGCAACAGCCCCGTCGTGCTGACCGCGGCGACCGCCGTTCTCGCGCCGCTCGCGACCCGGGCAGCCGTGCCAGTCGGGGAGCTTCGCGCCCGCCCGGGCGCCGCGTCCGGGGACGTGCAGATCGTGGCCGAGACCGACCTCGACGCCGAGACCGACGCGGTCGCCCGGTGGTTCGCTCGCGTTCGTGCCGAGCGCGCCGCCGCGGGGGAGCAGACGACCGGGGCGATCCTCTTCCGCGCGAAGAAGCACATGCCGCGGTTCGCGGAGGCCCTCGCTCGACACGGCATCCCCTATCGGATGCTCGGTCTCGGCGGGTTGCTGACCACCCCCGAGATCGTCGACATCGTGAGCGCCCTGCGCGTGGTGAGCGACCCGTCTGCCGGCTCGGCGCTCATCCGGTTGCTCTCCGGTCCCCGGTGGTCGATCGGCGTGGCGGATCTTGCCGCGCTCGGCGATCTGTCGCGGCGCCTGGCGCGTCTGGATGCCTCCGGAGCCCCGATGGAGGCCGACGTTCTCGCGCGCCTGCGGGCCGCGGGCGTCGACGATCGCGGGTCGCTGATCGACGCCCTGGAGTTCTTCTCCCGTCACCGTGCCGATCACGGCTGGCTCGCCGGGTTCACCCCCGATGCCCGAGAACGCCTCCGCGAAGCCGCCGGCGTGTTCTCCGGTCTCCGCCATGCCTCCGGCACCCTGCCGATCCCCGAGCTCATCCGTGCGATCGAGATCGAGCTGCGCCTCGACATCGAACTCGCCGCGAACGAGGCGCGCGGACCCGCCCGCACGGCGTCGGCGCAGGTCCGGGCGTTCGTCGACGAGGTCGGGGCGTTCCTCTCCGCAGATGAGCACGGCAGCATCACGAGCCTGCTGGCGTGGCTCGACTACGCCGAGCGCAGCGACGATCTGGCCCCGCGCACCGACCCGCCCGAAGAAGACGTCGTGCAGCTGCTGACGATCCACGGGTCGAAGGGACTCGAGTGGGATGCGGTCGCGGTGGTGAGACTCGTCGAGGGCGAGCTGCCGACGTCGCCGCGGGAGACCCGCGGCTGGCTCGGCGCGGGGGTGCTGCCCTACGAGTTCCGCGGAGATGCGGCTTGGCTGCCCGACTATCGCTGGCAGGCGAGAGACGCACCGACGCAGCAAGCGCTCAAGCGCGGCCGCGACGAGTTCATCGAGGCGCATCGCGCGCGCACGCTCGACGAAGACCGCCGGCTGGCGTACGTGGCGGTGACGCGCGCACGAGACCACCTGCTGCTCAGCGGTTCGTTCTGGGCGGGCACGCGTCGACCGCGTGACCTCAGTCGGTTCCTCCTCGAGATCGGAGATGCGCTCGGGATGGCACCGCCCGCGCTCGAGCCGGGCGATGACCCGTACGCCGATCTGGTGCGCACGCTGGACTGGCCGATCGACCCGCTCGGCGCGCGGCGAACGGCGGTGACGGCCGCGGCCGCGGCGGTCGAGGGGGCACAGGCGATGGAGCGCGCGCACCCCGACGACGAGCTCGCGCTGCTGCTCGCCGAACGTGACGAGCGACTCCGGCCGGTCGTGGGAGAGGCGCCGGTGCGGATCCCGGCGTCGGCGTACAAGGATTTCGTCTCCGACTACGCGGCGGCTGTCGCCGCCTTCGAGCGGCCGCTCCCGGAGCGTCCGTACGTCGAGACGACGCTCGGCACCCGCTTCCACGCGTGGGTCGAGCAGCGTGCCGGTGTGAGCGCGATGGCATCGCTCGACGACGCGCTCTTCCCGTCGTCCGACGATGACAGCGGTCCGGATGCGGAGTTCGATCGCCTCGTCGCCGCGTTCGAGGCATCCGAGTGGGGGGCGTTGAAACCCATCGAGGTCGAGACCGAGATCGATTTCCGGCACGTGGGGCTCGACGGCCGCGCGCATGTCGTGGTGTGCAAACTCGACGCGGTGTACCGGCGCGCGGACCGCGGCGGGCGCATCGAGATCGTGGACTGGAAGACCGGTCGCGCGCCCCGCGGTGACGCGGAGGTACGCGAGCGGATGGTGCAGCTGGAGCTGTACCGGCGCGCATACCACGAGCGTCACGGCGTACCGCTCGACGAGATCGACGTGGCGCTCTTCTATGTTGCGGAGGACCGCATCATCCGCGGATGATGCACCGCACGGTCGCGCCGGTGTGGCCAGGCGGCGTCCGCCTCAGGACTGGCTCCACCGGCGGAGCGCCGCGCGGGACGCGCGGGCGGCCTCGGCGTGGTCGTCCGACTCGTCGAGGGTCGCGGGCTCGGCGGCTGCTGTCGACGGTGCCTCGGTCGCCGGCGACGTTTCGGCAGCGGCCTTCTCGCGCGGGGCGAGGTCGGGCGTGACGGTCCATTCCGAGAGATCGACCGGCAGCGTGGGGATCGACTCCGCGTCGTCGTCGCCACGGTCGGTGCGCGCGGCGTCGTCGAGGTAGGCGCCGAGCTCGGCGGGATCGTACGCATCCGTGTGCATCGACGTGTCGATCCCGGTGTCGGCCGCCGCCGGCACCCGATCGAGCAACGCGATCGCGTCGTCGACATCCGGACCATCCGGACGCACCAGGTCGGTGTCGGCGGTGGCGTCGGCGAGCGAAGCGAGGAGCCGCTCGGCGTCCTGCATGATCGTCTCGTCCTGCTCGTCGTGGCCGTGGACGAGCCACTTCGCGAACTCGAGTTCGGCAAGCAGTCGTGCCCGCGCCATCAGGTGAGCGTCCGCCGAGCGGTGGGATGCGGCCACGTAGGCCTCGTGCACGTCCTCCGCCGCGAGCGGTGCATTCGCGACCCAGCGGAGGTCGACCGCGGGATCGCCGATCGAGAGCCCCGACCAGTCCAGAAGTCCGACCACCGTGGGAATCGCGTCCTCGCCCTGGTCGGCGAAGACGAACGAGCCCGCCTCGACTCCGCCGAGCACGACGGTCGACTCGAAGCGCCACAGGCTGTCGTCTTCGACGGCGTGACGCCAGCGGTCGCGGAGGGTCTGCGGCACCCGCCCGGTGGCGGATGCGCGCTCGAGAAGGCGCGCGGTCTCGGCCTGCACCTGGTCGGAGGAACGAACCGGAAAGCCCTCCGCGCGGATGACCGTGACGGGAAGATCGTGCACCGCGGCGATCGCGGTGCCGAGGAGCGTCGCGAAACCCGGCCCCGCGGGCACGTCGGCCGCGTCCACGCGGTAACCGTCGAGGAAGTCCGCGACGACCGCGCGCCCGCCACCCGCGACACCCACTTCGCCCAGGAGCTGCGGTGCGCGGAAGGGCAGCAGACTTCGCACCCCGGCCGACAGGGCGCCCAGCACCCGTGCCTCCGCGACGAGCGCGCGGCCGGGTTCGTCGTCGCCGCCGACGCGCACGACGACGCGGCTGCCGTCGTCGAGGTCGGCGACCGCGGAGGCGATCCGCCCGTCGCTCGAGCCGAGGCCACGAGCGCTCACGACGTTGGCTCCCGGCAGAGCCGCCGTCACCGACGCGGCTAGAGTGAGAGGAGAGCGTGGCATGCCTTCAGGGTAGGTCGAACGCCCGGGCGGATCCGGGAGCCACGCCCGTCGAGGAGGTAACGGTGACCGCATCCGGAACCACCCCACCGGCATTCGCCGGCGCCGGTATCGACCGGGCAGCCGAGGAACGCGTTCGTCCGCAGATCCTCGCCGAACTCCGCGCGAACCCGTCGACGCTCGTGCTCGTGGTGCACGGAGACCGCGTTCCCCTGGCCGCGCCCGCGCGTCTGGCGTTCGTCCGGCCGGAGGACGTCCCGGGCGAACCCGAGTGGGCGTTGCTCGGTCGACGCGACGGCGCGGGCGTGCTGGCCGCGGTGTTCGGAGCCGACGCGCCCGAGCCCGCGCTGGACGTGTCCGACTGGGCGGCGGTGCGAGTCGTCGGGGGCGAGCTCGACACGACAGATGCGGCGTTCGCGATCGAGGCACTGAGTCTCGGGCGATGGTTGCTCGACGCTCCCTTCTGCCCCGCGTGCGGCACGCGGACGCATCTCGAACAGGCGGGCTGGGTGCGTCGCTGCCCGCATTGCGGGCGTCAGCACTTCCCGCGGACGGACCCCGCGGTGATCGTCGCGGTGACCAGCGCGATCGACCCCGACCGGCTTCTCCTCGGATCGAACGCGGCTTGGCCGGCCGGACGCTACTCGTGCTTCGCCGGGTTCGTGGAGGCAGGGGAGTCGCTGGAGGCCGCGGTCGCTCGAGAACTCGTGGAGGAAGCGGGCATCGACGTCGTGGACGTGCGCTACCGCGGCTCGCAGGCGTGGCCGTACCCGCGCTCGCTCATGCTCGGATTTCACGCCGCGGCACACGACGACGACGTGGCCCGTGCCGACGGCGAGGAGATCCTCGAGATCCGTTGGTTCACCCGCGCCGAGATCCTCGAGGCGTTCGCGGGACGCGGCGAGTTCACCCTGCCCGGGACGGCCTCGATCGCGTACCGGCTGATCCTCGACTGGGCGGAGTCCGCGGCGTGAGCGAGACCACTCTCGCCGGCCTCGACGACCACCAGCGCGAGGCCGTGCTCGCCGTCCGCGGACCGGTGTGCGTGCTCGCCGGCGCGGGTACCGGAAAGACCCGAGTCATCACGCGCCGGATCGCCTACGGCGTGGAAAGCGGCACGTACTCGCCGGGCCGCGTGATGGCGGTGACCTTCACCGCGAAGGCGGCCGGCGAGATGCGCGGGCGTCTGCGCGCCCTCGGCATCGAAGGGGTCGCCGCGCGCACGTTCCACGCCGCGGCTCTCGCCCAGTTGAACTTCTTCTGGCCGGTCGTCGCCGGATCGTCGGCTCCCGCGATCGTCGACAACAAGGTGCGGCTGCTCGCGCAGGCGGCGGAGGTCATCGGGCTCCATCCCGACACCGCCACGCTCCGCGACGTGGCCTCCGGAATCGAATGGCGCAAGGTCACGATGCGCAGCATCGACCAGTACGTCTCCGATCGGGGGACCGGCGTCGGGTCGCTCGATCTCGGCGCCATCCGGGACCTCCACCGCTCGTACGAGAAGGTCAAGGACGAGCGGCATCAGCTCGACTTCGAAGACGTCCTGCTCGCCTGCGCCGGCATGATCGAGGCGGAACCCCGCGTCTCGCAGGCGGTGCGTGAGCAGTACCGGCACTTCACGGTCGACGAGTTCCAGGACGTGTCGCCCCTGCAGAACCGTCTCCTGGAACTATGGCTCGGCGATCGCCGCGACCTCTGCGTCGTGGGGGATGCGAGCCAGACCATCTACTCCTTCGCCGGCGCGGACGCCTCCCATCTACTCGGGTTCGCCCGCCAGTACCCGGATGCCCGCACGTTCCGCCTCGAGCGCAACTACCGCAGCGATGAGCCGGTGCTCCGCACGGCGAACGCGCTGATGCGCGGACGACCCGGTGCGCTGCATCTGGACACCGACCGCGGGCTCGACGCGCCGGCGCCCGTGCTGGTGCGTTACGACGACGACGCACACGAGGCCGCGGGCGTGGCGCGCCGCATCCGCGCCCAGCTCGATTCCGGGGTCGATGCGCGTCAGATCGCCATCCTCTACCGTGCGCACGCGCAGTCCGCGGAGCTGCTGACGGCGCTCGCCGATCAGGGCGTGCCCACCACGGTGCTCGGCGGTCGACGGTTCTTCGACCAGCCCGAGGTGCGGCAGGCCGTGATGGCGCTCCGCGCGGCGTCGGTCGCACCTCTGGAGAGCGGCTTCCGCGACAGCGTCCGCGATGTGCTGCGCTCGCTCGGGCTCACGAACGAACCACCGCCCGCGGGCGGGGCGTTGCGCGACGCGTGGGAGGCGCGATCCGCGATCCTGCGGCTCGCCGATGACGAGGGCCCCGACGCGACGCTGCGCTCTTTCACCGACAAACTGATGGCTCGCGCGAAGGATCAGCACGAACCGTCGCTCGCCACGGTGACCCTCGCGACGTTGCACGCGGCGAAGGGGCTGGAGTGGGACCACGTGCACCTGGTCGGCCTCGCGGAGGGCTTGCTGCCGATCTCCTACGCGCAGGGGTTCGAGCAGATCGATGAAGAACGCCGGCTGGCGTACGTGGGGATCACGCGGGCCGCGCGTACGCTGTCGCTCTCGTGGGCGGAAGCGTCCGCACGGGGGATGCGGCAACGGTCGCGGTTCCTTCAAGAGATCGGCAACCGCATTCTGGATGAACAGACTGCGCGGCCCACGTCCGGCGGAGGGTCCGCGCGTCGATCGTCACCGCGTGCGAGCGGCTACGGGGCCCGCCCCGCCCGCTGAGCACGCGCGCGGCGAAGCCCAGCGCTTCGGCGAGGAAGCCGGGCGCGACGGGAGCGGCGGGTCTGCCCAGCAGCTGAGCGGCGACGCTCGGCCACGCCGGGTCGGCGGCCCGTCGGTGCGCGACCGAGCAGCCTAGGCAGGGACCGGACCCGGCCTGCAGGAGCGGCCCGATCGTGGCGCGATCGCCCGTGAAGACGACGGGCAGGTGCGGCGCCCCGCTGCGGGCGACCGACAGGGCGCGCTGCGGGTGCACGAGATGTGCGGCGACGAACACGGTCGTCACATCGGATGCGGGTTCTCGCGCGAGCTCGAAATCGGCGGCCAGGATCTGCGCGGCATCGGCTCCGACCGGATGCGGGAAGGTCTCGGCGACGTCGAGGTAGATTCGCGGAGCGTCGTGCCGCGTCACGAGCACCGGTCGCAGCCGGTGGAGGAAGGCCGTCACGTCCGCGGGCGGAACCCCGTAGCCGCCGGCGATGGATATTGCATCGGATGCGGTCATCCCCGACTCGAGTGAATGCAACAGGATCTCGTGCCAGGCCTCGACGTGTTCGAGCACGAGGACACCGTCGATCCCGAACTGCAGGGCGGTCTCGTCACGCCAGGCGGGCGGATGCGCGGGGTCGAGTCGGAGCATGACCCGATTCTGTGCGGTCCCGGGAGGAGGCGACCGTTGTCCACAGGATGTGGTCGCCTCCGCGCCCGGGGGAGGACAAGTCAGACCGGTGCGGGTCCGTTCCGGCCGTCGTCCGGACGGTCGTCCGGTGCGGAGTCCGGGTCGCCGTTGCTGCGCCCCTCGTCGGCCAGGAGTTGTTCCAGGGCCTGGTCGAACTCGTCGGGCTCCGGCTGCTCGCCGCGTGCCCGCGCGCCCAGGAGGGCGATGAGGGCCGCCGGGTCGTCGATGTCCGAGGAACTCGGCATCAGGTCGGGGTAGTCCCAGAGCGCGTCGCGAGCGGAGACGCCGACCGCGTCGGTGACAGCCCGCCACATGGCCGCGGCTTCCCGCATCCGGCGCGGACGCAGCTCGAGACCGACGAGCGAACCCAGCGCCTTCTCGGCGGGTCCGCCGACCGCGCGACGGCGACGGACGACCTCGGCGACCTTGTCGGCACTCGGCAGTCGCGACGTGGCGTCGGCGGTGACCACGTCGACCCAGCCCTCGATAAGGGCCAGCAGGTTCTCCAGACGCGTCAGCGCCTGAGTCTGCTGCTCGGAGCGTTCGGGCAGCAGTGCGCCGCTCTCGAGCGCCCGCTGCAGCTCTTCGGGCTGCGACGGATCGAAGCGGGCGGCGAGGTCTTCGAGCGCGCTCGTGTCGACGCGGATCCCGCGGGCGAACTCGGTCACCTGTGCGATGACGTCCAGGCGCAGCCACTTGGCGTGGCGGAACAGCCGGGCGTGCGCGAGTTCGCGGGCGGCGACGTAGAGGGCGAGCTGATCGTCCGGGATCTCGAGCCCCGCCCCGAAGTCGGCGAAGTTCTGCGGCAGGATCGCGGCCGAGCCGGACGGCATGAGCGGAATGCCGACGTCGCCGCCGCTGACGACCTCGGTCGACAGGCGTCCGACGACCTGCCCGAGCTGGCTGGCGAAGAGCGACCCGCCGATCGTCCGCATCATCCGCCCGGCGCCCTGCAACATGCCCTGCATGTCTTCGGGCAGCTGGTCGGAGAGGGTCGCGGTCAGCGCATCGGCGATGCTGGACGCGACGGGCTCGGCGAGTTCGCGCCAGACCGGCATCGTCGCCTCGACCCACGCCCCGCGTGTGATCGCGCGGGCGGGTTCGCCGAGGTCGGAGATCGTGGTCGCTTCGCTGAGCCACAGGGTCGCCAGGGTGAATGCCTGGTCGAGATCGGCCCGCGCGCCCGAGCCGACGCCGAGGTCGCTCTGGTTCGCGATGTGCAGGGCCTGCCGCTGGGCTTCGTCCCACGAGATCGAGCCGTCGCCGGACACGAACGCGGACTGCATCTGCCGCATCATCTGCTGCATCATCGCCGGGTCGATGCCCATGCTGGAGAGCTGCTGCAGCTGCGCGGGGTCGATCCCCTCCGCGCCGAACAACTGCCGGAGCAGTTCTTGGAACTGTTCCTCGGGGCTCCGGTCGTCGTCGTCAGCCACGTCAGGCGCCTTTCAGCCGGGGGATGTCGTTGCGATCTACGCTAGTCGCAGAGAAACATCGCACCGCCGGGCGAGCACGAAGTCGCCGTACGCCGGCCGCGAACGGTCGGGACGGAAAGGCGAACGCGTGAGCTTGTTCGAACAGCACGGCACCGCCGTGCCCGAGGCGCCTCGGCGCCCCATGTCGCGGGGCGCGATCGCGGGGATCTGGGCGCTCGTGGTAGCGCTCCTCGCGCTGCTCGGAATGTCGTTCCTGCCGAGCCCCTACGTCATCGAACGCCCGGGCCCGGTCTACAACACGCTCGGCGACGTGCAGGATGCGGACGGCGCCGATGTGCCGCTGATCTCGATCCCGGATGCCGAGACCTATCCCACGGAGGGATCGCTCGATCTGCTCACCGTGCAGGTCGTCGGCACGCCCGAGCAGCGGCTCTCCTGGCTCGACGTCGGTTTGGCGTGGTTCGACCCGACGAAAGCGGTCGTGCCGATCGAGCAGATCTATCCGACCGGGCAGACAACGAAGGAGCGGAGCGTCGAGAACGCGACACTCATGGTCGATTCGCAGGAGGACGCCACCGCGGCGGCCCTCACCCACCTCGGCTACGACGTGGGCGCGCGGCTCGAGGTCGCCGATGTGCAGGCCGGAAGCGCGGCGGACGGCACGCTCGAGATCGGCGACATCATCGTGTCGGCCGGCGGCACGGCCCTCTCCGATCCGCAGCAGCTGCGCGAGATCATCAACGCGGACGCCGGAGCGCCGGTGTCGCTGCAGATCGAGCGAGATGGGGCTCCGCAGAGCATCGACGTCACCCCGAAGGAGGGCACCGGGGAGGCGGCGGGCGTCTGGCAGGTCGGTGTCTCGCTGCAGGTCGACTACCAGTTCCCGTTCGACGTCACGATTCAACTGGACAACGTGGGCGGGCCGTCGGCCGGCATGATGTTCGCTCTCGGGATGATCGACACGCTCACCCCGGGAGAACTCAACGGCGGCGCCGCGGTGGCGGGGACGGGCACGATCGTCGCCGACGGCACCGTGGGGCCGATCGGCGGCATCCGGCAGAAGCTGTGGGGCGCCGAGGGCGCGGGCGCGGAATACTTCCTCGCCCCGAGCACGAACTGCGACGAGGTCGTGGGGCACATTCCCGACGGACTCCGCGTCTTCTCGGTCTCCACGCTCGATGACGCGGTCGGCGTTCTGGACGCGATCTCGTCGGGATCCGACCTCGACGCGCTGCCCACGTGCACCGCTTCGTGACCGGCTGGCAATTTCCGCAGCATCCGCTCGGCGTTCCCCCAGAGGGGCGCTCTTAGGATGGACGAGTGACCTCGACCCCAGCGCCGACGCCCGCCGCCCCGAATCGACCCCGCCGCGTGATCGCTATCTCGCTCGTGGTGATCGCCGCGCTCGCTGTCGCATTCTTCTTGTTCGCGAGCCTCTACGCGGATTGGCTCTGGTACGACCAGCTCGGATTCAGCTCCGTCCTCGTCACCGAGTGGGTCGCGCAGGTCGCGATGTTCGCGATCGGGTTCCTCGGGATGGCGATCCCGGTTTGGCTGGCGATCCAGCTCGCGTACCGGCTCCGGCCGGTCTACGTGCGGCTGAGCTCTCAGCTCGACCGCTACCAGGAGGTCGTCGAGCCGCTCCGGCGCCTGGCCATGTGGGGCATCCCGGTGTTCTTCGGCTTCTTCGCGGGCTTCGCCGCGTCTGCGCAGTGGGAGACCACGGCGCTCTGGCTGAACGGTGTGCACACCGACGCCGCCGACCCGCAGTTCAACATGGACATCGGCTTCTACCTGTTCGGTCTGCCGTTCTACAGCGGACTGGTCGGCTTCGCCTCCGCCGTCGTGCTGGTGAGCCTGCTCGTCACGGGCCTCGTGTCGTACCTCTACGGTTCGGTGCGCATCGGCCAGCGCGAGCTCCGCATCTCCAAGCCCGCCCGCATCCAGCTCGCGATCATCGCGGGCATCTACCTGCTGCTGCAGGGCACGAGCTTCTTCCTCGACCGCTATCGCACACTGACAACGCCCGGCGAGCGCATCACGGGAGCCAGCTACACGGGGGTCAACGCGACCATCCCGGGCCTCGCGATCCTCTCGATCGTCGCGATCATCGTCGCGATCCTGTTCTTCGTCACGGCCGTCATCGGTCGCTGGCGCTACCCGCTCATCGCGACGGCGCTCCTCGTCGTCACCTCTCTCGTCGTCGGCGTCGCCTACCCGTGGATCGTGAACACCGTTCAGGTGCGTCCGAACCAGCGTGCCCTCGAGATGCCGTACTTCGAGCGCAACCTCGACGCCACGAAGTCGGCCTACGGGATCGACGGTCTCGAGACGACCGACTACGACGCGGTGACCGACGCCGAGCCCGGCCAGCTGCGTTCGGATGCCGGCACCACCGCATCCATCCGCATCATGGACCCCGCCATCATCCAGCCGACGGTTCGCCAGCTGCAGCAGTACCGCCAGTACTACTACTTCCAGGACCCGCTCGACGTCGACCGTTACCAAGTCGACGGCAAGGCGCAGGACACGGTCGTGTCGGTGCGCGAGGTCAACACCTCGGGCCTCGGCGACGCGGCATCGTGGCAGAACTCGACCCTCGTCTACACCCACGGTTACGGACTCGTCGTCGCCAAGGGCAACGAGCGGACGACCGATGGTGACCCCGTCTTCATCGAAAGCGGGATCCCGTCGGCCGGGTTCCTGAGCGACCAGGAGTACCAGCCGCGCGTGTACTTCGGTGAGAACTCGCCGACCTACTCGATCGTCGGTGCCCCCGCCGACACCGACCCGATCGAGCTCGATTACCCGTCGGGCACGGATGGCGGCAACGACACTCGCACGACCTTCGACGGCGACGGTGGACCCTCGATCGGCAACGTCTTCAACCGGCTCATCTACGCGCTGAAGTTCCAGTCCGAGCAGATCGTGTTCTCCGACGCCATCAACGAGGACTCCCAGATCCTCTACGATCGCGACCCGGCGACGCGCGTGCAGAAGGCAGCGCCGTACCTGACGCTCGACTCCGACCCGTACCCGAGCGTCGTCGACGGCCGCGTCGTCTGGATCGTCGACGGGTACACCACGAGCGATCAGTACCCGTACTCGACCGCGACGAGCATGTCGCAGGCGATCGAGGACGCGAACAACCCGTCACCGCGTATCGCGCTCGACAACGTCAACTACATCCGCAACTCGGTGAAGGCCACGGTCGACGCCTACGACGGTTCGGTCACGCTCTACGCGTGGGATGAGACGGACCCGCTGCTGCAGGCCTGGCAGAACGTCTTCCCCTCCACGCTCAAGCCGATCTCCGACATGTCGGGGGACCTCATGAGCCACGTGCGGTACCCGACCGACCTGTTCAAGGTGCAGCGGGCGATGCTCGGTGAGTACCACGTCGACACGCCGCTCTCGCTCTACGAGCGCGACAACGCCTGGTCGACCCCGGCCGACCCGCAGGCGGCGGATGTGAACCAGCCGCCGTACTACCTGACCATGCAGATGCCCGGTCAGACATCGCCGACCTACTCGATGTTCACCAGCTTCATTCCGCAGTCCACGGGCGCGGATTCGAGAAACGTGCTCATGGGGTATTTGGCCGTCGACTCGGACGCGGGAAGCGAAGCCGGAGTGAAGAACGAGGACTTCGGCAAGCTCCGATTGCTGGAGATCACCGCGGACACCACGGTGCCCGGCCCGGGTCAGGTGCAGAACACGTTCAACTCTGATCCGACCGTCTCCGCGCAGATCAACATCCTGAAACAGGGGCAGTCCGAGGTCATCAACGGAAACCTGCTGACCCTGCCGGTCGGTGGCGGTCTGCTTTACGTGCAGCCCGTGTTCGTGCAGGCCTCCAGTGGCACTCAGCTGCCGCAGCTCCAGAAGGTCCTGGTGGCGTTCGGTACCGAGATCGCGTTCGAGGACACCCTGAACGACGCGCTCAACGCGCTGTTCGGCGGCGACTCGGGGGCCAACGCCGGTGACGAGGAAGTGGTGCCGACCGACTCGGCCACGCCGACGCCGACACCGACCGACGGATCGACGGATGGCGGCACCACCGCGCCGCCGGCCGCGGGCGCCTACCAGGCGGCTCTGCAGGCCGCGCAGCAGGCCATGCTCGATCGCGACACGGCGATGCGCGACGGCAACTGGACCGCCTACGGCGAAGCCGACGACCGCCTCACGGCAGCCGTGCAGCAGCTGCTGGAACTCGGCGAGTAGTCCCGCCCGCAGCAACGGCGCCTCTCCTTCGGGAGGGGCGCCGTTCTGGTTGTGGCGAGCAGACCGTGCCGCGGTGCGTCAGCTCTTCGCGACGTCGCGGATGGCCGGATCGAGCTCCGGCCATCGGAACACGAACCCCGCGTCGGTGAGCACCTCCGGCGTCACCCAGCGGCTCTTCAGAACGAGCTCCGGCTCGGTGCGGAGCACCCACATCGCGGGCTCCAGCATCCATCGCCACGCCGGCAGCCCCACCCGCGCGCCGACCGCCCGACGCAGGGTGCGCATGAGGGTTCTGTTGTCGGACGGATGCGGACTCGCCAGGTTCACCGGGCCGGCGATCTGATCGTGGTCCCGGAGGAAGCGCATCGCGCCGACGACGTCGTCGAGGTGGATCCAGCTGAACTTCTGTCGTCCGCGCGTGCGGTGCCAGCCGCTTCGCTCGGATCCGCTCGCATCCGGGCCGATGCCGCGATAGCGGCGGTGGGAGAACCACCACGAGTCGATCTGCGGCCCGCCGAGACCGATGCGGGCGAGGCGCACGAGTATGGCGGTGGCGGGTCCGTCGCCGAGGACGATCGCCATCCGGAGTGCGACCCGACGGGTTCCTGGCAGGTCGCCGGCGAAGAACTCCTTCTCCCAGGCGCGGGCGACGTCGACCGAGAATCCGTCGCCGATGACGCCGTCCGACTCGGTGTTCGCGCGATGCACCTCGTGCCGGTAGATCGTCGCGGTCGACGCGTTCAGCCAGACTCTCGGCGGGTGCTCGGCTGCGGTGACCGCGCGATGCAGCATCCGGGTCGTGTCGACGCGCGAGCGCAGGATCTCCTCGCGATTCGCGTCGCGGTAGCGGCAATCGACCGACTTCCCGGCGAGGTCCACGAGAACGTCGCTGCCATCGACGGCGCGAGCGATGGCATCCGGATCACTCCAGCGGATGCTCTCGGTGCGGCCGATGCGGCGGACGTCGTAGCCGTCGCTCGTCAACGCTTCGACGACGGCGCGACCCACGAAACCGCTCGCCCCCGCCACTACGGCCACGGGTTGATCCGGCATCCGATCCTCCGTCCGCGCGCCTCGTGGCACGTCGCCCCCGAGCGTAGCGGCGGCTCAGGAGGTCTGCAGCCACCACCAGATGAGCAGAAGCGTGACCCCGAAGCCCGCGATCTGGTTGAGCCACAGGAATCGGCGCCACCCCGCGGTCGCGCGCTCCGCGTCGGCGTCGGCGACGTTCCGGTAGGGCCAGACGGTGCCGAGGTAGAGCAGTGCGAGCAATCCCGCGAGCGGACCGGGCCAGCTCGTGAGGAGCATCACCAGACCGGCCAGCGTGTAGCAGACGAGCGCGAAGCGCACCGTCCACCGGGCGCCCCGCACCGTGGCGATCGAGGCGATGTCGGCATCGCGGTCGGCGACGACGTCCTGCACCGCGCCGAAGGCGTGCGAGGCGACTCCCCACAGCGCGAAGGCGCCGACGATCGCGCCGAGCTGCGGTGTCCAGGTCGCCCCGGCGAGCACGAGCCCGTACACGGCGGGGGAGAAGAAGTGGATGCTGCTGGTCGCGGAGTCGGCGAACGGCACCTCTTTGAGGCGCAGCGGCGGAGCCGAGTAGAACACCACGAAGAACATGCTCGCGGCGAGCACCGCCCAGGAGAGCGGCGACCCCACGACCACGAGATAGACGAGGAACGGCAGGCACGAGAGCCCCGCTGCCCACAGCGTGATGGTGTGCAGGCGGCGGTCGAGCACGGCGCCGTGCGCTCCGCCCTTACGCGGGTTACGAAGGTCGGATTCGTAGTCGAAGACGTCGTTGATCCCGTACATCGCCAGGTTGTAGGGGATCAGGAAGAACATCGTGCCGACGATCAGCGTGACGTCGATCTCGCGCACCGTGAGCAGATAGGCGGCGGCGAACGGGAAGGCGGTGTTGATCCAGCTCACCGGGCGGGACGAGACGAAGAGGGTGCGGGCCACCGTGCCCGCGGACAGCGTGGTCAAGAATTCCTCCGGGCGGGCAGGAGCGCGGCGACGGCGGGTACGCCGAACGCTGCGCACAGCGGGTACGAGAAGTCTTCGATCGGTGCCAGGCCGATCCGGATGCCGCTCAGGTGCTGTTCCGGGTAGGTGAACAGGTCGAGCGCGATCATGAGGTTGTCGAACACCGCGGTGAGCAGAAGGAGCACGACGGCCGCGATGAGCGATGCCCGCATCCGTCGCCCGAAGCCCGGCCGGCGGGCGCTCCACGCGGTGACGATGGCGGTCACGAGCACGAAGGGGATGACGAGGAGCGGGTAGGTCACCGGGCGTCCTCCGCGCGAGCAGCCGCGTCGCTTTCGTGGCGCGCCGGACGGAGCGCGGCTCCGGAGACGACGAGGGCGAGGTAGCAGAGGAACGCGAGGAAGAAGGGTTCTTCCAGCGGCAACTCGGGCGCGAGCTGAACGCCGATCAGGAGCGGGCTGTCGCCCTTCACGAACACGCCGGTGGCGATCCCGAACGCATCCCAGACGAGGAAGAACGCCGTGCCGATCAGCACGGCGACAAGCGTGCGCCGGCGGTCGCGCCAGAGCGCGAGACGGAATCGTGCGTCGAGAGCGGCGACCCCGGCCGTACTCAGAAGGATGGCGAGCAGATAGGCGCCCGGCATCAGGAGGCGCTCGGGGACTGTTCCGGCAGTGGGCCCGCCGAGCGGTCCCCGCGCAGCCGCTTGATCACGAGTTCGGCGGAGATGAGGCACATCGGCAACCCGATGCCGGGCAGGACGGACGCCCCCGCGTAGTACAGGTTCGGGACACGCGAGGAGACGTTCTTCGGGCGGAACAGCGCGCTCTGGCCGAGCGTGTGCGCGAGCCCGAGTGAGTTGCCGCGCCAGGCGTGCAGGTCGGCGCTGAAATCGCCCGGGGCGATGGTGCGCCGGACGACGATCCGATCGCGGAGGTCCGGGATCTCGCACCATGCCGCGATCTGATCTATCGCCGCATCCGCGGCGCGCTCGATGACGTCGTCGCCCGCACCGTCGATGCCACCGCGCCCGAGCGACGGATCCGCCGGGATCGGCACCAGGACGAAGAGGTTCTCGTGTCCCTCCGGTGCGACGTCGTCGTCGGTCGCGCTCGGGCGGCAGACGTAGAGGGACGCCGGGTCGGGGATGCGGCTGTCGGCGCCGAAGATGTCGGCGAAGTTCGCCCGCCAGTCCTCGGTGAACAGCAGCGTGTGATGGCTGAGGGCGGGAAGCTCGCCGCGGACACCGAGCAGCACGAGCAGCGCGCCGAAACTCGGTGTCTTCGACGTCCACCACTTCTCCGGGTAGGTGCGCGCCTCTGCCGGCAGCAGCGCGTTCTCGGTGTGGTGCAGGTCGGCGGTCGAGACGACCAGGTCTGCCGTGAACCGGCGGCCGTCGGTGGTCGTCGCCCCGGTTGCTCGGCCGTCGACGACCTCGATCGCGGAGACCTCCGCTCCGGTCTCGATGCGAACGCCGCGGGCCTCGGCGAGGCGGGCGATCGCCGCGATCAGCGTCGTGAACCCGCCGCGCGGGTAGAGCACGCCGTCGTCGAGATCGAGGTGGCTCATCAGGTGGTACAGGCTCGGCAGGTCGTACGGGGACCCACCGAGGAACACTCCGGCGTAGCCGAGGATCTGGCGCAGGCGCGTGTCGGTGAACTGCTTCTCGATGCGCGTGGCGAGCGGAACGGTCAGCATCGACGCGAGCCGCGCTCCCCGACGGAGCACCGCCGGATCGACGAGGTTCGTGTACGACTCGTACGTGTCGTAGAGAAAGCGCGAAACGGCCAGGTCGTACGCGTCGCCGGCCGAATCGAGGTACTTCTCCAGGCGTGCACCGGCCCCGGGCTCGATGCCCTCGAAGAGGGCGACGGCCTCATCGCGCCCGGAGACGACGTCGATCGCGGGCGGGGCGACGGAGGTCGCCGCATCCGGCTCTCCGTAGACGCGGTACGCGGGATCGAGCGGGACGAGATCGAGTTCCGCCTCGGCCGTGGTGCCGAGCAGGCGGAAGAAGTGGTCGAAGACCTCGGGCATCAGGTACCAGCTCGGCCCGGTATCGAACCGGAAGCCATCCTGTTCCCAGCTGCCCGCGCGTCCGCCGATCTGACTCTGTCCCTCGAGCACGGTGACCCGGTAGCCCTCTTCGGCGAGGAGTGCCGCGGTCGAGAGACCGGCGATTCCGCCTCCGACGACGAGGGCGTCGCGGCCCCGGGCGGTCACGAGCGGGCTCCGCGCGGTGCGCCGCCGAGCCAGGCGTGTGCGGCGAGCTGGGCCTTCTGCGACGACGACACCCGCACGCGCGGTGCACCGGGGGTCGCGCGGCGCAGGCGTTCCGACAGGGCGGCGAAGAGGTCGTGCGCCGCGGTCACGGCGCGTCGGCAGTCCGCAGGCAGTTCGGGAATCACCGCTGCGGCCGCCGCGAGGTCGGCATCGATCCGATCGAGCACATCCGTTCGCGTCCTTTCCTGATCATCCACGGCAAGGTAGTCGCGACCGAGCGCACTCGCGTCGTGGTCGAGGTCGCGGAGGAAGTTGACGTCCTGGAACGCGCGGCCGAGGGCGCGCGCCCCGGTGACGACGTGTGCGGGGGGCGGGACCGGGTGCGCCGCTCCGGCGTTGTGGAAGACGGCGAGGCACATGAGCCCGACGACCTCCGCCGAGCCGTAGACGTAGGCATCGTGTGAGGCGTCGTCGTGGCTCAGCGTGGAGATGTCGGTGCGCATCGACGCGAAGAACGGGGCCGTGAGGTCGGCGCCGATGCCGCACTCCCGTGCCGTTGCCGCGAAGGCGTGCACCACGAGGTTCGTGCTGAAACCGGTGCGCACCGCGTCCGCCGTCTCCTGCTCCAGCATGTCGAGAGCGTGCCGTTGCTGCGTTTCGTCGAGGCCCGCCTCCCGCGCCGGACCGTCGACGATCTCGTCGGCGATGCGGACGAGCGCGTAGACGTTGCGGACGTGCGGCCGAGGCCGCGGTCCGAGCAGGCGGGTAGCGAGCGAGAACGAGGTCGAGTACGCGCGGATGACGGATGCTGCCGCGGTCACCGCGGTGCGGTCGTACAGCGACAGCCCCGTCGGTTCGGCGTCGCGTCGGGGGCTCACGGGATGCGTTCTCCGATTCGGTCGGCGATGTCGCGCACGAGGGCTGAGGCCGCGGGGGGCAGGCCGTCCGCGCGGGCGCGCGCTTCGTCGAGCGTATCGTCGATGAGCTGCAACAGGCGCTCGCGCGCGCCGCTCTCGTGCAGCACGCGCTGTGCCTCGAGCACGGCCACCGGGCCCGTCCGCGCGAGCGCGAGGGCGTCGCTGACCGTCTGCCACGACGGGCTCTGCTCGGCGAGCGCGATGAGCGGCGTGCGCTTGGCCTCGCGCAGGTCGCCGCCGGCATCGCGACCGGCCTGATCCGACGTTCCGAACGCGCCGATCAGGTCGTCGACGAGTTGATATGCGAGTCCGAGGCGGCCGCCGCTCGCGCGGAGCGCCTCGAGTTCGTCGTCGCTTGCGCCGGCCAGCAGTGCGCCCGCCCGAAGCGGGGCGGCGAACGAGTACACGGCCGTCTTGTCGTGCGCGGCAGCCATCAGCGAGTCGGCTGGGGAGTCGTGGCGGGTGATCGCGTTCTCGACATCGGCGAGCTCGCCCGCGGCCGACACGACGACGGCGTCATCGAAGAGGGCCATGAGTGCGGCGCGCCGATCGGCGCGCACGTCGGCGAGGGCGACCAGACGGGTCGCTTCGTAGAGCAACAGGTCGCCGCCGAGGATCGCGGCGGCCGCGCCGAGGTCGGCAGCAGCCGACGCGTCGGCGCCTCCGCGGGCTCCGCGGGCGCGGAACTCTCCGGCGATGTTCGGCACGCCGCGGCGCTCCACGTCGTGGTCGATCACGTCGTCGTGCACGACGAACGCCGTGTGCAGCAGTTCGAACGACGCGGCAACGGGAAAGACGGCGGGTGTGTCCTCGAGTCGTCCGCCGAACGCGTGGAAGCTCGCGATCACCAGCGCCGGGCGGAACCGCTTGCCGCCGCTCGCGGCGCGGCTGACCGCATCCGCCAATGCTCCGTACGCGTCGCCCAGTTCGGGCGCGCGCAGACGGATGCGGCCGACGGCCTCGTCGATCGCCGCGTCGATGCCGGCGTGCGCTTCGGGGGAGACGTTGCGGATCACGAGCCCACCCGCGCGGTTGTGTGGCCGGCCGCGAAGAAGTCGAGCTGCGCGGCCTGCAGTACGAGCCACGGGCTGAAGGCCCAGGGCGTCGCGCGGAGCGCGGCGGCCAGCTCGGCGGGATCAACCCAGCGGAAGTCGACCACCTCGTCGGGGTTGGGTGTCGGATCGGCGTTCATCTGTGCGACGTAGACGGGGCACACCTCGTTCTCGACGATGCCGCTGGCGTCGACGGCCCGGTACCGGAAGTCGGGGAGGGCGAGCTCAAGGCCGTGCAGAGAGAGACCGAGTTCGAACTCGGCGCGGCGGTGGACCGCATCCGTCATCGATTCACCCGGCTGCGGGTGTCCGCAGAAGCTGTTGGTCCAGACGCCGGGCCAGGTGCGCTTGTGCAGCGCCCGGCGGGTCACGAGAACCTGCCCCGCGTCGTTGCGCATGTGGCACGAGAATGCGAGGTGCAGAGGCGTGTCGGAGTCGTGCACGCTAATCTTCGGAGCGGTTCCGATCGCGTGTGCCTCGTCATCGAGGAGAACAACATATTCGTTCTCGAGCATCGGACCTCCCTTTGCTAGCTTAGCTAGCTATCCTGCTCTGAACGATATTACCCACGGCGCTAGGAGGTGTCCACATGACCGGATCCCCCGGCGAGGTGCTGTCTCAGGATGCCGAAACGCTGCGCGTGCTCTACGCCGTCCGTGCCTTCAGCGATGCGATGGAACGCATGTACAGCGGCATGAAGGGCGACATGGACATGAACGCGACCGACCTCGCCGCCCTCCGGATGCTGATCATCCGTGAGCAGCGGGATCAAGCCGTGAGCCCCCACGACATCGCTCGCCACTTGCGGATCTCGACCGCATCGACCACGAAGCTGATCGACCGGCTGGCCGAGACGGGGCACGTGGTGCGGCAGCCGCATCCTCGCGATGGTCGTGCGCGCCTGATCGCGCTCACCGAGAAGTCGCGGAGCGAGTTCCGCCTTCACTTCCGCGACAGCGTCGGAGCCATGCGGGGGGTGGCGGAGGAGTTCTCCGCATCCGACCTCGCCATCGTTTCCGGGTTTCTCGAGCGTCTCTCGGCCGCGATCGACCCCGATCTCTGAGGTTGCGTGGTTGCGTGACTCGCCGCGGGCGACGGGCCGCGAAGAGCGCGCAGGGCCCACGCAAAAGGCCCCGGATCACGAGGATCCGGGGCCTTTCTTTTGTTGCGGGGACAGGATTTGAACCTGCGACCTCTGGGGTTAAGTCACACAGTGCCGACTGATTCTCGGCCCGGCTGCTGGCGATCAGGTTATGACTGATACTGGCCCTGACGTGCGAGAGTGATCATTCGCTCCAGAGGTCGCGGACGGTGGTCTCTGCGGACACGAGCAAGGCTCCGGCTGACGACGCACCATCTCGCGCACGTTTGATGGCGGCGCTGAGTTCCTTCATGGCCGCCGACCACTTGCCCTGGGCCTCGCCGTAGGCGGCAGACGCAGCCCCGTCCCAGTCGGCACGAAGCCCGGTCACTTCCTGTTCGAGTTCTTCGAGGTACGTCTGCATGGCAGCGACGGCAGCTCCGAGTGCATGGACAAACGCTTCGTGCCGCCCGTCGTCGAATGAGATGGTCATGCGTCACTCTTCCGCGGTGTTCCGGGGTTTCCGTCAGTACTTGTCGCTCGGGTGAATGTCATCAGGCAATCGGAAGCACGGCGAAAACGAGAGGATCTCGATTTGTGTGAGGTCTGTGCTGGGCGTCATCAGCCAGCCTGATCCGTGGGGTCCGAGCACGTGAGCAGACGGTGAGCCGTCCACTGCGGTCTCTAGAACTGCGGTGTACGGGTCGTTGCTCGCGTACTTTGCGACCGCGTAGTCGACGATCGCTGCCGTATCCGCCTCACCCTGAAGGAACACCATCGTGTGACCGGCCCACTGAGCTGCTCGATCAGGTCCACAGCCCAGGAAAACGCCGACGTCGTTCTGATCGATGGATGCAATCGCGTCTTGGGGAACGAGAGCCGCGAGCTCAAGTTCCATGGCTTGTGTCGTCTGCTTTGCGTCAACAACCGAAAGTGCTTCGTCTACGTCGTATGCGTCGTCCACGTTGTCCTTTCCGCCGGTGCAAGCAGACAGCAACAGCGCACTCGCCACTGCGATCACGGCGACCACTGCTCTCCGTGAACTCATCGCGTCAGCCTACGTGGGACTCGAATGCAGGGTTGTTGCCCGGGACGTTTCCGTCCCACACGAGGCCGGTTTGTTGGGCCATCGTCAGCGCGTCGCGGTAGCCCCAGTTGTCGTAGGTGGTGCCGGAGGCTTCCTCCCAACCGTTTGGGATGCCTGCGCCGGCGAGCGAGTGGACTTGGTCAAAGTGCGCTCCCGCCTCTTCCGCAAATAGGACGGGCGTGATCCCCCACGAGTGTCCCATCCCGATTTTGGTGCTCTCGGCGATCGAAGAACTGGAAGCGATGATCTCCCTCTGGAACGCGGCTACACGGTTCCCGGCAGTTTCTGAGAGTGCGGGATCGTTTGCCTCTGTGATGCGAAGCATGTCCACGCTGCCGTCCTCCGCTTCCCCAGGGAAAATGCCGTCCTTCCACACGAAACCGACGATGTCGGGGTCCGTGTGGTTGAGGTAGGAAACTACTTCGCGCACGGAACCTGCTGAGTCGTCGTAAAAACTGTGTTCGCTTGTGAAGGTGCCCGGGATATATGTGATGGTGTCGGTGGTTGTCTCGGTCGGGGTGCCAACCATCTCGATGATGCGGTCGGCATCAGGCTCGTACAGGTAGAGCTGCACCTGGCCCTCAGCCGCGCGCTCGAGGTGCGGGCCTTCCATGCGCAGCTTCTCGCGCAGGGCCTCCAGTGCGAGTCCGTCGCTCGGTGTCGAAAAGCGGCCGCCACGTTCCATGGCCCTTTCACGCTTCGTGATTTCTTCCTCGAGATCAGACAGTCGGGCCATTGCGTTCTCGCGATTCGCCGCGACACGCACGAGAGGGGGCAAGCCGCCTAGCGAGCCGAGGATGACGGGTGCGGCGGAGACCAATGCCTGCTGGGCTGCGGGGTCGTTGACGGACGCCCACCACTCACTCACGGACTCCGGGGCCGGCGGGTATTTGCTGAACTGGGATGCCAGCGCCGGATGTTCATCAAGGAAGGCTCTGAGTTCTGCGGGGTCGCGTGAGGCGAGGTCCGCGAGCGCGGTCAGCGTCGCCCGTTGCACAGCGCTGTTCGCGAGGTTCGTCGCGAGCGTGCCGAGGACCCCGAGTGTCGTCCAATCCACCGCGGGAACGCCGATGTTGGTGCTGGCAGAACGGATGGCGTCTGCGGCGCGGTCGCCGGCGTCGCGAATCTGTTCGCGAGCATCGACCAGCAGTTGGTGTGCCTGGGTGCGAAGAGAGGCTCCGCCGTCGACCCTATGGGGAGGACGACAGTGGGGCCGGCCAGGCGCTCCTGGGTCTTCCGAGCGCTGAAGAACTCCGCCGTCGCTTGCTGAGGTTCTCCCACAGAGAGATGGCTTCCTGTGCTTGCTGCTGCGCCCAGGCGAGCGCCTGCGCGTACCCGGACATGGCGTCGGCGGCGGCCGTAAGGGCGGTCGACAAGTCGCCCCATGCGTTTCCGGTGACGGTGCGTCGTTGCCCGAATCCGTCTGCCGAGTCACCCGTCCACGACTCGGGCGTCGCCACCCCCAGGATCTCCTCCGCCACGGTGCTAGCGGTGTCCGCAGCGGCCCACCACGTTGCCGCGGTCTGGTTCGCCGCATCCGCCGATCCGGGAATGAGGGCCACGGGATCTGTGGTCTGACCCAGTTCAGTCATCGAGGACATCGCCCTCAGGAACAGCGTCGATATCCGCGCGTTCGTAGATCTCCGCACTCGACCGAAGCCGCTGAGCAATGCTTTCCAGCTCCTCCGAATGCGCCGCCCAGGCGTCTGACGACTTCGCCGCGAAAGCACTCGCCGCCTCAGCGAGCCCCGGGTGCCCCAGATTCCCGTCTACGGCCCACTGCGGAGAGTCCGTCCGATCGGATGTCGCCTGCACCTGACCCGCCGCAGCGCGCAGCGCCTCCGGATCAACCGAATACACGACCAATGTCGCCCCCCTGTCTTGTGCGGCCCCGTACCTCGAGCCACCTTAAGAACTTCCTGCTGCGTCGTCTGTGGGACGTTTGGGGGACGTCGTATGGCGTGCTGGAGTGCGAGCCTTTGGACATCTCACCGCGTGCACACCGGCATCCCGCCGCAAGACGATCACGGTCCGGCAGGCCAGGCGTTCGCTAGGCGAGACGTCGTCGGAGAAGTCGGATGTCGCGGACCTCGCGCATGCGAAAGGCCCCGGATCACGAGGATCCGGGGCCTTTCTTTTGTTGCGGGGACAGGATTTGAACCTGCGACCTCTGGGTTATGAGCCCAGCGAGCTACCGAACTGCTCCACCCCGCGGCACAAGAGATAAACCTAGCATGGGTTTCGGGACTCGTCCAATCGAGACCGGGATCGGTGTTATTCCGCGGTTGCCGCCGCATCCGCCGACGCGGGAGGATGTGCGGATGACTCTCGTTCTTGCGGTCGCCCAGTTCGCTCCCACGGCGGACCGCGCAGCGAACCTCGAGGCGATCGACGCGCTCGCATCCGACGCTGCACAGCGGGGGGCGCGGGTCGTCGTCTTCCCCGAGTATGCGAGCTACTTCACCGATCCCTTCGACCACGACCTGCGTGCTCACGCGGAGGCCGTCGACGGTCCCTTCACACGTCGCCTCGCGCGCATCGCTGCCCGTGATGACATCACCGTCGTCGCGGGACTCGTCGAGGCGGCCGATGATGGGCGGCGCGTGCACAACACCGTCGTCGCGGTCGACGGATCCGGGGTGCTCGCGCGGTACCGCAAACAGCACCTGTACGACGCCTTCGGGCAGCGGGAGTCGGAGTGGATCGCTCCCGGGGCGCTCGATGAGCCCGAGGTGTTCACCGTCGACGGCATCGCCCTCGGGATCATGACCTGCTACGACCTACGGTTCCCCGAGGCGGCCCGACGGTTGGTCGACGCGGGTGCCCAGGCCTTCCTGGTGCCGGCGGAGTGGGTGCGCGGCCCGTTGAAGGAAGCGCAGTGGACGACACTGCTCCATGCTCGGGCCATCGAGAACACCGCCTACGTCGCCGCGGCCGATCATCCGCCGCCCCTCGGGGTGGGCGGGTCGACCATCATCGATCCGCAGGGCGTCGCGCTCGCCACGATCGGCACGGCGACCGGTGTCGCGGTGGCGGTGCTGGATGCGGGCGAGCTCGACCGCATCCGTCGCCTCAATCCCGCGTTGGCGCTGCGGCGCTACGAGGTGCGCCCCAAGTCGTGACCCACGACCCCGCGCTCAGCGCTCACCCGTGAGCCGCTCGAGGTGCGCCGCTCATGGGGCCAGTTCGGCGCGCGCCATTATTCTGCTCCCGCGCCACAGATCTGAAGCGCGGGAGCAGAAAAGTAGCGCGCGAGGCGAGAACCGAACGGCGCGCGGCGGCGGGCGAGGTCAGCGCAGGGTGGCGAGGCGGCGAGCGGCTTCGGCCAGGACGTCTTCTCGTTTGCACGCGGCGAAACGGACGAGTGTCGCGTATTCCGCGCGGTGCGCGGGCAGCACGAACGCGGTGAGCGGGATGGCGACCACCCCGGCCCGCGCGGGCAGCGCGCGGCAGAACTCGTGCGCATCGGTCGCACCGAGGGGCGCCGCATCCGCCACCGCGAAGTACGAGCCACCGGGCCGGGAAACGCCGAAGCCCGCCTCCGTGAGCCCCGACAGAAGCAGATCGCGCTTGCGCTGCAGGGTCGTGGCGATGCCGGCGAAGAAGTCGTCGCCGAGTCGCAGACCGACCGCGATCGCGGGCTGGAACGGGGCGCCGTTCACGTAGGTCAGGAACTGCTTGACCGTGAGGATGGCGTCGATGAGTTCCGCCGGACCCGTCGCCCAGCCGATCTTCCAGCCCGTGGCGGCGAACGTCTTGCCGGCGGACGAAATGGTCACGGTGCGCGGCGCGGCCTCGGGGATCGTGGCGATCGGAACGTGCGTGCGACCGTCGAACACGAGGTGCTCGTAGACCTCATCGGTCACGATGATCGCGTCGTGCCGATCGGCGAGACGAGCGATCTCGTGGCGCACCTCGTCGGCGAAGACCGTGCCGGTGGGATTGTGCGGATCGTTGACGATGATGAGCCGGGTGCGATCGGTGACCGCCGCGCGCAACTCATCGAGGTCGGGCTGGAAATCGGGCCAGCGCAGCGGGATGGCGACCAGCCGTGCGCCCGCGAGGGCCACGACGGCCGCGTACTCGTCGTAGAAGGGCTCGAAGACGACGACCTCGTCGTCAGGGCCGTCGATCAGAGCGAGGATCGTCGCGGCCAGTGCCTCGGTCGCTCCAGCGGTGACGAGAACTTCTCGGTCGGGGTCGGCTGTCAACCCGTAGAACCGCTGCTGATGCTCGGAGATCGCGAGGCGCAGATCGGGGATGCCCCGGCCCGGCGGGTACTGGTTCGCGCCCGCCGAGATCGCGTCGCGGGCGGCTTCCCGCACGGCCGCCGGTCCGTCTTCGTCAGGAAAGCCCTGCCCGAGGTTCACCGCGCCGGTTTCGGCCGCCAGGGCACTCATCTCGGCGAAGATGGTGGGGGCTGTCTTTCCGTCGGGGCCGACGAGGCCCGCACCCGCGGCGACGCGTCGCCACGTACCGCTCGGGGTTCGCATTCGACACAGGTTAGTCGCATAGGGTCGTCCCATTCTCGGCATAGGCAACGCACAGACACCCCCGCCACAGTGGATCTTGCCTGCCAGAAGGAGCAATCATGAGTGACACCGAGGGCGAACGCCCCGAATCCGTCGACGCCGCCGCCGACTCCTCCGCCCAGAACGCGAGCCCGACCGCTCCCGCCGCCGGGACCGATGTTCCGGCTTCGACCCCGGCCGCCGCCCAGCCGCCCGTGCCGCCGCGCCCCGAGGCGCCCGTCGCGCCGCAGTCGGTGGCGTCGCCGTCCGGCGCTGCGCAGCCTGTGCCGCCGCGCCCCCCGTATCCGGCCGCCTTCCCTGCCCCGACCCCGAAGGGTCCGCAGCAGTACGCCGGTCAGACGCCCGGCCAGGCGGGTCAGTCCTTCGGTCCTGCCGCCCAGACCGGCCCCACCCTTCCGATCGCCGACTCCACGCCCGCGGCGCCTGCCGCGCGTAAGAAGAGCACGGCCGGTCGCACGGTCGGCCTGCTGCTCGCTGCGGCCATCGTCGGCGGTGCCGCCGGGCTCGGCGGAACCTACGCCGGCACGAGCCTCTGGGGCGGAACGACCGAATCGGCCGCCAGCAGCCCGTCCGTCGTCACGGTGAACGACACCACCAACGTGAACGCCGTCACCGGCGTCGCCGCGAAGGTCGTGCCGAGCGTCGTCACGATCAGTGCGACGTCGACGAGCGGTGCCGGAACGGGTTCCGGTGTCATCCTCTCCGACGACGGCTACGTACTGACGAACACCCACGTCGTGACCCTCGACGGGCAGACCTCCAACCCGACGCTCTCGGTGAGCACGTCGGACGGCAAGGTCTACAGCGCGACGGTCGTCGGCACCGACCCCACCTACGATCTCGCGGTGATCAAGCTCACGGATGCCTCCGGCCTCACGCCGATCGAGTTCGCCGACTCGAGCAACCTGAACGTCGGCGACAACGCGATCGCCATCGGTGCTCCGCTCGGCCTCGACAACACCGTGACCACGGGAATCGTGAGCGCGCTCAACCGCTCGATCGAGATCGCGTCTTCGGCGGCGCCGGACGACGCATCCGAAGGCGACAGCGGCCAGGGCGACAGCAACGAGAACGGACAGAGCGAGAGCCCGTTCCAGTTCGACTTCGGTCAGGGCCAGGGGCAGACCACGCAGTCCTCGACGACCATCAAGATCTCGGTCATCCAGACGGATGCCGCCATCAACCCCGGTAACTCCGGTGGGGCGTTGGTCGACGACGAAGGAAAGCTGATCGGTATCAACGTGGCCATCGCCTCGTCGGGGGGCACGAGCTCGGGCCAGTCCGGCAACATCGGCGTCGGCTTCTCCATCCCCTCGAACATCGCCGAGCGCGTCGCGAACGAGATCATCGATTCCGGGTCGGCCACGCATGGCCTGCTCGGGGCGACGGTTCAGGATGCCGCCAGCATGCGCGGTGCCACGATCGAGGGCGCGTCGATCTCGGAGGTCAGCCCGGACGGCGCTGCCGCCGCGGCCGGGCTGCAATCCGGCGACATCGTCACGCGGGTCGGCGACGTGCCGATCGGTGACGCGATCGATCTGACGGCGCAGGTGCGCGCCGCCGCCGGCGGGTCCGACATCACGCTCACGTACGTGCGCGACGGTGAGACCCGCACGGCCGACGTCACCCTCGGCACGCTTCAGTAAGCACCCGGACGGGCAGGACGCCTCCGGAGGCGCACGACGCATCCGGAAGGCAGGACGCCACCTCGCGATAGGCTCGCGAGGTGGCGTCCTTCTCGTTCGGTGACGGGAACGCGAGGAAGCTCCTCGCGATCCCGCTGTACGCCGCGGCCCGCGTCATCACCGCGGTCGTGCCGCGGTCGGCGGACGAATGGGTCTTCGGATGCGCAGTCGGCATCGCCGACGGGGCGCTCGCCGTGTGGGATGAAGCGCACGCGGCCGGAGCTCGCGCGGTGTGGCTCGTCGACGGCCCCGATCAGGCGCGCGAGGCAGCCAGGCGCGGCATTCCCGCGGTTCGGAAGACCTCGCTCCGCGGCTTCTGGCGAACGGCCCGCGCGCGCGTCGTGATCGTCACGCACGGTTTCGGCGATGTGAACCGGTACGCCGTCTCCGGTGCGTTCATCGCCCAGCTGTGGCATGGCATCCCGCTCAAGCGCATCGGTATCGACTCGCCGGCGACGGTGCGCAGCAGCATCCTCCCGTCGTCACGCCTGGTGCGTGCGGGGCTGGCGGCGATGTACCGCTCCGCGACGCGGCGCATCACGCTGCTGCCGGCTGCGTCGCACCTCGTGCGGGGCCGGCTGGAGTCCGCGTTCTCCCTTCCCGATTCCCGCGTGCGGGTGCTCGGCGAGCCGCGCGTCGATGTGCTCTCGAGGGGCACCGCCGACGAGCGTCGGACCCGTGCGCGTGCGCGCATCGTCGACCTCACCGGCGCGGATGCGGACGCCGCGCTGATCCTGTACGCACCCACGTGGCGTGACGGCGACCTCGACCCGGCGATCCCGTCGGCGACGGAGTGGACGGCGATCGAGCAGACGCTGGCGGCGCGCGACGCGGTGCTGCTCGTGCGTTCGCACCCGCTGGGTGCGGGGGAGTACCGGCCGTCGGCGCCGAGCGGCCGCATCCGGATGCTCGGAAGCGACGTCGTGAACGACGTGACCCCGCTGCTCCCGGGGCTCGACCTGCTCGTCACCGACTACTCGTCGCTCGCGTTCGATGCATCGCTGGTGCCGCTTCCGGTGGTCTTCTTCGCTCCGGATGTCGACACGTACGCCGAGCAGCGCGGCTTCTACGGGACGTATCGCGACGTCGCCGGCGACGACTGGGCGACGACCTGGACCGAGACCCTCGCTCAAATCGAGGCGACGCTGCTCGACCCGACCGAACGCCTGACGCGGTCGCGGACGCTCGATGCGCGGGTGCACGCATACCGCGACGGGCGCAATGCGCAGCGCGTGTATCGTGCGATCGTCGACAGCATCGACCCGAAGGCGGGCCGAGAGCGGTCCGGGGAGGACACCGAATGACGAGCGCCCGATGGTCCACGAGCGGCGCGTCCGCTCTCGAACTCCTCGGGACGGGGCCGGCGCCGGCCGCGGTTTCGCTCATCGGCCCGCGTGCCCGGGTGGCCGGCCGGGTCGCACCGACCGACGCCGGCTGGACGGCGACGTTGCCGCTCGCCGCCTCCCGCTGGGGCGGCGAGGTGCTTCCGCTGCCGACGGGAACGTACCGTCTCGAGATCGAGCGGGGCGAGGCGAGTGACGTGCGGGTGCCGGATGCATTGCCGGTCGCGCTGATGCCGGACGTCCGTGCGTCGCTCGACGGATGGTCGCTGCGCATCGGGCCGCCGGTCGATCCGGCCTACGACTCCGGCGAAGGGCAGGCGGCGCTCGAGCGGCGTTACGCGACGGCGCACGAGCCGCGCGAGAACGCCGTCTTCTTCGAGAGCTTCTACGGTCGCAACGCGAGCTGCAACCCGCTGGCGATCGACCGCGAGCTGAGCCGCCGCATACCGGGGCTGGTGCGCTACTGGAGCGTCGTCGATCACTCGGTCGCCGTTCCGGAAGGGGCGATCCCGGTGGTCGAGGGCAGCCCCGAGTGGTGGCGTGCGCGGGGAGCGGCGCGACTGCTCGTCGTCAACGACTGGCTCCGCCGACGCTTCGTGCGCCGGCCCGGGCAGATCGTGCTGCAGACCTGGCACGGCACTCCGCTCAAGCGGCTCGCACTGCACCGCCCGGGCTTCGACCCGCGCCGCGCCGTCGCCGTCATCCGCGAAGCGCGGCGGTGGAACGTGCTGCTCGCCCAGAACCCGTACGCGGCGGGCATCCTGAAGAAGGCGTACGCGTTCCTCGGACGCCCCATCTGGGTCGAGGGTTATCCGCGCAACGACGTGCTGTCGACGGAAGACGGCAGTGATGCGCGGCGCCGGCTCGGCATCGACCCGGGCGAACGCGTGCTCCTGTACGCACCCACCTGGCGCGACGACCGTGAGCAGATCGTCGACTTCGTCGATGCCGCGCGTCTAGCCGCCGACACCGGCGCGATGGTGCTCGTTCGGGGCCATTCGCGCACGCTGCTGCCGGGCGAAGACGCGACGGGTGCGCGCGTGATCGACGTGACGGGCTTCCCCGACACGTCCCAACTGCTGCTCGCGGCGGACGCGCTCATCACCGACTACTCGTCCGTCATGTTCGATTTCACCGTCACGGGTAAGCCCGTGTACCTGCTGGTGCCGGACCTCGAGCACTATCGCGGAGAGCTCCGCGGCTTCTACTTCGACCTCGAGACTTATGCTCCCGGTCCGCTCGTGCGGACCCAGGCGGAGCTGACGGCGGCGCTCGCCGCGGAGCCGGATGCGGGGGTGGCGGCGCGCTACCGTCGCTGGCAGGAGCGGTTCAACGCGCGCGAGGACGGCCGGGCAGCGGAGCGCGTCGTCGACCGCATCCTGGATCAGGGGTTCCTCGACCGCTGATCCGGGCCCGCCTGCTCACGGAAGCGGGGTGTTGCGCGTGCCGAGCCGGGACGTGTCGACGGTGTCGTGCGCGCCGGAGAGCGCTCCGACGAGAAAGCCCGCGCCCCACGCCAGGTGCATCGTGGGCAGGACCGCGAGGGTCCACAGCTTGTCGCGCCATCCGCGGCCTCCGCCGGGACCCGCGGCGACCGCCACGATCAGCACCAGATAGGCGGCGACCGGCAGGTAGACGACGGATGCGGCGACCGCGCCCACACCGGACACCACCCCGGTGGCCTGCAACACACCGACGAGGATGCTCGCAGCGACCGCGAGCACGAGCACGGGAGGCGCGAAGAATCGCAGCGAGTTGCGGCGTCCGTACCGGCGCACGAGTTCTCCGCGCCAGGCGCCGGTCGCGCGGAACTGACGGGCGAGCCGCAGCCAGCTCTCGCGCGGCCAGTACGTGACGGCGAGTTCCGGATCGAACCAGACCCGGTAGCCGGCACGGCGGATGCGGAGGTTGAGCTCCCAGTCCTCGCCCCGACGGAGCGACTCGTCGAAGCCGCCGACCTCGTCGAGCACCACGCGGCGCATCACCCCGAGGTAGGCCGACTCGGCCTCGCCCTCGCGCGTGCCACCGTGATACGCCCCGCCTCCGAGACCGAACCGGGAGTTGTAGGCGCGCGCGACGGCGCGCTGGAACGGCGCGCGTCCGTCGGCCCGCATGACGCCACCGACGTTCGCGGCGCGGACCCGCGCGAGCGTCTGCAGCGCGCGCACCGTGTAGCCGGGAGCCAGTTCGGAATGCGCATCCACCCGAACGATCGTCGGCAGGGTGCTGCGCGCGATCGCGAGATTCAACCCGGTCGGGATGTCGGCCTCGGGGTTCTCGACGATCACGATGCGGTCGTCGTCGGCGGCGAGACGCCGCGCGAGCCCGGTCGTGCCGTCGGACGACGGGCCCAGGGCGAGGATCAGTTCCATGGGCCCGGGAACATCCTGCTCGAGAACAGTGCGTACGGCGCGTTCGAGATAGGCGATCTCGTTGAGCACCGGCATGACGAACGACACGCCGGCCGCGGAGTCGGGGACGGGCGCGTCCGCGGCTCCACCGGCGTTCGCATGCATCCCTCGATCATCCCATGCGACCCCGGAAGTTAGGCTGGAGGCATGGGATGGGCATCGGATCTTCGCGCCGCCTCAGGACTCCTCCGGAAGGCCCTCGACAATCGTCGGGCGGTGCAGCAGGTTCGTCGGCGGCTCGCGGCGAACCCGCATCCGACCGGTCGCTACCAGGTCGCCGTGTACTTCGCCGACGGCGCGGTGAACATGTACCAGATGCGTCAGTGGTACAAACCGCTCGCCGAACTCGCCGAGACTTGGCCGGTCGTCGTGCTGAGCCGCGTGGCCACGGGCGCGCGCGCGCTGGTCGAAGAATCGGGCCTGCCGGTGGCCTTCGTGCCGACCGTTCGCGACCTCGAGCGCTACGTCGCCACCCAAGACATCCGGGTGGTCCTGTACGTGAATCAGAACACCCGCAACTTCCAGATGTTCCGATACGGGCGTCGCTGGCACGTGTTCATCAACCACGGCGAGTCCGACAAGATGTACATGACCACGAACCAGTTCAAGGCGTACGACTACGCCTTGATCGCCGGAGATGCGGCGCGCGAGCGCCTGTCGCGAGTGCTCTGGGACTATGACCTCGACACGCGGGCCATCCCCATCGGGCGTCCGCAGGCGGACCACTACTCGGGCGCGCTGCCCTACACGCCCGACGATCGCACGGTGGTGCTGTACGCCCCGACCTGGGAGGGCGACCGGCCGTCCGCGCTCTACGGCTCGATCGTGTCACACGGTGAAGCGCTCGCGGCGACGCTCCTCGCCTCCCCCCGGCATCGTCTGATCTATCGCCCCCATCCGCGGAGCGGTGTCGTCGACGCACAATACGGTGCGGCGAACGCACGGATCATCGCGGCGATCGCGGCGGCGAACGCCGCAGACCCCGCCGCGCAGCACGTGTTCGACGACGGCCCGGATCTCGGGTGGCAACTCGCGTCGGCGGATGTCGCGATCGTCGACATCTCCGCAATGGTCTACGACCGTCTGGCGGCGGATCGTCCGCTGATGATCACGCGCCCCGCACATCCGGCGGCGCTCGTCGACACGCACGGCTACCTGTCCGCGTGCGACTGGTTGGATGCGGATGCCGCCGCGGACGTCATCGCGCAGACCGATCGCGTTCTGGACGACCCGGAGGCCATATCGCGCCTCGCGTACTGGGTCGAGCACTACTTCGGCGACACCTCGCCGGGCGCGCCGACCGCACGCTTCCACGCCGCTATCCACGGCCTCATGGACGAGTGGGAGACGTGGAACGCGCGTGTACCCGATGAGGGCGAGGACGAGGCGGAGCTCGACGCCGACGCTTAGGGCGCGGACGTTCCGGATGCGGCGGAGTCCGCGTCGGGATCGGCATCCGTGTCGTCGTCGCCGTTCTCGTGCCCGCGTCCCAGCGCGGAACCGACACCGCGTGCCGCCCTGCCCGCCCCGCGTGCGACGGCGCCCACCGCACCCACGACCGCGCCGCCGGCCCGAACGATCCCGGTCCCGGCGATGCGCTCGATCGGCGATGCTCCCGGCAGCGGTTCGAGTTCTGCGGGGAGGGTCAGCGGCGGCATCCCGAACGCCTGTCGCGCCGTCGTGATCACGCGACGGCCGAGGATGTGGTTGCCGGCGCCGCCGACCGCGGCGCCCACCCCGAACGGCAGCGCTTTACCGAGGAAGGAGGCGCCGCCCTTCGCGGCGAAGCGGTGCACGAACGATGTCTTCAGGCGGTCGACCAGCGGCCCCATCGCGGCGCGGGGGAGCGTCTTGGTGATCAGTTCACCCCAGTACGCGTCACGACCGGGGCCATGGCCGCTCGCCTGCCGGGCGAGCTGGGAGACGAGGTCGATGCCCTCTTTGCCGAGCAGCAGTGTCAGCACCAGTGCTCGAGCGCGATCGGGGTTCTCCACCGCGATGCCGTGCACCTCGGCGACCGATTGCGCGAAGAGCGTGGTCGCCTCGAGGAAGCCGAGCGTCTCGGCGCCGCTGAGCGCCAGCGTCACCCCCGTCCCGATCACCGGAACGACCGCGGTCGCGCCGACGGCGGCGCCGCCGGTCGTCACCGCGGCGAGGTACCGGCGTTCCAGCATCCGAACGATGTCGACCGTCGCGGCATCCGGATGCCGCAGCCGCAGGCTTCGGAGGTGCGCCAGCACGACGGGCCGCTGCACCGCGAGTACCCGGTCGAGTGCGCGCACCGTCAGGGGATGCTCGGCGGAACCCTGCGGCGGGAGGCCGCCGGTCCACGGGGCGTCTTCGGGAAGCGAATGGATCCGATGAACTTTGCGGGTCACCCGAGTGATCCTAGGCACCGGTCCTGGGGGAGCGCCGGGCTTGCGCCGAACGCGACTCAGACGTAGAAGTTGGCCCGCTCGAGGTCTTCTGCGAAATCGACCTCGACCGCGTAGAGGTCGGAGATATCGAGCGGCTCCAGCAGGAGGCCGTCGTGCTGGATCGCCAGTTCGAGGCCGCGCTCGAAGTAATCCTGGTCACCGACCCGCGTGAGGTGGTGCATGAACGCGCGCTTGTCGCGGCGTGAGATGTAGTTGATGCCGACGGCCTCGCCGATGCCGCCGCGGACGGTCTTGGAGAGTTCGTTGATGAAGCCCTCGGCGGTGACCGTGTACTTGACCTCTTCGTCGCTCACCTTGGAGGTGTTGACGGTCACGAACGACTGCTCGCGCTCGATGAGCTCGGTGGCACGTCCCAGCACGCGCGGGTCGAAGACGACATCGCCGTTCATCCACAGAACACCGGCACGGCCCGTGGCCGAAAGCGCGCGCAGCAGGCTCTTGGACGTGTTCGTCTGGTCGTAGCGCTCGTTGTAGACGTAGTCGGCGTCGGGGAAGGCGTCGACGATGGTCTCGGCGCGGTAGCCGACGACGGTTGTGATGCGTGCGTCGTCACCGAACGCGGCGCGGATGTTGTCGTGCTGCTGGCGCATGATGCTGCGTCCGTCGCTCAGCTCGGTGAGAGGCTTGGGCAGGCTGCGGCCGAGTCTCGAGCCCATTCCTGCGGCGAGAATGACGGTTTGAAGTCGCATGTGATGCTCCTGGAGTCTGGAAGTTCATGGTCGGTTCACCGACGAGACACCCCCTTGTGCCTCTGTCATGGTAGCGAGAGGCCCTGGTAAACGACCGGGGCACCCCCGCAATCTGTGGAAACTGTGGCTATCGTTGCCGTTTCGTGACAATGGACGACGATCGTCGCGGCGGCACACGGACGTGTCAGACGAGGTTGGTACCGTGGACCGGTGAGCGATTCCACTCCCGGCCCCGACGTGCCAACGACCGATGATTCGGCCGCTTCGCCGAGCGTTCCGGGTGTCGAATCCGAGGCGGCTCCGGCCGCCCCGGAGCCGAGGAAGAAAGCCGCCCCGCGTGCTCCGCGAACCCCCGCCGCGGGCGGTCGGGCTCCGGCTCGCACCCCGCGCACCGGCGCGGCCGCCGCGAGTGCCAAGAAGCCCGCGCCCAAGCGTCCCGCGGCAACGAAGCGCCCCGCTGCCGCCACGAAGAAGCCCGCCGCTCCGCGCACGCCCGCGACTCGTCCTGCGGCCGCAGCATCCGTGGCGAACGTCGACGCGGTCGTCGATGAGCCGGTCGTTGCGAACGACTCCGCTCCTGTTGCCGCGCCCGCCCCCGTGGCCGCAGACGCGCCGGCGGAGAGCGTTGACGGGCCGGGCGATGCGGTGACAGTCGCACCGTCGGATGCGGATGCGGATGCGCCGTCGACACCCGTCGATGCCTTCGTGATCCCACCGCGTCCGCCGCTTCCCCCGCGTCCGCCGCTTCCTCCCTTGCCTGCGGCAGTCGTCGCGGCCGTCGCGACGCCGGCGCTGGTGGAGGCGGAGCGTGAGCCCGAGCCCGAGCCCGAGCTCGAGCCGGACGACACGGTCGAGATTCAACGCCTCGATCGCGTCACCGTTCCGGGCCCAGCCGAGGAAAACCCGGCCGAGGCGGTACCGGCGGTCGAGTCCGAAACGCTCGTCGAGCCGGAGCTCGAGCCGATCGTGGAGCCGGACCCTGTCGTTGAGCCCGAGCCACAGCCAGAGCTCGTCGTGGAGCCTGAGCTCGTCGTGGAGCCTGAGCTCGTCGTGGAGCCTGAGCTCGTCGTGGAGCCTAAGCCTGAGCCTGAGCCAGAGCTCGTCGCGGAGCCCGAGCCCGTCGCCGAGCCCGAGCCCGTCGTCGAGCCCGAGCCCGAGCCCGTGCCGCTCCCCGAACCGGAGGAGTCCGCATCCGACGACACCTTCGTGGCTGCCGCCGAGGTGACCGAATTGCCGGCCGCGAGAGAACGCGACGCGGAGGCCGACGCCGCCGGCGAGCCGGCGCTTCGAGTGTCGGGGCTGCGCAAGTCCTTCGGGGCGACGATGGCGGTCGCCGGTATCGACCTCGTCGTACCCGCCGGGTCGTTCTACGGACTGGTGGGGCCGAACGGCGCGGGAAAGACGACCACGCTGTCGATGATCGCGGGCCTGCTGCGCCCGGATGCGGGGAGCGTACGGATCGCGGGCCTCGATGCCCGAGCGAAGCCGCGGCAGGCGAAGCGGTTGATCGGTGTGCTTCCCGACCGGCTCCGCACGTTCGACCGGCTGACCGGCCGTCAGCTGCTCTCGTACAGCGGCTTGCTGCGCGGTCTGGATTCGTCGACGGTGGATCGCCGCGTGGCCGATCTTGGTCGGGCGTTCGACCTGACGACTGCGCTCGGGCGACCGGTGTCGGATTACTCGGCCGGCATGACGAAGAAGGTCATGCTGGCGGGAGCCATGATCCATTCGCCGCGCCTGCTCGTGCTCGATGAGCCCTTCGAAGCCGTCGATCCGGTTTCGAGCGGCGTCATCCTCGACATCCTCTCCACCTACGTCGATCACGGCGGCACCGTGCTCCTCTCCAGCCACGGAATGGAACTTGTCGAGCGCGTCTGCACCCGCGTGGCGGTGATCGTCTCGGGCCAGGTGCTCGCCGAGGGCACGGTCGACGAGGTCCGTGGTGAGCGCACGCTCGAGGAGCGCTTCCTGCAGCTGACCGGCGGATCGAACGAGGTGGAGGGCCTGGAGTGGCTGCACACGTTCTCCGACTGAGGTTCGCGCTGCTGCTCGGTGCGCTCCGCGGCGAGCCCGGAGAACGGTTCCGTGCCATCGCCGGTTTCCTGGCGATCGTCGTCGGTGTCGGGGTCGTCTGCTGGGGCATCACCGCGCTCGGCGCGGTGTCGGCCATCGCGGCGTTCGTGGTGACGGTGCTGGGCGGCTCGGCGATCGCCGTCGGCTACGCCCTCGCGGCGCCGATCTCAGGCGCCTCCGATCCGCTCGATCCGCGGCGGTTCGTAACGTTCGGCCTCTCACCCCGCCCGCTGGCCGGCAGCATCCTGCTTGCGAGTGTCGTGAGTGTTCCCATGCTGGCCCTCGCCGCGATTTCGGTCTCCATCGGCGTCATGTGGGCGGAGCGCGGAGCGGGGGCGTGGGCGGTCGTGGGTCCGCTGCTCGGTTTTCTGATCTGCCTGCTGCTGGCGCGAGTCGGTGCGGCGGTCGCTGCCGCACTGGGCGGAGAGCGTCGATCGCGCGAACTGACCGGGCTGTTCATCCTCGCGCTCCTGGTCGTGGTGCTGCCGGTCGGCGTGTTCTTCGCCTCCCTCGACTGGGGCGACCGGGTGCCGTCGCAGCTCGCGGCCGCCGCGTGGATACTCACCTTCACCCCGGTGGGCGCCGCGTGGGGGCTCCCGGGCGCGGCCATCGCCGGGCAGACCGGGGAGGTCGCGACCGCTGTCGCCGTCGCACTCGCCACGATCGCTCTGCTCACCGCCGCGTGGTTCGCACTCGTCGCGCGGAGCCTGCGCACGATCGATCGTCCGACCGCAGGTCGTGTGCGCGGCACGATGGGATGGTTCTCGGTCACCCCGGGCACGCCGACCGGCGCTATCGCGGCCCGGAGCCTCACCTACTGGCTGCGCGATCGGCGATACGGCGTGAACATCCTCGTCGTGCCCGTCGCCGCTCTGCTCGCCACGGTTCCGCTGATCATCGCCGGAGTGCCGCCGGAGATCGTCGCGCTCGTTCCGGTGCCGATCATCGCGCTGTTCTTCGGTTGGCTGCCGCACAACGACCTCGCGTACGACTCCACCGCCGTCTGGCTGCACATCGCCTCTGGAGTGCGTGGCATCTCCGACCGCGTCGGCCGGCTCGTGCCGATCCTGGTGATCGGCATCCCGGCGTTCGCCATCGTCATCCCGCTCGCGATCGCCGTCAACGGGCGCTGGGCGCACCTCCCGGCTCTGATCGGGGTGACGGCGAGCCTCTTCCTCGCCGCCCTGGGCCTGTCTTCGATTTCGTCGGTGGCCGCGCCCTATGCCGTATCGCGACCGGGAGACAGCCCGTTCCAGCAGCCGCAGCGCACCGGCTCCGCCGGTCTCGCCGGGCAGGCGCTGGTCATGCTCGGTGCCCTCGTCGTCAGCATCCCGACCCTCTGGTGGGCGTGGCTCGCCGTCACCGGCGATCCGAGCTACGCGGGGGTGGCCCTCGTCTCCGGAATCGTCACCGGCGTCGTCGTCTTCGCGGTGGGCTTGGCGATCGGTGCCGTGCTGTTCGAGCGCCGTTCGGGCGCCCTCATGGAGTTCGTCGAAGCGGCCTACTGATCACCGCATCCGGGCCATCGGTACTCGGCTCGGGCTACACTGGCAGACCATGAGCACGCCTCTCGACAGCCCCGACCAGGGCGGAATCGCCACTCTCGACCGCGAGCTCGAAGAGCTCATCCGCGAGGAGAGTATCGAACCCGGCGATCACGAGCGCTTCTCGCATTACGTGAAGAAAGAGAAGATCCTCGAGTCGGCGCTGAGCGGCAAGCCCGTGCGCGCCCTCTGCGGCAAGAAGTGGACCCCGGGCCGCGATCCGGAGAAGTTCCCGATCTGCCCGGAGTGCAAAGAGATCTACGAGTCCCTGCAGTTCTGACCGGTTCTCACACGAAGACGGTGGGGATCGCGGGGTCCGAGCGGCTGAGCCCCTGCGCCTGGACCGGTAATTCGGCCCGTGCGACGCGATGATGCGTCCGAGCTGCGCGAACTCCGGCCGGCCCCGTGAACTCCGTGTCGATCTCGCCGCCCTGCACGAACGTCACCTGCAGTGGCCGGGCATCCGGATGCTGCGCCGCAGTCTCCATGGGCTCGAAACCGTCGGCCACGACGATGGTCTCCTCCGTCGCGACGCCACCGACGAGGCGGCGGAAAGCGGCTTTGCGCCCCCCGGTGGAGGCCTTCTCGGCAGACGCTTTCGCGACCGCAACCCACCCGCCGTCGGCGCCCTGACGTGCCACGAGCTTGTAGACCATCCCGGCGGTCGGTGAGCCGGATCCGGTGACGACCGACGTGCCGACGCCGTACGCGTCGACCGGTGAGGCCGCCAGCGCGGCGATCGCGTACTCGTCGAGATCGCTCGTGACGGTGATGCGGGTGCCCGTCGCGCCCAGTCCGTCGAGGAGTGCGCGCACCTCCGCGGCGACGACGGGAAGGTCGCCGGAGTCGATCCGCACGCCGCCGAGCCCCGGGCCGGCGACGCGGATCGCCGTCTCGACGCCGCGGCGGATGTCGTAGGTGTCGACCAGCAGCGTCGTGCCGAGGCCCTGGGCGGCGATCTGCGATCGGAACGCTTCTTCCTCGCTGTCGTGCAGGAGCGTCCACGCGTGCGCAGCGGTGCCCATCGTCGGGACGTCCCACACGCGACCGGCCTCCAGGTTGCTGGTCGCATCGAAGCCGGCGATGTAGGCGGCGCGGGCCGCAGCGACGGCCGAGTGCTCCGAGGCTCGCCGCGATCCCATCTCGGCGAGCGGGCGATCACCCGCGGCGATCGACATTCGCGCGGCCGCGGTCGCGACGGCGGAGTCGTGGTTCAGCACGCTGAGGGCGAGGGTCTCGAGGACGACCGCCTCGATGAACGTGCCCTCGACGGTGAGCACCGGCGACCCCGGGAAGTACAGCTCGCCCTCTCGGTAGCCGGTGATCGAGCCGGTGAACCGGAAGGACTCGAGGTACGCGAGGCTGGCCGCATCCACGATCCCGTGGTCACGGAGGTAGCGCAGTTCGTCGTCGCCGAACCGGAAGTCCTCGAGCATTCCGAGCAGGCGGCCGGTGCCGGCGAGGACGCCGAACCGGCGGCCGCCGGGCAGGCGGCGCCCGAAGAGTTCGAACACGCATCTCCGGGTCGCGGTGCCGTCACGGAGAGCGGCCTCGAGCATGGTCAGTTCGTAGCGGTCTGTCAGCAGAGCCGTAGAGGCGGGCATGCCGGTCACTCTACCGAGCGCGGGTAGGGTGGGTTCTCGTGGACGACGCGCCGATCGGGATCTTCGACTCCGGGGTCGGCGGGCTCACGGTCGCCCGGGCCATCTCTCAGTTGCTGCCCCGCGAATCGCTGGTCTACATCGGCGATACCGCGCGATCTCCGTACGGTCCGAAGCCGATCGCGGACGTGCGCCGCTACTCGCTCGAGATCCTCGACACCCTGGTCGAACAGGGCGTGAAGATGCTCGTGATCGCGTGCAACACCGCATCCGCCGCCATGTTGCGCGACGCGCGCGAGCGCTACGACGTGCCGGTGGTCGAGGTGATCGGTCCCGCGGTGCGTACCGCGATCTCGACGACGCGAAACGGCCGGATCGGTGTGATCGGCACATCCGGAACGATCGGGTCCCGGGCGTATCAGGACATGCTCGAGGTGAACCCGAACCTGACGGTGTTTGCCGAGGCCTGCCCGCGGTTCGTCGATTTCGTCGAAGCGGGAGTGACTGATACCCCGGAGGTCCTGGGCGTCGCGGAGGAGTACCTCGCGCCGCTCCGGCACGCCGGCGTCGACACGCTCGTGCTCGGGTGCACCCACTACCCGTTCCTCGAGGGAGCGATCAGCTACGTGATGGGCCAGGGCGTCAGTCTCGTTTCGAGCGATTCCGAGACCGCGAAGGACGTCTACCGGCAGCTCGTGTCGCGCGACTTGCTGGCGCGCCCGGATGCGGTCGCCCGCCACGTCTACGAGGCCACCGGCTCGTCGGCGGATGACTTCATCCGTCTCGCGCACCGACTGATGGGGCGCGAGGTCAGCGCCGTTCAGCTGGTGCAGACCGGCGCGATCGATCTGCCCCGCTGACGGCCCGCCGCACGCTGCCGATGGCCCTGCTGATGCCCCACCCCGCACCCGACCGAATCCCCGGCCGAACCATGTCCCAAAAATTCCGCTTCATGTCCCACTTTTTGCCGCTTCGGCCACCGCATACCGACCAAAAGTGGGACACGCTCGCTCCTGGAGGAGAGAAATGACCGACATCATCCGCACCGACGGCCGCACCGTCGACCAGCTTCGCCCGATCACGATCGAGCGCGGATGGAGCGCCCAGGCGGAGGGGTCGGCGCTGATCTCGTTCGGCGGCACGAAGGTGCTGTGCACCGCCTCGTTCACGAACGGCGTGCCGCGCTGGCTCACCGGTAAGGGCAAGGGGTGGGTGACGGCGGAGTACGCGATGCTGCCGCGCGCGACCAACAGCCGCAACGACCGCGAGAGCGTGAAGGGCAAGATCGGCGGCCGGACGCACGAGATCTCGCGCCTCATCGGGCGGGCGCTGCGGGCGGTCGTCGACACGAAGGCGCTGGGCGAGAACACGATCGTCATCGACTGCGACGTGCTGCAGGCGGATGGGGGCACTCGCACCGCCGCGATCACCGGGGCGTACGTGGCCCTCGCCGACGCCATCGAATGGGGTCGCAAGAAGAAGTTCATCGGCCAGAAGTCGAACGTGCTGCTCGACTCGGTCGCGGCGGTTTCCGTGGGCATCATCGACGGCGAGCCCATGCTCGACCTCGCCTACGTCGAGGACGTGCGCGCAGAGACCGACATGAACGTCGTCGTCACCGGCCGCGGTCTGTTCGTCGAGGTGCAGGGCACGGCCGAGGGCGCGCCGTTCGACAAGCGCGAGCTCGATGCGTTGCTGGAACTCGGTGTCAACGGCTGCGCCGACCTCCGCGACCTGCAGACCGCCGCGCTCGCCGAGTCCGACTGATGAGCGCGCGGATCGTGCTCGCGACGCACAACCCGCACAAGGTCGAGGAGTTCCAGGCGATCGTGCGGGCGACGCGCCCCGACCTCGAGGTCGTCGGATACGACGGCCCCGAGCCGGTCGAGGACGGCGTCACGTTCGCGGCGAATGCACTCATCAAGGCCCGCGCGGCAGCCGCGCACACCGGGCTCCCGGCCCTCGCCGACGATTCGGGTATCTGCGTCGACGTGCTGGGTGGTTCTCCCGGGGTCTTCTCGGCCTACTGGGCGGGACACAAGAAGGATGCGGCCGCGAACCTCGACCTGCTGCTCGATCAGCTGTCGGATGTCGCCGACCCGCATCGCTCGGCGCAGTTCGTGTCGACGATCGCGCTCGTCGTTCCCGGCGCGGACGAGCACGTCGTCGAGGGGGTTTGGCCCGGACGACTCGCGCTGTCGTCCGCCGGGCCCGGTGGCTTCGGCTACGACCCGATCTTCATCCCCGATGGTCAGCCGACGGATGCGGAGCGCACCGTCGGTGAGTGGTCGGCGGCGGAGAAGAACGCGGCTTCGCATCGCGCCCGCGCATTCGAGGCACTGGGCCCGCTGCTCGCGCAGCTCTGAGCCCGAGGCGTGCGCGGCGGGTGGCCCTGAGAGAATGAGCCGGTGAACGATCATGGCCGCCCGGCCCGACCCGACGTCACCGGCGTGGAGCTCGTGGGCGGGCCGGAAGCGATCACCGTCGCTCTGCATCCGTATGATCCGGCGTGGGCCGCGTATTTCCGGACGCATCACGATCGGATCAGCGAGGCGCTCGCCGCATCCGACGTCGACATCGAGCACATCGGTTCCACCTCCGTGCCAGGACTATCGGCGAAGCCGATCGTCGACATCGTCGTCGCGGTGCCCGACATCACCGATGAGGGCTCCTTCCTTCTCCCGCTTCTCGCCGCGGGCTACGAGCTGCGCGTGCGCGAACCGGGGCATCGTCTCGTCCGCACCCCGGGGCGCGACGTGCACGTGCACATCTACCCGCGAGGGGCGCTCGCCATCGACGACTACCTGCTCCTCCGCGATCGTCTGCGTTCGGATGCGGGCGAACGGGCGCTCTACGAGCGCACGAAGCGAGAGCTGCTCGCGAGGCCGTGGGACGACATGAACGACTACGCCGAAGCGAAGACCGACGTCATCCGCGCCATCGTGCGGCGTGCGCGGGCGGATCGCGAGGCGGGCGGCTGACGCGAGGTTCGCGCCCCGTCGTGACCCGGCGCTCGGACGGTGCGCGGGAGAGAGTGGTTCTCAGCATCGTTCCCGATTGCGGGAGGTTCCCCGTGGGGCGGGCCCGCGACCGTAGCCTGGTCGTATGCACGATCACGCACCGGTTCCTGGCGGGGTTCGCGGCGCCGGCAATCGCCGGCTGCTCGCGATCTCTCTGGGCATCACCTCGGTCGTATTCGTCGTGCAGGTGGTCGGGGCGGTGCTGTCGGGTTCGCTCGCGTTGCTCGCCGACGCCGCCCACATGTTCACGGATGTGGCGGCGCTGATCGTGGCACTGATCGCGAGTACCGTCGCTGCCCGTCCGGCGAACGATCGGCGCACGTTCGGGTATCAGCGGGCCGAAGTCTTCGGTGCGCTCATCAACGGCATCATCCTGATCGGTCTGTCGCTCTGGGTCGCATTCGAGGCGATCACCCGCCTTCTGAACCCCGGGGAGGCGGAGGTGGCCGGAGGCCTCATGCTCGCGGTCGCCGCCATCGGGCTCATCGCGAACGCGATCGCAATGTGGCTTCTGAGCGCCGCGCAGCGCACGAGCATCAATGTGCGCGGCGCGTACCTGGAGGTGCTCGGCGACCTGCTCGGGTCGGTCGCCGTCATCATTGCCGCCGTCATCATCCTGGTGACGGGATGGCTGCCGGCGGATGCGATCGCGTCGCTGCTCATCGCCGCGATGATCGTTCCGCGCGCGATCGGGCTGTTGCGCGAGGTGGCGTCCGTCCTGAGCGAGGCGACGCCCGCGGGGATGCAGGTGCGCGAGATCCGCGAGCACATCCTGGGCACCACGGGGGTCGTCGGTGTGCACGACGTGCACGTCTGGCAGTTGACCCGAGGCGCCCCTGTCTTCTCCGCGCACGTCGAGGTGGACGCCGGATGCTACGCGTCGGGGCGCGCGGACGGCATCCTGACAGAGCTGCAGGGCTGCCTGGCGTCGCACTTCGACGTCGAGCATTCGACGTTCCAGCTCGAGCCGGCGGGGCACGTCGAGCACGACGCGCACGCCTGAGCGGATCGCTCAGGATTCGTCGTGCACGTCGTTCGCTGACTTGTCCGATCGCACCCCGCGCCAGCGCGCGTGGCGCAGCCGGCCGTCGGGAGTGACTTCGGCGTAGGCCACTTCGCCCACGAGTTCCGGACGCACCCACCACGCGTCGGCGGCGTCCGCATCCGGAACGTCGATGAAGGACGTGTCGTCGGTGCGAAGCGCCGCCAACCGTTCGGCGAGTGTGGCGAGTAGGCGCTCGCTGAAGCCGGAGCCGACCCGGCCTACGTAGTGCAGACCCTCCGGCGTCGGAATGCCCATCAGCAGCGACCCGATGCTGCCGCTCCGGCCGCCGTGGCCCGGACGCACGCCACCGATCACGACCTCCTGCGTGCGGACGTGCTTGACCTTGATCCAGTCCGCGCTGCGCTCACCCGGTCGATAACGTCCGTCGGGGTTCTTGACGACGATTCCCTCGAGATGAAACGCCGCGCTCGCTGCGAGCGCGGCATCCACATCGTCGAACGCGGGCGGCGCGGTGAGGACAGGGTCGCCCTCCGCGAGGAGCGCGTCGAGGCGTCCGCGGCGCTCCCTCAGGGGGCGTCCGGTTAGGTCCTCGCCGCCCTCGGCGAGCAGATCGAAGACGTGGAAGCGCACCGGGGTCGCGGCAACCTGCGCGCGGATCTCCGCCGCTTTCGTCAGGTGCATTCGGTTCTGCAGCAGGGTGAAGCTCGGGCGGCCGCCGGCATCGAACGCGACGACCTCGCCGTCCAGGACCACGGGATGCGGCCCGAGGATCGCGGCGGCTCCGGTGATCTCGGGGTAGCGATCGGTGATGTCGGTGCCGCTCCGCGCGCGCATCCGCATCCGCGTGCCATCCCAGAACGCGAGCGCCCGGATACCGTCCCACTTGATCTCGGCCCACTCGGACGACCATCGGCCGGCACTGCTGCGGGCTGCCGCCGGGGAACCGTTCTCGGCGAGCATCGGCCGCAGGCGACCGGGGGAGAGCGCGTCCGGCCAGGGGGGAGCGACGGATGCGGGCGTGGTGGATGCGGGAGCCTCGCGGGTGGGAACGAGAGGGGCGGCGGCGGCCGCGTCCGTTTTCATCCGGTGCAGCAACCACGTGGACTTCTCGCCGCTGCCGTCGGTGCGGATCAGGGCGAGGCGAGCGCGGCCGAGGGGGCCGGACTCGCGGCCGATGAGCGTGAAGATGACCTCGTCGTCGCGCCACTTCTCGAGCTCGTAGGTGCCGGCGTCCCAGATCTCGACGGTGCCCGCGCCGTACTCACCGGCGGGGATCGTGCCCTCGAACGTGCCGTACGACAGCGGATGATCTTCGGTCATGACGGCGAGGTGATTGCGGTCGGTCGCCTCGGGAACGCCCTTCGGCACGGCCCAGCTGACGAACACGCCGTCGCGTTCGAGGCGCAGGTCGTAGTGCAGTCGGCGGGCGTGATGCTCCTGGATGACGAAGCGCGGATCTCCGATCGGCAGGCTGCCCTCGGCCCGCGGGTGGTCCGGCACGGGTTCCGGCGTGCGATCGGCGGAACGCTTCGCGAGGTAGGTGCGCAGCGGAGCGCGTTCGCCGGCGCGCTGGCCGTCACGGAACCCGAGGGCGGCGAGCGGGTCACCGAGGGTGCCAGCGCGCTCGAGCACCGCGGCCATGTCGAGGTGCGCGAGGTCGGGGTCGTCGAGTTCGTCCCACGTGCGGGGAACGGCGACCATCGGTCGGGCGCGTCCGCGCAGCGAGTACGGCGCGACCGTGGTCTTCTTGCCGTTGTTCTGGCTCCAGTCCACGAACACCCGTCCGGGACGGGCGGACTTCGACATGGTGCTGACGACGAGGTCGGGATGATCGGCCTCGAGCGATCGCCCGAGCTCCTTCGCCAGCGCGGACGCCTGCTCGCTCGTGTGGCCCGGGGGGAGTGCGGCGTAGAGGTGGATGCCCTTGCTCCCGCTCGTGACGGGGAGCGGTGCGAGGCCGATGTCGTCGAGGATGCGGCGCGCCAGCCGGGCGACCTCGGCGCACTCGCGAAGGCCGACCCCAGGCCCGGGATCGAGATCGAGCACCAGCCGATCGGGGGCGCCGGGTTCATCGTCGGCCGTGAACCGCCACTGCGGCGTGTGCAGTTCGAGGCTCGCCGTCTGAGCCAGCCAGACGAGCGTGGGTACATCGCTCACCAGCGGATAGTGCTTCAGCCCGGTTGAGTGAGTGATGCCGGTGCGCGGGATCCAGTCCGGGGTGCCGCGCTCGAGGTCTTTCGCGAAGAACGAGATCGGCTCGGCAGCATCCGCGTCGCCGACGCCGTCCGGCCAGCGCTTTCGGGTGACCGGCCGACCGTCGAGATGCGGGAGGATGAGCGGCGCGATGCGCGCGTAGTAGTCGATGACCTCGGCTTTGGTTGTGCCGGTCGCGGGGTAGAGCACCTTGTCGAGCCGGCTGAGGCGCAGACGGCGACCCTCGATCGTCACGGTCTGCTCCTGCGTCGCCATGCGCCCATTGTGCCGCGCGCTCTCGGATTCCCCCGCCGCTTGCCGCGGCCTGCCTTGTTCCGCGAGACGGGATCGGGGCGCCGAGACAGCGGGGTTACCCCACGGTCTCGGCGCGAAGATCCCGTCTCGCGGTCGGGAGGGTGCGGATGCGGATGCCGGCGCCACCCGCATCCGCACTCGCAAGCCCTACCGGTGGGGTGCGGATCCCCGCTTAACTACGGGTATGAGGTCGATCTGGAAGGGCGCGGTCACGTTCGGACTGGTGAACGTGCCGATCAAGGTGTACTCGGCGACCGAGGATCATGACGTGTCGCTGCATCAGGTGCACCACAAGGATGGCGGCCGCATCCGGTACCAGCGCACGTGCGAGATCTGCGGCGAGGTGGTGGCCTACAGCGACATCGATCGCGCATACGACGACGGCGAGCGCACGGTCGTGCTGACGAAGGACGACCTCGCGTCGCTGCCGTCGGAGAAGTCGCGCGAGATCACGGTCGTCGAGTTCGTGCCGAGCGACCAGGTCGACCCGATCACGTTCGACAAGGCGTACTACCTCGAGCCGGACTCGACGTCACCGAAGGCCTACGTGCTGCTGCGGCAGACGCTGGAGCAGACCGATCGCACCGCGATCGTGCAGTTCTCACTGCGGCAGAAGACCCGACTCGCTGCCCTGCGCGTGCGCGGAGAGGTACTTGTGCTGCAGACGCTGCTGTGGGCTGACGAGGTGCGCGAGGCAGCGTTCCCGTCGCTGGACGAGTCGGTCAAGATCTCCGACAAGGAGATGCAGCTTTCGGCCGCTCTAGTCGACAGCTTCTCGGCCGACTTCGATCCGGCGGCGTTCCGCGACGATTACCAGGAGGAGCTGCGTACGCTCATCGACGCGAAGCTCGAGAAGGGCGAGAGCCTCGACACGGCCGAGACCTTCGGTGAGTCGGATGCCGAAGAGTCGAGCGGCGAGGTCATCGACCTGATGGAGGCGCTGCGCGCGAGCGTCGAGCGCAGCCGCGCGGCGAAGGGCGACGACGACGAGTCTGCCGCATCCGCCTCGTCCGCCGCATCCGCGTCGAAGAAGAAGCCCGCGGCGAAGAAGAAGGCGGACGCGAAGGCGTCGTGAGCGATACCCGTCAGACGACGGGAGTCTCGCCCTCGGTGACCGGGGCCTGGCCCTCGGCGATCTCCTTCTTGACCTTCGAGCGCTCGCGGAAGTAGTGCCAGATCGTGACGGCGGCCGTGATTGCGACGACGCCCAGGAGAATGACATCGATGTAGTTGGTGACGATATCGGCGACCCAGGGGATGTAGCCGATGAGGTAGCCGATGAGGGTGAGTCCGACGCCCCAAATGAGCGCGCCGATCAGGTTGTACAGCGAGTACTTGCGCCAGGGCATGTGGCCGACACCGGCGGCGACGGGCGCGAAGGTGCGGACGACGGGCACGAACCGGGCGAGGATGACCGTGACGCCGCCGAACCGCTCGAAGAAGGCGTTGGTGCGTTCGACGTTCTTGGTGCTGAAAAGCCCCGACTGCTTGCGTTCGAAGATCGCCGGGCCCGCTTTGTGCCCGATGAGGTATCCGACCTCTCCTCCGACGAACGCTGCGAGCCCGATGACGAGCGCCACGACCCAGACGTTCACGCCGAAGATGCCGTTCGGGGCGGTGGCGGTGGAGTGCGACAAAAGGCCCGAGATGATCAGCAGGGTGTCGCCCGGAAGGAGGAATCCGACGAGCAGGCCCGTCTCGGCGAACACGATGAACCCGACGGCCACGAGCGCCCAGGGGCCGGCGGCCTCGATGAGGGTCGTCGGGTCGAGCCAGGGGATGAGACCGATGGAGTGCACTGCGTTCCCGTCAGATGGGTGGTCGGCGGAGCAGGGTGCGGCGCTGACGCGGCATCCCCGTGCGGAAGGTGGGACTTGAACCCACACGCCCGAAGGCACAGGAACCTAAATCCTGCGTGTCTGCCAATTTCACCACTCCCGCGGGTGCGATCAGTCTAGCCAGCGCGGATGACGCTGCCGCTGAGCAGACGCCCGGGTCGCTTGGGGTTTCCTGGGAGCGGTGCCGTGGCGGGCGGGCGAGCGGGCGGACGGACGGACGGAGCTGGGGCGGGCGGAGCTGGGGCGGCCGGAGGTGTGGCGGGCGGAAATGTGGCGGGCGGAGGCGGGGTGGATCCGGAGTCGTCGGACCGGTGGGGTTGTTGTGCACGGCTGTGGCTGATGAGGCGGCGCCGGAGCGTCGAATCCGACGACTCCGCGGCTGATCGGGCAGGCGACTCGCGGTCGACCCGGCAGGGCGTTCGGTGAGCGGGGGTGTGCCCTCGAGGCGCCGGCGGCGGCGAGCGACTCCGCAGTCGTCGGACCGGTGGGGTTGTTGTGCACGGCTGTGGCTGATGTGGCGGCGCCGGGGCGTCGAATCCGACGACTCGCGAGCCCTCGACGCTTGGGCTGTGGATAACTTCGGTGCTCATCGGGGGATCTTGCAAGGATTCTGGGCATGTCTTCGACCGTCGCCGCCGCTCGCGTGGCCCCGCCCGCCCAGGTGGCCGAGCGGGTGCGGGAGCGTCTCCGCGCCGACGGGATCGATCCGACCCGTGATCGTGAGGCGGGAGAGCGATTCGCGCGGGCCGAGGTACGTCGACACAACGATGCGGCACTGGCGCGGGGAGTCGAGACGATCGACGACGAGGACGCGTGCGTCCGCGAGGTGCTCGCGACGGTCGCGGGCTATGGTCCGCTGCAGCCCTATCTCGACGACCCGACCGTCGAGGAAGTCTGGATCAACGCGCCCGACCGCATCTTCATCGCGCGGGGAGGGCGTTCCGAGCAGGTGCCGCTGGTGCTGACCGAGTCCGCCGTCCACGACCTCGTCGAGCGGATGCTGCACGCGACCGGGCGCCGCGTCGACCTGAGCCAGCCCTTCGTGGACGCGTCGTTGCCCGACGGCAGCCGTCTGCACGTCGTGATCGGCGGGATCACGAGGCGCTCGTGGGCGGTGAACATCCGCAAGTTCCTGCCGACCTACCGGCGCCTGCGCCAGCTGGTCGAGGTCGGCACGCTTCCGCCGGCGATCGCGCAGCGGCTCAGCGAGGCGATGCGGGCGGGACGCAGCATCCTGGTATCCGGTGCGACGCACGCGGGTAAGACGACCATGCTGGCCGCACTCATCGCGGAGTGCGCGCCGCAACAGCGCATCATCACGGTCGAGGAGACGTTCGAGCTCGCCGTCGACGCCCACGACATCGTCGCGTTGCAGGGGCGTCAGCCGAGCCTCGAGGGAACGGGTGAGGTCACCCTCCGCCGCCTCGTGAAAGAAGCACTGCGGATGCGGCCCGACCGCCTCATCATCGGCGAGGTGCGCGACGCGGAAGCGCTGGATCTGGTGCTCGCGCTCAACACCGGTGTGCCGGGTGCCGCAACGATCCACGCCAACTCTGCCCGTGACGCGCTTGTGAAGCTCGCCGCTCTACCTCTCCTCGCAGGCCGCAACATCGACAGCGGTTTCGTCGTGCCCGCGATCGCCTCGAGCGTCCACCTCGTCGTGCATTGCGCACAGGATGCGACGGGGCGACGCCGCGTCGTGGAGGTCGCGGAAGTGACCGGGCGGGTGATCGACGGGGTCGTCGAGAGTCGCCTCGTGTACCGGTGGGATCGATGACGGTTCTGCTCGGAGCGCTCCTCGGCGCCGGCATCCTGCTGATGCTCGCGCCGAGGTTCTGGCCGGTGCGCACCGCGCCGGCGCCCGGTGCGCGAGAGGGGAGAGCCGCGCGGCTTCTGGCGGAGGCCGGATTCGCGCACCTGAGTTCTGGTGCGCTGGCGGCCGCATCCGTCGCCGCGGCGCTCTTCGCTGCGGCGGTCGCGTGGCTGCCGACGCAGGTTCCGGCGTTCGCTGCGCTCGCCGCTCTGCTGGGCGCGGTCGCTCCGTCGCTCTGGCTCCGCGGGCGCAACCGTAGGCTCAGGAAGGCCCACCGGGCGCTGTGGCCCGACGTGTGCGATCTGCTCGTCGCATCGGTGCGGGCGGGGCTCGCGTTGCCGGATGCGGTCGCGTCGCTGCAGAGTTCGGCCCCGGCGGCGCTCCGCCCGGCGTTCGCCGCGTTCGCGCGAGACATTGCCGCATCCGGCCACTTCGACGCGAGTCTCGATCGGCTGAAGGCGACGCTGTCGGATGCGGTCGCCGACCGGATCCTCGAGACGCTCCGGATGGCGCGCCAGGTCGGCGGAAGCGAGCTCGTGCCCGTGCTGCGCTCGCTCTCCAGCGCCGTTCGCGCCGATGCGGCCGTGCGCGCCGAGGTGGAGGCGCGTCAGTCGTGGGTGCGCGGTGCCGCGGTGCTCGGTGTCATCGCACCGTGGGTGATCCTCGTGCTGCTGGCGCTTCGGCCGGAGGGTTCCCGCGCGTACAGCAGCCCTGAGGGTGTGGTGCTGATCGTCGTCGGCGCGGCCGTGTCCGCTGCCGCGTTCCAGCTCATGCTGCGGGTGGGCCGCCTGCCCGAGCCGCGGAGGTGGTTCGGATGATGACGCTGGTGACCACGCAGGCCGCTCTGGCGATCGTTCTCGGCGGCGCATTCGGTGTCGGGATCGCGCTGATCCTCTGGGCGACGCCTCGCTGGAGCGCGCCGTCGCTGGCGCGACGCGTCGGTCCGTACCTGCGCGATATCGCCGACCCGCGCGGGCTCACGCCGCTCGCGGCACCGGGCCGTGCGTCGAGCGGCGAGATGATCACTCGTCTGACGGGACGGTTCGGCGGGGCGGATGCGGTGACCGCGCGACTTCGCCGTGCAGGGTGGACGATGGATGCGGCGATGTTCCGCGCGCGCCAACTCGGGTGGGGTGTGGCGGCGTTGATCGCCGGGGCGGCGCTCGTCGTGGTCTTGATCGCGACGCGCACCGCGACACCCGCGGTGGCGCTCATCCCACCGATCGCGGCCGCCGCGGGGGTCGTGGGATACGATCTCCGGCTCAGTCGCGCGGCGAAAGCGCGCGCGGCGCGGGCCGCCGAGGAGTTGCCGACGATCCTCGAGTTCCTCGCGCTGTGTCTCGCGGCGGGCGAGGGAGCGTACGACGCGATCCGCCGAGTCGCGGCGATCGGGTCGGGCGAAATCGTCGCGGAGTTCCGCGCTGCCGTGGTCGCGGTCGGCACGGGTGCGTCGCTCACCGATTCGCTGTCCCAGGTGTCACGGCACCTCGACAGTCCGCCGGTGACCCGCAGCATCGACCAGATCGTGGCCGCGATCGATCGTGGAGCGCCGTTGGCCCACGTTCTGCAGGCGCAGGCGACCGATGCGCGCGAGGACGCGAAGCGACTGCTGATCGAGAAGGCGGGGCGGAAGGAGATCTACATGCTCATTCCCCTCGTCTTCCTGATCCTTCCGCTCAGCGTGCTGATCGCCGTCTTCCCGGGCGTCTTCATGCTGCGGCTCGGACTGTGATCCCCGTGCGCAATCGGGACATTCGTGAACGACTGAGAGAGAAGGAGACCGCAATGTGGAAACGACTGAAGGAGGCGATGGCGCCCCGCCGTGAGCTGCGGCGTTCGGCATGGGGTGCGCTCTACGACGACGAGCGTGGTGACGTGCCCGGTTGGGTACTGATCACGCTCATGAATGGTGCCTGATCTCACCCGTCGTCGCGGCCGCGGATCTCGACTCTCGATATCGGGCGCTCAGGGGTGGCGGTGATCCGCTCGATGACGGCGCGCAGCATCTCGCGCTTCTCAGGGATTTCGAGGTCTTCCCATCGTTCGAGGAGGATTGGCAGCACCCGGATGGGTGCCCCCTCCCGCACTCGCAGCGCACGGAGGTCGTTCACGATCGCCGTGTGCTCGGCGACGTACCGGTCCCGCAGACGTTCGTAGGTCGCTTGCGGGATCCCCGCCTCGAGCCGCTGCTCGGCGAGCTGATCCTGCTTCCCCTCGATACGACGCAGGCGCTGTTCGAGCTCTGCACGGGGGTCGGTCGTGATGCGCTTCGGCAGCTCCCGGATCCCTCGCTCGACCTCGGCGCGGAGACGCTTCTCGCGCTCGACCAGCCACGCCCGTACGGCATCCTCCAGCACGGACTCCGAGACGTAGCCGCCTTCGTGGGTGCGCTTCTCGTGGGCGTCCTTGCACCGGTACTTCGGCTTGCGCGCGTGACCGAACTGGCCGGCGTGCATCTTCGAGCCGCAGGCGCACCAGACGAGCCCTGACAGCAGGTACTCGGAGCGCTCTGTGCGTCGGTAATTGCGACGGCGGCCGCGGGCCTCGAGGTAGGCCTCCCACTCGTCGGGACCGATGAGCGGCTCGTGCACGCCCGGGTGGAGCTCGCCCCGGGACGAGATGAATCCGGCTGCGAAGCCGGAGTCCATGACGCGGCGCAGCGTGCGGTCGGACCAAAGGCCGTCGACCTGTCGCCCGTATCCCGAGACGGGGCGCGTGGGGCCGTCGTTCATCCAGGCAACGAGGGAGTAGACCGATTCGCCAGCGATGTACCGGCGATACGCCTCTTGCAGCACGGGCGCTGTGATGGCGTCGGGGGTGAAGCCGATTTCGCGCGTGTAGGTGTAGCCGAATCGGGGCTTGCCGTTTGCGGGCATCCCGGCACGGACCCGGCGCGCGTGAGTCTCTCGCCAGGTCTCGCCGATGAGGTCGGCCTGGTAGGCATTCATCTCGCCGAGCATGCCGCGGGCGAACTTTCCGGATGCCGTCGACGATTCGATCGGCTCGGTCGCGGAGAGGATAACGCCGCCGAGGGTGTCGACGCGGTCGAGCGCGATCGCCCACTTGAGTCGGTTGCGCGCTGTGCGCGAGAACTTCCAGACGACGATGGTGTTGATCTCGCCGGACTCCATGCGGGCGATCGCCTGGTCAAGTCGCGGCCACCAGGCCGACTTCGCGCGCGACCCGGACTCGTCGAGCCCTTCGACGGTGTCGACGATCGTGATGCCCTGCGAAGCGGCGAACGAATCGATCGCGTGCCGCTGCACCTCGGGCGAGGTCATCCCGTCGCGTTCCTTGGAGACGCGGACGAGCGCGAGACCGCGACGGGGGGCTGGCTGCGCAGCGAGGCGGGGCAGCTGCGCGGCACCCATCAGGCCACGTCCTCGCGGTGCGCCCAGTTACCGGCGCCCATCTTCGGTCGCACGTAGACCGTGTCGCCGAGGCGGAGCAGGACAGCCTGGAACGCCTCGACGATCGAACGCATCACGCCCAGCTCGAGCGCCATCGCCCCGAGGTGACCGGAGTGCAGTTCCTCGACGTGCCGGTAGTCAGCGGGGGAGATGAGGCGCAGCGCCGCCCATTCATCGGCTCGCCGCTCTTGCTTCGAGTGCACGGGGCCAAAGTGGGATGGCACGTCGCCGAAGGCGTGGTGGGCGAGCTCGTGCGCGAGAACGCAGCGGTGTAGTCGTGCGGCCATCCCCGGGCGAAGCCGGATCAGCTTGCGGTCGGTGTACGACTCGCCGTCGCGGCTGTGGCGGAGATGTGCGTACTCGATGCGGATGCCAGCCTGTGCAGCGAGATCCTCGAGGTACTCGTCGATCGTGGTCGTCATTGCTCGTCGGTGGGCTCCGGGTCGGTGAGGCGGGCTACGGCGTCCAGGTCATCTTCGACGAGGGGTGCGACACCGAAGCGGCCGCGCACGACGTTGTTCGGCTCTGCCGCTTCGGTCTGGGCGCGCAGCGTGAGGGTCGTGGGATCGAGCCCGAGCGCGCTCGCGATCGCGAAGAGGTCAGCGACGTTGATGATGACCCGCTTGCCCGTCTTCGAGTTGCCGCCGTCGAGACGGTCGGACATGTACTGCGAGGACTTCCCGATCAGGCGGCCGAGCCCCCGGGAAGAGAGGTCGCGTCGACCCATCTCCGCCTTGATCTCTGAGACAAGGGCGTCGGAGAGCCGCTGCGCGTAATCATCATCCACAGGTGGAGAGTCTGCACCACTGCATGAATTCTCGTCAAGATGCATGGCAAAGTTGACACCGCATGAATCTCCATGCGAGCCTTCCTGCATGGAACTTCATGCAAGCGACGAAGCGGCAAACCAGCTCGCGTCGCAGCGGTTGGCGGGGGAGATGCGCGCCGAGCTTGCGCGGCAGAAGCGCACGGCGAGCGACCTCGCTGCGGCTCTCGGAATCACCCCCCACACCGTCGGCCGGCGCCTCAACGGAGACGTGCCGTTCAACATGATCGAGCTGGCCACGGCGTGCCGCTGGCTCGGCATCGACCTCACCGAGTTCGTCGGTCGCGCGTCGACCGGGGCGAAGGCGATGGCATCATGACCGGCCCGCAGATCACCTCCACCCGCGAGCCGAGCGACGCCGCCTGGCGCCGCTTCGGACAGCTGGCAGCATCCGCACTCGCCCGCCTCGCTGAGCGCGACGCCGTGGCGCAGGATGACGCCGACCTTCGGGAGCGGGCAGCATGAGCGCCCTCGCGGTGTTCGAGTTCGACGGGCGGAGCGTCCGCACGGTAACGATCGACGGCGAGCCGTGGTTCGTGCTCGCCGATGTCGTCGAGGCGCTCGGTCTCGCTCGCGCAGCATCCGCCGTCGTCGATCGTCTCGACGATGGGGTACGCCAGACGTACCCCATCCGCGACCGCCTCGGCCGCGAGCAGCGCGCGACGGTCGTCAGCGAGGCCGGAGTCTACGAGGTCGTCATCCGCTCCGACGCGCCCAGCGCTCGCCCCTTCCGCCGCTGGCTCACCCACGAGGTGCTCCCCAGCATCCGCCGTACCGGCAGCTTCACGACGCCCGAAACCCGCGAGCAGCTGCTCGCCCGCGCCGTCATCGAAGCCACCACGGCGATCGCCGAGAAGGACGAGCACATTGCAGCGCTGACGCCGCGCGCCGAAGCGTGGGACGAGCTGGCATCGGCCGAAGGCGACTACTCAGTCGCCGACGCCGCGAAGATCCTCGCCCGCGCCGGAGTCGACACCGGACCCCAGCGCCTCTTCGAGCAGCTCGCCGCGCTCCGCTGGATCTTTCGCGCCCGCGACGGCAAGTGGCGCGCCTACGCCGACAGCGTCGACGCCGGATACCTCACCGAGCGGCCGCAGTCGCACGAGCACCCCCGCACCCGCGAGCGGGTCGTCGACGCGCCGCAGGTGCGCGTGACGCTTCGCGGCACAGAGCGACTCCGCGTGCGCCTCGGCGTGCTGAGCGCGGTTGCCGCCACGGGCTGAGAACCCCCCACAACTTCCCCACACCACCGAACCCGATCCAGACCGAAGGGCACATCATGACGGATCACGAAGTAGACCCGGGACAGCGCGTCATCGCGCTGGCCTCCCTCCACCTCGCGGAGGCCCGCGCTCGCGCTGGCGTCGGCAAGGTGCTGCTCGAGAGCCTCGGCCACCACGCGCGATCGCTCACCCGCGACGACCAGCACGACTTCGCGCTCGCCGTGTGGGAGGCGTTCGCCAGCGACGCTGCCTGCCCGTCGATGCCGCTCGACATGCAGGCCGCAGTGTTTGCCAGCGCCGCGCTCTACCTCCGCGAGGACGTGATCCTCCGCATCGCTCGCGAGACCTGGGGCGATCGCCGGGTCGAGGCCGGAGACGACTGCAACCGCGTCACCTGGATGCCCGAGGACGAGATGCTCGTCCTCAACGTCGGCCACCTTCACAGCGACGGCACGCGGATGCGCGCCCAGTTCGTGATCTCGCCGATGCGGATGGCCGGGTGGGTCTCGTGACCGCGCTGCTGCCGCACGCACCGGTCGCCGCCGGCCGCCACGTCGCCGACGCCGCCGCGCTCCGCAAGCGCGCACGCCGTGAGAAGCGCCGCGCGCTCCGCCGTTCCTTCCGCGACTGGGTCGCGACGTTCCTGATCGGCGAAGAGCCCGTCGACGTCGACGAGGCGCTGTCGCGGCTCGACCTCGAAGACGGCCGCCGGATTCCGAGACCCGGCGGCGCAACCGCGCCGCGGGCATGACCACCCCGACGAAAGGACACACGGTGGCAGAGAACACGGAGGAACGGAAGCGGCCGCAGGGCCTCTCCGAGATCCTCGCCAGCATCCGACCCGGCGCAGACGTCGAGCTCGGCGAGGAGATGTCGAAGCTCATCGACGCGGTGAAGGACACCGGCAAGGCCGGGACGCTCACCTACACGATCAGCGTGAAGCTCGCCGACGGCTCGGGATCCGCCGTGATCATCGGCGACAAGATCGCGCCGAAGCGGCCCGAGAAGGACCGCGCCACGTCGATCGCGTACGTCGACGGAGACAACTACCTCACCCGCACCGACCCCAACTCGATGCCGCTCTGGGACGAGGACATTCGCGATGCCGGCGCCGACCCGCGTACCGGCGAAATCAAGGAGGCACCGAACGCATGAGCACCGAAGCTGAATCCGTCACCAGCATCGCCCAGCAGGCCGTCGAGCCGCGCAAGGTCGAGGTCGGCACCGTCTACGCCGTGGCCGACGGCTCCGGAGGGATCCGCGTCGTCGACACCGACGGCTATGACCTCTCGCCCCGCCACAAGGCCGCGAACCGCACCGTCACGGACGCGATCTCGTTCGTGACCTACGTCAACCGCCACTGCCTCCCCGGCACCGAGGTCTACGCGCACACGTCGGCCTCGAGCGTCGTTGCGGTCATCGACTCGCACGAGGGCACCGACAGCCTCCCCGGCTGGCAGAAGCACAAGCTCACCCTCGGCCTCGAACACACGAAGGCATGGCTCGCGTGGGTCGCTCGCGACCTCGGCACGAACGAACGCGCCTGGATGAGCCAGCAGGAGTTCGCCGAGTTCATTGAGGACCGGGCCCTCGACGTCCATGATCCCGACCACGCGCGCCTCATCGAGCTCGCGACGAAGTTCGAGGCGACGACGAAGGTCGAGTTCGGGTCCGCCGTGCGACTCGACAACGGCGAGGTGAAGTTCGAGTACACCGAGACCGTCGGCCCCCGAAAGGGCAACAAGGGCGGCATCGACCTGCCGAAGGAGCTGAAGCTCGGCCTCCGCCCGTACATCGGCGGCCCGATCTACTACGTCTTCGCGTCGCTGCGCTACCGCATGCGTTCCGAGGGACTGGTGCTCGGCGTCGCCTTGCAGCGCCCCGAGAACATCCTCGAGGCCGCGTTCGCCGACATCGTGACCGAGATCCGCGACGGCATCGAGGAGAAGGACGGCAAGCCCGGTCACCCGGGCATCGGCGACGTCCCGATCTTCTACGGCAAGCCGTAACCCACCCCGAGACCGGGCGCGGCGCGCGCCCCAACCCCCACGCGCGCCGCGCCCCTATTCGTCGATCCCGAAAGACACCGATGACCCTCACCGACGTCGCCCCGCCGACCATCCCGACTCGCCCGAAACCCGCAGCCTGGGAGGTCGACGAAATCGTCACCACCCCCGACGGCACCCGATGGAAGATCCGCGCCCTCAACGCCGGATCCGGCCGCGTCGTCCTCTCGTCCATGAACGTCCCGAACGCCGACATCTGGTGGAACACCACCGTCGACAAGCTCCCGCGAAAGGCAGCCCAATGAGCACCGAGAACTGGCAGCGAGGCCACTGGATGCAGACCTACACCGGTCGCGCCTTCTACCCCCTCGACCCCAACCCCGAAGACATCGACATCATCGACATCGCCCACTCCCTGTCGATGCAGTGCCGCTACAACGGCCACGTCGACCGGTACTACTCCGTGGCCGAGCACTGCGTGCTGCTCGCCGGATGGTTCCTCAGCCAGACCGCCGAAGGCCTCCCGGCCCGCCAGGCGCACATCCTCGCACTTTGGGCACTGCTGCACGACGCCGCCGAGGCCTACATCGGCGACATGGTGCGCCCGCTGAAGCTGCACATGCCCGACTTCTGCGCCGCCGACGACGCCCTCACCGCGGCGATCGCGACCCGATTCGGGCTGCAGTTCCCGGCTATCCCTGACGTCGTCAAGGCGGCCGACACCCGAATCCTGCTCGACGAGCGCGCGGAGCTGCTCGTGCCGCCGCCCGGCGCCTGGACGGTCGATGACCTCGAGCCCCTCGGCGTAACGATCGAGGCCTGGGATCCCGCCCGCGCGAAGGCGGAGTACCTGTCGATGTTCGGCGAGCTGACCGAGTCGGCGGTGCTGCGATGACCGCCCCCATCGAGGCCCGCATCGTCGTCGACGCCGATGCGGGCCGCGAGGAGTGGATGGCCGAGCGCGGCGAGGGCGTGACCGCCTCGCAGGCGTGGCGCATCGCCCGCGGCGGCATCAAGGCCCGGCGCACGATCGTCGAGGAGAAGATGAACGGCTCCCGCTTCCGCGGGAACGCCGCCACCCGCGCCGGCAGCTCCCGCGAGGACGCGCTACTCGACGAGGCAGCGGAGCAGCTCGCCCACGTCGAACCGAACCGCGCGCTCTGGGGCGCCGCCTCGAACGACCTCCACCGCGCTACCCCCGACGGCATCGGATGGGACTCCGACGGATGCCTCGTCGTCGTCGAGGTGAAGTCGCACGAGTTCGGCTGGGAGCACGACGACATCCCGCTCGACCACCGCGGCCAGCTGCAGTGGCAGATGCACGTCCTCGGCGCCTCCCGCGCGCTGTACGGCTTCGAGGTCCGCGACGAGGACGACCAGCCCCCGCGCGATGGCGCGACCTGGATCGAAGTCGACCGCGACGAGGAGATGATCGCCTGGCTCGTCGACCGTGCCGACGCGTTCATCGCCTGGCGCGAGGACGGATGCCCCGACGTCGACGACCTCCCCGACGACGTCGCCGAGGCGCTCGCCGCCTGGGCGCCGCTGAAGCGGACGCTCGACGAGGCAGCGAAGGCCGAGAAGACCGCGAACGACGCGCTCAAGAAGGTGCTCGTGAAGCAGCCCCACGCGCAGCGGTTCGGCTCCGTCGGCACCGGCGAAGACGGCGGCTACCAGCTCACCGTCTCCGAGACCGTGTCGATCGACGAATCGGCATGGGCCGAGGCCAACCCCGAAGAGCACGCCCGCATCGAGGCGCTGCGCGTCGAGCTGGCGATCGCTGAGGCGACCGCGAAGCGCACCCACCCGAAGATCACGCGGCGCAGCGCGCTGCGCTACCAGGAGGCCTGAGCATGTCCGAGCTCATCGAAGTGAAGACCATCGGAGAGGTCGAGCGCACCGTCCACGCCTCCGGCCTCTGGGACGGAACCGGGCCGGTCGAGTTCTCCAACGACGGCGAAACGTGGACGCAGGCATGGGCGCCTTCGGACGACCACGCGCACCCCGAGTTCGCCCGGGTGAGCGTGTATCGCAAGGACGTCCGGATGCCGACGGTCGTCACGATCCGCTGGGACGAGCAGTACCCGGCCGCGTCGGAAGAGTGGGCGGGCAAATGGGACCGGTCGCCGATGCGCCACTTCGGCCGCACGGCCCGCATGGTCGCTTTCCGGCAGACGTTCCGTGATCTCCTCGGCGACACCGTCATCGAGGACGAGGAGCGCGCGTCGGCGCCGACCGCTCCGGCCGTCGAGCCGTATGCCGCGCCCGCACGTGGCTGGTCCGCGGAGATCGAGGCGGCGGCCACCGTCGAGGCGATCGACAAGTTGGACGGCGAGGCGCGCCAGGCGCGCGTCTTCACCCCGGATGCGGCGGGCACCGCGCTGCACCGCCGGCTGCGCACGAAGCGCAGGCAACTCGTCGAGGCGGCCTGGGATCCCCGCGAGACGGTCACGCCCGTCGAGCCGGAGCGTCCCCGCCCCCAGGACCGTCTGCCCGCCGCGGGAAACCGCGCCGCGCGCCGCTCAGCCGCTCGGAAGAAGGGACGCCGCCGATGACCGACATCGTCGTGTCGGACGCCGACGTCGACCCGGTTACCGGGGAGGTCATCGAGGCGCCCGAGAACATGGAGCTGGTGCCGCTGAACCTCGCGGCACTGGACGAAGACGCGATCGCCCACCTGCTGCCGACGCCGGGGCAGATCCACGCGGCCCTCATCATCGCGCGCGGCAAGAACGCGAAGGCGCCGTCGGTGCTGTCGAAGTACCGCGGGAAGCTGAAAAGGGCCGAGACGACCCTCAAGATCCAGCTCGGTCTCGCCGTGAAGCTGCTCCGCGAGGACTTCCCCCGAGCGACCCTCACCGAACTGCGCGACCTCGCGTACGGCGACGACCGGGTGCGAGCCGCCGTCGACGCCCGCGACGACGCCTGGCTCATGTTCGAGTACGCGAAGGACTTCGCCGCGATGATCGGCGAGGACATCGAGATCCTCCGCTCGATCAACAAGAACCTGCGGAGCGAGTCGGCATGAGCGACGTCCTGGCACCCCACTACGAGGACGGCGGCCTGCGCCTCTGGCACGGCCCGAACCTCGACATCCTCAGCGCCGATGCCCTCGGCTACCCGTACGCGCTCGGCTACCACCCCGATCGCCTCATCCCCGACGGCACCTACGACTCGGTCATCACCGACCCGCCCTACGAGCTGGGATTCATGGGGAAGGCGTGGGACTCGTCCGGCATCGCGTACAGCGTCGACGTGTGGCGCGAAGTACTGCGCGTTCTCAAGCCCGGCGGCTACCTGCTGTCGTTCGGCGGATCCCGCACCTACCACCGCATCGCCGTGGCGATCGAGGACGCCGGATTCGAGATCCGCGACAACATCGCCTGGCTGTACTCGCAGGGCTTCCCGAAGTCGATGGACGTCGCCACGGCCGTCGACAAGCTCGACGCCGCCGCCGAGCGCCGCACACGAGCCCTCACCTTCACCGCCTGGATGCGGCAGCACCTCACCGCCCAGCGGATCAACGAGATCACCGGCACGGCGATGGGATCGCACTACGTCACCGACAAGGAGCAGCCGAGCGTCGCCACGGCGGATCTCTTCGATCAGCTGCGCCCGCACCTGCCCGAGGTGCCCGCCGAGATCGAGCAGCTCGTCCTCGAGCGCACTGTCGAGTCAGAGAACTGGAAGAACCGCGAGGTCACCGGGCGGCACGAGAAGCCCGCGGCCGCGCAGGTCTGGCGCGCTGGCGTCATCGGCGGCCAGGTCAAGGGCCCGCGCGAGCGCCGCGATCGCGCGTTCACCGAGACCGCGCAGCAGTGGGAGGGATGGGGCACCGCGCTGAAGCCCGCCTTCGAGCCGATCATCGTCGCCCGCAAGCCCCACAAGGGCACCGTCGCCGCGAACGTCGTCGCGCACGGCACCGGGGCGATCAACGTCGACGCCTGCCGCATCCCGTTCGCCTCCGAGGCTGACCGTCGCGAGTCGACCGAGAAGAACCAGCACGCGAAGTTCGGCACGATCCCCGGTGGCAACAAGGTTTACGGCGACTACTCGCAGACCGAGATGAAGGACTACGACGGCTCGAAGGGCCGCTGGCCGACGAACGTGCTGCTCACGCACGCGCCCGACGTTGACGAGCTCGGCCGCGTCGTCGGTGACGCCTGCGTCGACGGATGCGTGCCCGGCTGCACCGTCGCCGACCTCGACGCGCAGACCGTGGGCGCCTCCCGGTTCTTCCCGACGTTCCGGTACGAGCCGAAGGCTGGCGGCGCCGAGCGCCCCGAGGTAGACGGCGTCGAGCACGCCACCGTGAAGCCGCTCGGCCTCATGCAGTGGTGCGCCCGCCTCATCACCAAGCCCGGCGGCCGCGTCCTCGACCTGTACGCCGGATCCGGCACCACCGGTGAGGCTGCGCTGCTCGAAGGCATGGAAGTCGACCTCATCGAGCTCGAAGCGTCCCACCTGCCCCTCATCCTCGCCCGCGTGCGCAAGCCGCTGCAGCCCGCGATGTTCGGCGACTGGGAGGCGATCGCGTGATGGCGAAGCGTCCCGCCGACCCGATGGCCGAGGCCCGGCCTGTCGTGCACACCCGCTCGAGGGGCATGTGCGAACGCTGCTGCGCTCGCCGCGCGACCGACGTGCATCACCGGCAGCTGCGACGCCACGGTGACCACAAGCCCGCGAACCTCGTCGACCTCTGCCGCGAGTGCCATGAGTGGGCGCACCAGAACCCGAAGGACGCCGCGGCCGCCGGGTTCATCGTCTCGGGATCCGTCGATCCCCGCACCGTCCTGCTGCAGCACGGCCTCTACGGCCCCGTGCGCCTCGACGACGAGGGCAACGCCACCGCGCCGCCCTGCCAGACCCACAGCCTCGCCGGAACCAGGAGACCCCGATGACCCCCGCACTGCTCGAACGCCCGACGGTCGGATACAAGCACCCCCGCGTCGACTGGAACGGCCTCACCGTCACCGACCTCTTCTGCGGCGCCGGAGGCTCGTCCTCCGGGCTCGTCGCAGCTGGCTACCGCGTCGTGATCGCCGCGAACCACTGGGCCCGCGCCATCGAGTCGCACCAGATCAACCACCCCGAGACTGATCACTCGCAGGCCGACATCTCGCAGGTCGACCCGCGCTACTTCCCCCGCACCGACGTCCTGTGGGCATCGCCCGAGTGCACGAACCACTCGATCGCGAAGGGCGTCAAGCGCCAGCAGGCGATGAACGAGGCGCTCTTCGAGCTCGACGGCACCCGCCCGCTCGAAGACGCGGCCGCGAACCGCTCGCGGGCGACGATGTGGGACGTTCCGCGATTCGCCGAGGTGCACAAGTACCGCGCCATCATCATCGAGAACGTCGTCGACGCCTACCGCTGGATCATGTTCCCGGCATGGCTGCAGGCGATGGAGCTGCTCGGCTACCGGCACGAGATCGTCTACCTCAACAGCATGCATGCGCAGGCCGGCGGTCTCCCGGCCCCGCAGTCCCGCGATCGCATGTACATCGTGTTCTGGCGGAAGGACGCGAAGCGCCGCCCCGAGCTGTCGCAGTGGACGCGGCCGCTCGCCCTCTGCGCGGAGCACGGCGAGGTCCGCGCGGTGCAGGCGTTCAAGAAGGCGGAGCGCTGGGGTCGGTACCGCGCGCAGTACGTCTACCGGTGCCCGAAGTGCGGCGTGGCGATCGAGCCCGGCTGGCTTCCGGCCGCGTCGATCATCGACTGGTCGATCCCCGCGCCGCGCATCGGCGACCGGGCGAAGCCGCTCGCAGATAAGACGCGCGAGCGTATCCGCAAGGGCATCCAGCGGCACTGGACGGATCTCGTGGTCGAGGCCGCTGGGAACGCTTACGACTCGACCGACCCCAAGCACCGCCAGCACGGCGACGACGACGGCTACATCCGCGCGTGGCCCACCGACGAGGCGCTCCGCACCCTCCACACCACGGCCTCGAAGGGACTCGCAGTCCCGCCGCTCATCGTGCGCGGCGAGGGCAACACGGTGCCATCCAAGCCGGTCACCGAAGCACTGGGATCCGTCACCGCCTCCGGATCGATGTTCCTCGCCACGCCGCTGATCGTGAACAACCTGAGCGGAGCGGACGCGTCGCGGTCGACCCGCGTGTCCGACGCCCTGCCCTCGATCGTCGCGGGCGGCAACCACGCAGCGCTGCTCGTCCCGGTCGAGGGTCGCGAGGGGAAGAACGCCGCGCCCACGACCGACCCGATGCGCACTCAGTCGACACGCGCCGAGACCGCATTGCTGGTGCCGTACTACTCGAAGGGGGCCGCGCGAGCCACTAGCGAGCCGATGGGCACGGTCACGACGGTCGATAGCGCTGGGCTCGTCGTTCCGCTGCGCAACCACGGCGTCGCGAAGCCGATCACGCACCCAATCGACACTGTCAGCGCCGAGGGCAACCACCACGCGCTGGTGATGCGCAATAACCTCGGCGGCGCCGAAATGACGACACCGGTCACCGAACCGCTGCGCACTCTCACAACCGGAGGGCACCAGTCGGTGCTCGAACCGTCCGAGCCGGTCAGTCTCGACGTCGACGACGCCGGGTTCCGGATGCTCGAACCCCACGAGATCCAGCTGGGGATGGGCTTCGCGCGTGACTACGTCCTCCTCGGGTCGAAGCGCGAGCAGGTGAAGCAGGCAGGCAACGCGGTGACGCCGCCCGCAGCGCGAGACCTCGGGCACGCCGTCGCCGCGTTCCTCAACGGGACGGACGTCGCCGCATGACCGAGATCCACAACGCGGCCGGAGTACGACTCGTTCACGGTGACGCGTCGCAGCCGGAAACCGTCTCGGGCATCTCCGACGGCGCCGTGAGAACGATCGTCACCTCCCCGCCATACTTCGGGCTGCGCGACTACGACGAGGCCGGACAGATCGGGGCCGAGGAGACAGTCACCGAGTACGTCGACCGACTGGTCGCGGTCTTCGCATCCCTTCGCCGCGTGCTCGCAGACGACGGCACCCTCTGGCTAAACCTCGGCGACAGCTACTCCGTGCGCTGGGGATCCACTCGCCGCGAGGGGCGCCGAGGCTTCAACCACGACGCCGAGCGCGGCCGCTCCGGGCGGATCGCTCACGAAATCCCCGAGAAGAACCTGCTCGGCGTGCCGTGGCGGGTCGCGCTCGCCTTGCAGGCTGACGGCTGGTTCCTGCGGTCCGAGGTGATCTGGGAGAAGGGGAACGCCATCCCCGAGACGGCAGCCGACCGCCTGTCCCGCACCCACGAGCACCTATTCCTGCTGACGAAGCAGCCTCGGTACTACTTCGACCTCGACTCCATCCGGAAGCAGTATGAGGGCGACCGGGCCGCATCCCGACGCGCACGCACTGGGGCGAACAAGGAGAACAGTGTCCAGTCGGAGTGGGCGCCCGACGACGAGCGAGGGCGCAACCCAGGGACCGTCTGGCACGTCAACACGCAGCCGTTCGCCGGCGCGCACTTCGCCACCTACCCGCCCGAGCTCATCCGACCCTGCATCCGGGCCGGCAGCTCGATCGGCGACACCGTGCTTGACCCGTTCAGCGGATCCGGCACGACCGGAATGGTCGCGCGTCAGGAAGGACGTCAGTACATCGGCGTCGACGTCAACCGCGACTACCTCGACCTTTCGCTGCGTACCCGATTCACGCAGCCCGTGCTCGACATGTGGGAGGTGCCCGTATGAGGGCCCAGGGAATCCGGATCATCACCGTGAAGCAGCCGTACGCATCGCAGATCATCCTCGGCGGGAAGAACGTCGAGAACCGCGTGCGGAACATCGCCGGGCAGTATCGCGGCCCGATCGCGATCCACGCCGGACTCGGCCACGTCCCTGGAATCGTCCCGCCGTCCGAGCTGCGCGCGCTGCACGACGGCGCGGAGGCGCCCCGCGGCGCGATCATCGGCGTCGTCGACCTGCGCGCGACGCATCACGCCGACTACTGCTGGGAAGCACTCGACGAGCGTGGTCTGTGCACGCCGTGGGCGCTGCCGGACAACTGGCACCTCGAACTGACGAACCCGCGCGCGCTCGCCGAGCCGATCGCCTTCACAGGCGCGCTGGGCCTCCGGCGCCTCGACGACGCCACCGCGTCGCGAGTGTGGGAGGCGATCGCATGACGTACTGGATCGTCGTCGAGTGGAACCAGGCGTCTGGGCAGCCCCGCATCGTCGGTGACGACCTCCACTGGACCGAGGACGAGGCCGAGGCAGTCGCCGAGCGGGAGCGCGCACAGACCCGAGCTGTCGGCCGCCGCGAGCAGTTCACCGTGCACGAGATCGAGGTGCAGCGGTGAGCGCGCGACCGACGACGGGCACGGTCTACGCCGTGTACTGGCCCCGCGAGCAGGTGCTCAAGGTCGGCATCATGTGGCGCGACTCCCGGATCCGTGACCTCGTCGCGACGGGAGGCGAGGTGCTGATGATGATGCGCGACAGCCCCGCCGCATGGGAGCGCTACGCGCTCGCCGAGGTGGCGAAGACCTGGCGCCGCGCATTCGCCGACGGCAAGGCCGGCGCCGACGCATCCGAGATCATCCTGCGCCGCGGGCGCGGATTCACCGAGTGCTTCCGGGTGACGCTCGCCGAGCTCCCCGCAGCAGTAGACGCAATTCTGAGAGGCACGATCCGGCATGACGCTGAGCAGAGCGCGAACGATAACCGTCGAGGCGTTCGAGCAGACCAGGAAGCTGCCCCCACTGGTGAGGGCGACCGCCGAGGGACTGCGGATGCACGCCGACGACCACGGCCGCGGGTACGTCGAGCTGCGGCAGATCCTCGCCGACGTCTACCCCGAGACCTCCGAGGTGACCGAGTCGGTACTGGTCGACCACCTGCTGATGCTCGCCGAAGCCGAGGTGATCACCCTCTACGAGCACGGCGACCGATCCTGCTACCAGTTCACCCTCTGGGGCCGTGTGGACAGGCCGGGGGACACCCGCGTCCCGCAACCCCCACCATTCGCGAGAGCCTCGCGAGACTCTCGCGAGACCTTCGCGGCGGGGGAGAGAGAGGGCGCGGGGGAGAGCGCGAGAGCGAGCGCGGGCGAGAGCGAGCGAGAGCGCGAGGCTCAGTCCGCCCGGATCTCTCGAGAGGTGCTTCCCCCGGATCCGTTCTGCCCCGATCACCCTGGCGGCGTCATGGAACCCTGCATCGCCTGCCAGAACGCCCGCCTTCGCAACAAGCACTTCCTCGACGTACGGCGCTGGGAAATGCGGCAAGGGGCCGACGATGAGCCGTTCTGAGGAGTCCCAATGCGAGTGATGGTCGACCTCGATCCCCGCGACGTCTGGCGCATTCAGGACCAAGCCGAGCGCCGTCACGTCGACCCGGGCGTGGTGCTCCGCGAAGAGCTCGCAGCGCGACGCAGCGTCCTCGAATTCCGCAACCGGGTCCGCTCACGCGTCCTCGCCGGAATGTGCGACGCCGACATCGCCGAAGAACTGAAGCGCCCACCCGGATACATCGCGCAGACCCGCCGGGGCCTCGGCCTCCCGGCCAACCCGAGATACCGCAAGTCCGCCCCGGCGGCAGAGAGGAAGTCAGCATGACCGATTCAGTACGAGCCACCGTCTACCTGCAGGTGCAGCCCGATTACTCGTGGCGCGCGCGCCAGAGCGGGAAGTACGACGAGCCGAGCGCCATCGACGGCGCGAAGGTCGTCGGCTCGACGCAGAACAAGTCGCAGAAGCCGAAGCCCGGCACCGTCGAGGTGAAGGTCGTCATCGAGCTGCCCAAGGGTGCGTTCCTCCCGCTGCGGCCCGAGGCGATCGTCGTGATCCCCGAGACGCTCACGACGCCGCACCCGGTGACGGTCGAGGCCGAAGACGCGAACGGGGAGGCGCTCTGATGGCCGGCGAAACCGTGATCACCGTCGTCGGCAACCTCACCGCCGACCCCGAGCTGCGCTACACCCAGAACGGACTCCCGGTCGTGAACTTCACGATCGCCAGCACGCCCCGAACCCTCGATCGCCAGTCAAACGAGTGGAAGGACGGCGACGCGCTGTTCCTGCGTGCTTCGTGCTGGCGCGAGTTTGCCGAGCACGTCGCCGGATCGCTCACGAAGGGATCCCGCGTCATCGCGACCGGGCGTCTCAAGCAGCGCACCTACCAGGACCGCGAGGGACAGAACCGCACCGCGCTCGAGCTGGAAGTCGACGAGATCGGCCCGAGCCTCCGCTACGCGACGGCGCAGGTCACTCGCGCAGCGGGCAAGGGGACCGCGGCGCAGCCGACGACTCAGAGCGAGGAGCAGTGGCCGACGGCACAGCCGGGCGACACCCAGGAGTGGTCGGGAGGTGGAAGCTATGGCGACGACACCCCCTTCTGAAGCCCGGTGGATGACGGTCGAGGAGATCGACGCGCTGCCCATCGGTTCGGTCGTGATGACGGTGACGGACCCCGAGCACTTCGGCCTGTACGAGCAGCGGGTCTGGGAGAAGCACGGCGGCACTCGCGAGTGGCAGTTCGGATCGCCCCGGAAAGAGTGGCAGTCGACCGACGGCGGCTTCCAGCGCACGGATGTGGAGCAGCGGCACCGCGCCCTCTTCGCGACCAATCGCAAGGTGATCGTCCTGTTCGTGCCGGATGCCGATACGAGCGCCGCGATCGGGCGAGCGCACGACGACTTCACTCGCGCCCAGCGCGGAAGGGAGCGCCATGTCTGAGCGGGCATGCGTACGCGGTTGCACGACCAGAGGCGTGCACTTCGCGACATGCGAGGACTACGGCAAAGAGGGCGGAACGTGCCCGGGCTGCGCGCCCGAGCTCGCCCGCGACGGCGCGCTGATCTGCGATCGCTGCTTCCGCCGCATCCGCCGTCACCTCGACAACGCCCCGGATCTCGTCGGCCGCCTGCGCTCGCTGTCGGACCCGATGGCAGCCGCGGTGTACGACCGTGTGCGTGTGTCAGGTGGGGGATCCGAGGCGCCCGCGCCGACGCCCCCGGATCTGATCGACGCGAGCGACGACGTCATGCGGACGCTGCGCACCTGGGCGGTGTACGTCGACCCGCGGTCCGGGATCATCGGCGGGATGCCTGCCGGCGCCGGGGCGCTCGGGGCGTACGACTACGCCCGACGCTGCGCGAACGTCATCCTCGGCGACTTCGAGCGGCTGGCGAACCGACGAGACGACATCCTGCAGCTGGCCGAGGCGGTGCTCGATCGTCACCCGTCCGACGCCGAGGGGATCCGCTCGTTCTGGTCGATCGTCGACGCCGTCTCCCGCTATCGCCTCGAACGCCCGGACGCCGCGATCGTCATCGACGCGCGGGAGGACGAGGACGGCGAAGAGATGACCTCGAGCGTCCCCGAGTGGCGCGATCGCCTGATCACCCGCTCCGAGGCCGAGCGCGAGCGGTACGCCGCATCCGGCGCGACGCTGCGGCGCTGGGTGGCCAAGGAGCTGATCGCCCCGCGCGCGGTGACATACGGCCCGATGGGCAAGGTGACGTGGTTCCGCGAGTCCGAGCTGCTCGCCCTGCGCGCCGAGATGGACGCCCGCGTCGGCCGCCCGCGGAAGGCGAAGGCATGACGCTGATCCGCTGCCCGCACGCTCCGGCCTGCCGCACCTGGATCAACTTCCCCACGCCGGCCGAGGCCGATCGAGCGCTCGCCGCACACCTGCAAGACCGACACATGACGAAGGAGACACCCGTGCCCACCGAATTCGAGAACGAGCCCGCGAACGCCGAGCACCCGGCGGAGACCGAAGCCATGCGCGCCCGAGCCGCGGCCGTCGAGGCAGGCGCGAAGCGTTGGCCATGCATGATCTGTGGCGAACTGATCGCAGTGGACCCGGAAGCCCGACTCGGCGCGCCGCGCTACAAGCACCTCGAGCCCGTGGTGCTGTCGTCGCACTTCGCCGTACGCGGACCTGACGCGGCGGGCCCCGGCACCTACGTCGGAGCGCTCGCGGCCCTCGTGGCGCCGGTAGCTGTCGCTGCGGCTGCCGAGCGTGAACGGACCCTCGCCGACCTGAGCGTGCGGGTGGGGCGTCCCGTCGAGATCAACGAGCGCGGCGGCGTGACTCTCACCGAGCACGAGGTCGAAGCGCTGCGAAGCACGACACCGCAGACGAGCGTGCGCCCCGAGACGGTCTTCGGGATCCCGATCCACGTCGCCAGCGAACGGAAGCGCTGCCCCGAGTGCCGCGACGGGAAGCACCGGATCTGTACCCGCGTTGCCGACCTCGAAGCTGACGACACCCCGATCGACTGCGCCTGCGGATGCATCGAGTCCCGCACATGCCCGAGCTGCCGTGACGTCGTGCCCGAGGGATGGACCCTCGACGATCACTTCAACTGCAACTGGCCGGAGGACCGATGAGCGCGCACAGCAAACCGCAGACGGAGCAGCCGAGCGCAGGTGACACGATCCTCGCTCTTCACGAGATGGGCCGGTTCGTGGCCGCGATGACCGACATCAAGCGGCAGTTCGTCGAGGCCGGGTGGACAGACCGAGGCGCGGAGCAGATGGTGCACGCGGCCTTCTCGAAGCAGGCGGGAGCGAGCGAATGAGCTCGCAGCGCGAGGCCCTCGCACGCGCCATCCACAAGGCGGGCACCACCGATCCGGATTCGCTCGCGGCGTACCTGATCCGAGAGGGCTGGGGCAAGCGGAGCGACGCGTTCGCGGGTGGCGTCGTCTCGGCGATCGACGCAGTGAACGCGATGCAAGCCTCACCGCTCCGGTCGATGGTGCAGCCGCTGATGCGCGAGACGAACCGATGAGCGCGCCGCTCGCGTTGCTGATCGTGGCCGGCGCCGGGATCGTGTTCGCTGCGCTCGCCGTCGTCGCGGTGGCCGCCTACGCCGCGCCCCGGCAGATCACCTCGGGCTCGCTCGTCGCGATGGCTCGCGGGCTGTTCGGCTCGATGCTGCTGCTCGTCCTGGTGGCTGCGCTCGCCGTGGTCTGGGGGCTGGTGACAGCGTGGGCGTGACGTCAGTGCTCGACCGCGGCGGCCTTCATCGCGCCCTGGTGGCTCATGCCGAGCGCGGCCCCGATCTTCGGCCAGCTGTGACCGGCGGCGCGGGCGGCCGCGATGAGCTCGGCGCGGCGCGCGGGCATGGCGTCCATGCGTGCCTGGAAGGCGCTGAGGGTCTCGAGGGTGTCGTCCGGTTCGGCCATGTGATGACTGTAACTGTAGTTGCAATCCCCGGTCAAACCTGCAACTATAGTTGCATGACGAACCGCACCGAAGAACTGACCGCCAAGGCCGTCGCGCTGGTCAAGGCGCAGAGCACCAAGGCGCTCCTCGACTCCCTCGCCAACCTCGAACAGATCGCCCCGGAACCGGCCGACCCGCAGATGCGCGAGTGGTGCCGCATGGTCGACTGGGTCGAGGAGGAGCTGCTCGAGCGCCTCGACTGCCGCGACGCCCACACCGACTGGGTGCTGTCAGATGCGTTCGGGGGCTACGAGGGCCGCACGTCGTACGCGTTCCTCGCGGGGGTGGCCAAGTGACCGCCGCGGCGGTGCAGCCGCACCGCGTCGCGATCGACGAGGCGGCCACGGACAACCGCTACCCGCAGACGCTCGGGCAGCTGGACGATGACCTGAGCGCCGCCGTCCTGGCGGGCGACATCACGCTGCGCCGGGCGCGCGACACGCAGCACGAGCGCGAGTCCCGCCGGATGTACATCGAGGTCACCGGCTGCGGTTGGCCTGCCCCGAGCGATGACCTCCGCGGCACCGTCGTCGGCTTCACCCGCAACCGCATGGACTACACCGGAACCGTCGCCCGAGCCCTCGTCGACGGCGCGTTCGTCCGCATGGATGACCGGCCGGCGATGGTCTACGTCGAGCTGGGCGAGCACGTCGGCGACCGGTCGCAGCATGCCGAGGTGCTGGCGTGGCGGTACATCAGCCGTGACGAGTTCGACCGCCTCACCGGTCTCGACGACGTGCGCCGCTCGATGGGGTGGCCCTGGTGAGCGACAAGATGCGCCGCCGTCGCCGCCATGACCGCCGCAAGCGCGTGCTCACGCACCGCCGGGAGGACGCGCTGTTCTTCTCGCGGGGCACTTTCCCGGCCTCGGCGAGGTCGTGCGCGATGTGCTCGTGCGGCGCGCGGGCGTTCTCTCGGGACTCGCGCGATCGCATGGTCGACGACTTCTACGACTCGCACGCCTACTGCGACGAGTGACACGCCGTACCGGTGCGCGAGAAAACGTGGCGCTTTCGCTGATAGGCTGTGCCCTGCACAAGAACTATGACCGAAGCCTCACCCCGACGGGTGGGGCTTTCGTCGTTCCTGGGCTACCTCGGGAGGTGGTCATCATGTGACGCCTACCCGCTACCGGCTTCCGGTCTGTGCCCAGGCCGGGATCTCGCCTCACCGTCCACGACGCTCGCACTTCTCAGCAGACGGCGCCCGGCCACCCCTCAGCGGTGGAGTCGAGGTGCGCCGATCATCTTGCCTCGGGAGCGCTCGCCGGGCGTTGTGAGGCGCAGACGTGAAAGGCGGGGCGCTCGGCTGCGATGACCGCGTCGCGCGCCTCTGCCGCAAGCTGCTCGGATGCGCGGAGATTGCATGGACGAGCCGGGGTCTCACGACCTGCGGAGGCCCGCCACAGGAACCCCACGCGTCCGAGTCTCAGTGGGAAGGCGAGCACCGTGGCGCACGCCAGCATCCGGGACGGCAAGGGACACCGCGCGTACCGCCGTAAGCAGGCCGCGCTGAAGCGACGCACCGCCCGCGAGAACCTGCCCTGCGGCTACGGCTCGCCGGACGGGTGGGGATGCGGACAACCGATCGACACGACGCTGCCCGCGACGAACCGCATGAGCTTCACCGCTGACCATCCGCACGCTGTGGGCAACGGGGGACACCTTGTGCACCAGGAGCTCGTGCCGATGCACAAGCACTGCAACTCGTCAAAGGGCGACGCCGCGCCGGTCGAGATCTGGGCCGCAAGCTGAAGGGAGTCACCTTGAACCGATACGCCGCAGCCGGTATCGCTCAGGACGCACAGCGCGGACGCCGCGTGCTCGTCGTGTCACCCGATGGCCGAGGGACGCGCACCGCACTCGACGCCATCGCAGCTCGGACGCCTGGTGCGATGGTCCGCCGAGCCAAGGGCAGCGAGACCGTGCACGTCGAGGGTGCAGGCGCCGTGTACTTCACCACGCCCCGCTCTGACCGTGGCCGAGGCATGAGCGTCGACGTCGTCTACCTCGACGATGTGACCGAGACTCCCGAGCTGCGCGCCGACCTCGTGCCGTGCTTGGCGACGAGCACCGTCGGCGAGCTCATCCGCTGACGATTCATTCACCCACACCCCATCTCGTCAGAAAATCCACGATCGGGCCTTCGCTGCCAACTCCCTGCGGAGGTCTGGCGCTTCTCTCCGTGGGTGAAGAACAGAAATGTGGGTGATTCAGAGGGGGTGGGGAGATGGGTAAGCCCAAGGCCCGCTGCGGCACCGATGCCGCCTACCGCCGACACCTCCGCAACGGCGACCCCGTCGACGACGCCTGCCGCGACGCGCACGCTGCGACCCGTCGCGCGTCCCGCCGCTCGCCGGCCGCCCCGACCACGCCGACCACGCCGACCGCACCCGAGCCGCCCGATGCTGAGACCGCCGACGACGGCGACGCCGACGACCTCGAACTGATCGTCAAGACGCTGCGGAAGGCGTTCGTGAAGATCGCCGCCGACGACCCGACGAAGCTCGCGCCGATCGCGCGCGAGTTCCGGACGGCCGTCGAGTCGAAGCGCGGTCCGGTCGAGCCGCCGAAGGAGCTGACCCTTGCCGAGCAACTCGCCCAGGCCCGAGCTGCTCGGGCTGCAAGAGCCCAGAGTCAGGGCGCTGCCTCTTAGCCGAGTCGACTCGCTCATCGACGATGTCCTCGACATCTGCGACCTCGCGAATATCCGCTGCGACCCGTGGCAGGAGGGCGGCCTCGAAGCCGTCGCCTCGATCGACGCCGACGGCCAGTGGGCCGCGACCGAGTTAGGGATCCTCGTCTCACGCCAGCAGGGCAAGGGCAACATCCTGCTGCCCTACGAGCTCGCGCACCTGTTCCTGTGGGCACGCGAGGATGGCGCACCGAAGCTCATCGGCCACACCGCCCACGAGGGCGCCACCGCCCGCGAGGCGTTCCGCCGCGCTCGCCGCGTCATCCTCGCGTCCCCCGTCCTCCGCGCCGAGCTCGTCGGCGGCGGCAAGCAGACCGCGCAGGGCGTCACCGGCATCTCGACGGGCAACGGCAACTGGGCCATCGAGCTGAAAAACGGCAACCGGCTGGTGTTCTTCACCCGCACCGGCTCGGCCGGCGTCGGCGTCTCGTTCGACGTGCTCATCGTCGACGAGGCGCAGCACTCGCCGCTCACCATCCTCGAGGCGCTGCTACCCGCCACCGACGCCAGCCCCAACAAGCAGGTGCTCTTCACCGGCACCGTGCCGAAGGAAGACCAGGACGGCGAGTACTTCGAGGGCCTCCGCGACCGCGGCCGCAAGGGCGGATTCGAGCGCACCGGCTGGATCGAACACACGCCCGTCGGATCCGATGACCCGGACACCGCCGCGGCGATCGACTTCGGCAGCCCCCAGGTGTGGCGCGAAGCCAACCCCGGACTCGGCATCCGCCTCGCGTGGAAGACCGTCGAGGACGACTGGGACCGCATGGGGCAGACCAACCCCGACGCCTTCGCCCGCCAGCGCCTCTCCATCTGGCCCTCTCGCCGCGCCGAAGCGGCCGTGAAGCTGTCAGAGCTCGACCTCGAGGTGTGGAAGCACCTCGCCCACGACGACGCCGGAGTGATCGGCGACGGCGTCGTGCTGTCTCTCGCGCTCGGACGCGGCGGCGGATACGCCACCATCGGCAAGGCCGTGCGGGTCGACGACGAGACCATCGCCGTCGAGCACCACCGCACCGACCGCGGCACCATGTGGATCGCCGACGAGATCAAGCAACTCCGCGACGAGCTCGGCGCCGTGCTCGTGGTCCTCGACCCGAAGAACGCAGCCGCCGTCCTCTCCTCCCTCGACCGCGCAGGCGTGAAGTACCTCGGCATGAACATCGACGAGATCGCCGCGGCGCACACCCTGTTCATCGAGCACGTCAACGCCGGACTCGTCCCGCACCGTCCACAGGACGAAGTGACGAAGTCGCTCGAATTCGCGACCACGCGCAACATCGGCCGCGCCGGAGTCACCTGGGAGCAGTCCGACCCGCAGAAGCCCGTGACGATGGCGCAGGCCGTCACCTGGGCGCTCTGGGGCGTGCTCAAGTCCGAAGCCACCGTCAAGACGCCGACCCCGCCGCCGCCCGCGGCGCAAGTCATCACCCGCGACACCGGCGGGCACGGTCCCGAGACGAACCTCGCGATCGCTCGGTTCTGAGAGGAGGCCCGCCTTGGCAGAGATCGGATACCAGACAGGGGCCCTCGCCGGATGGGCCGGGATGAGCGCCGAGGTCGCCGAGACGAACCCCGACCTCGTCTGGCCGCTGTCGATCGACGTGTTCGACCGGATGCGCCGCGAAGACCCGCAGGTGATGTCGGTGCTGCGCGCCGTCACTCTTCCCATCCAGGAGACCGAGTGGCAGCTCGACGCGACCGGAGTCCGCCCCGACGTCGCGCAGCTCATCGCCGACGATCTCGGGCTCGGCATCAAGGGGAAGGCGCGAAAGGCGCCGCTGCGCACCAAGGGCCGCTTCTCATGGGACGAGTTCCTCCGGCTCGCGCTGCTCGAGCTGGTCTTCGGACACTCCGTCTTCGAGCAGGTTTACAAGCCAGACGCCTCGGGCCTCGCCCACCTGTCCAAGCTCGCCTGGCGGCCGCCCCGCACGATCGCCGAGTTCAAGACCGAGCGCGACGGCGGGCTCTCCGCGATCGTGCAGCACGCCGCCGGGGCCACGCACGCGCCAACCGGCGCCGACGGCCGCGCAGTCCTCCACGCCGCCCCCCTCGGCGGCGTGAAGATCCCCATCGATCGACTCGTCGTGTTCGTCCACGAACGCGAGGGCGGGAACTGGGTCGGCATCTCGCTGCTGCGCGCGGCGTACAAGATGTGGCTGCTCAAGGACCGCACCCTGCGCGTGCAGGCGCTCGCCGCCGAACGAAACGGCCTCGGCCTGCCCGTCTACACGAGCGCACCGCCGCCCGCGGACGCCCCGTACGACGATCAGGTGAAGTGGCTCGACGCCGAGATCGCACGCGGCCTCGACATCGCCAAGAGCGCGCGTGCCGGAGACGCGGCCGGCGCCTCGCTTCCGAACAGCGCCACTCTCGAGTTCAAGGGCGTCACCGGGAAGCTGCCCGACCTGGACAAGCAGATCCGCTACTACGACGAGCAGATCGCGCGGGCCGTCCTCGCCAACTTCCTGAACCTCGGCGGCGACAACTCCACCGGGTCGTACGCGCTGGGCGACACGTTCGCGAACTTCTTCGTGCGATCGCTCAACGCGCTCACGCGGCACATCGCGACGACCGTGCAGCAGCACGTCATCGAGGATCTCGTCGACGCGAACTGGGGACCGAGCGAACCTGCGCCGCGGCTCGTCCCGCCGAAGATCGGCGCCGAGCACGCAGCTACCGCCGAGGCCATCAAGGCGCTGCTCGACTCCGGCGCGATCCGCTGGAACCCCGCGCTCGAGGCGCACCTGCGCGAGCTCTACGGCCTCCCCGTCATGGACGAGACCGACCTCACCCCGCCGCCCAGGCGAACCGCACCGCAAGCCGAGGAGGCAGCATGACCAAGCGCGACAGCCGGTACTGGGGCAAGCTCCCGGTCCCCGAGTCGAAGGCGGAGTTCTTCAACGCCGTGACCACCCCGGCGCCGGCCGGAGACGGCACGGTCGCGACCATCCGCCTCTACGGCCCGATCGACTCGTGGGGCGGCTACTGGGGCGTCTCCGCCAAGGATGTGAGCGCCGTGCTCGACGCGCTGCCGTCGTCCGTCAACCAGATCGTGCTGCGCATCAACTCGCCGGGCGGCGAGGTGTTCGAGGGCGTCTCGATCCTCAACATGCTGCGCGCCCACAAGGCGACGGTCACCGCCGTCGTCGACGGCCGTGCCGCATCCGCCGCGTCGGTCATCGCCGCCGGATGCGACGAGGTCGTGATGTCGCCCGGCACGCAGATGATGATCCACTCGCCATCCGTCATCGCCTGGGGTAACGCCACGCACCTCCGCAAGCAGGCCACGATCCTCGACGGCATCGAGAAGTCGATCGTCGAGATCTACACCGCCAAGGCCGGTGAGAAGGACTGGGCGACGCTGCTCGCCGACGAGACCTGGCTCACCGCCGCCGAAGCGGTCGAGGAGGGCCTCGCCGACCGCATGGGCGTCGTCCCCGACGCAGGCGAGCCGACGACAGTCGGCGACGACGACGAGGCACTCCTCATCCCCGACGAGGACGAGCCGGAAGACTCCGCAGCTCGCCTCGTCGTCATCGCAGCCGAGGCACGCGCCTCGGCCTCACAGCTCCCGGTCTCGACCGAGCCGGGTGAACCCCACCGAAAGGAACACGTCATGGCTTATGACGACCTCAAGGCTGGACTCGCGAAGCGGCTCGGCGTGACCGATGCTGCTGCCTCCGACGACGTGCTCCTGAGCGCGCTCGACGGGAAGCTCGACGAGCAGCCCGCACCCGCGGCGACCGACGCCGCACCGCCGATCCCGAAGGGCGCGGTCGTCATGGACGGCACCGCTCTGGAGGAGCTACGCGCGCAGGCAGCGCTCGGCGTCCAGGCACGCAACGAGCAGATCAGCGACCGACGCGACGGCATCGTCGCGAAGGCGCTCGGCGAGGGCCGCATCACCGCCGAGTCCCGCGACTCGTGGCGCGAGCAGCTCGACAAGGACGAGGAGGGCATCACCGCCCTGCTCAACAAGTTCCCGAAGAACACCGCGCTGCCGGTGGCCGAGCTGGGGCACTCCGACGACGTCACCGACGCCGAGTCCTCGCTCTACAACCGCGTGTACCCCACGCAGAAGGTCGAGGCCTGATCATGGCTGCGAAGTCCTACCTGCCGCTGTTCCGCCCCGGCGACACCGTCACGTTCGGCGTGACGACCGCCGTGACGGCCGGAAGCCCCGTCGAGGTCGGCACCGCCGACATGACGGTCGCACCCGCCGCCGCCGCATCCGCGAAGGTGGTCGGCGTCGCCGGGCACGACGCGGCCGTCGGCGACAAGGTGACCGTCGAGGTCGGCAAGGTCATCCACGAGCTGACCGCCTCGGGTGCCATCACCCGCGGCCAGCGCCTCGAAGCCGCGGGCGCGGGCAAGGTCCGCACCCTCGCTGCGGGCACCGCGTTCTACGTCGCCCTCACGTCCGCCGTCGACGGCGCCGCCGTCCGCGCCATCCAGCTCTGAGAAAGGAGAGACGGACATGCAGAATTACCCGCTCACCCCGAGCCAGTTCGCCAACGTCTCGGCCGCTGACCTCGTCGCGTTCCTGAAGTCGCCCACCCTCGTCGCCCGTCGACTCGCGGAGATCCTCTCGGCACAGCAGTTCCTCGGACTGTTCCTGCTGCAGAAGCGCTTCACGATCACGGGAGGCGCGATCGGCGTCCCCAAGAACGAGGTCATCCGCGCGCAGCGCGGTGCCGAGATCGTCGCCCCCGGCGCCGAGTACAAGCTCACGCCCATGTCGGCCGAGGAATACGAGTTCTACCAGGCCATGAAGGAGGGCCTCGCGACCGAGATCACCGACGAGCAGATCACCCGTCTGCTCCAGGCCCCGGTCGACGACGCGTTCACCTTCCTCCAGACGGAGCTGGTGTTCTCGGCCAACGACGCCGCGCTCGGCGCAGTCATGTCGTCCGTCACGAACACCCTCGCCGCCGGCGGGACGTGGACGAACGGCAAGCAGATCTACAAGGACGCCCTCCGCATCAAGGCGCGGGTCCGGAAGCAGAAGCTCGGCTACGACATCAACACCGTCGTCCTCCCGGGCGAGCAGTACGCCGAGGTCATCCCGGAGCTGCTCGACATCCTGCCGAAGGACAGCGGTCAGGCCCTCACCGACGGCTTCCCGAACATCGGCGGCATCCTCTGGGTGTCCGACGACGGCGACGACCTGCCCGACCCCCTGTTCCTGGACCGGCGCCGCTTCGGCGGCATCGCCCGTGAGCAGATCGCCTCGCCCGAGTACCGCGCCATCGGCGGGGACACGGGCGTCGAGATCGCGAGCATCCGCGAGCCGAAGGCGGACAAGACCCGCCTGCAGGCCCGCAACGTGCACGTGCCGATCGTGACCGATCCGCTCGCCGCGTTCTACCTCACCGGAACGGAGGCCCCGTGATGAGCAAGCTGCACGTCGCAACCGCCGCCGTCGTCAAGGTGTCGATCGGCTCCCCGTCCGGCAACAGCGTGGCCAGCTTCGTCCGGCGCGGCGAGATCGTGCCCGAGGGCGTCGACAAGGCGCAGCTGACCCGGCTCGTCAAGCAGGGCTTCATCGCCGAGCTCGACGAGCCCGAGCCCGACCCCGAGCCGGTCGCGTTCTCGGCCGACGACGTCGCCGCCGCGGTGAAGGCCGCGGAAGACGCCAAGGACGACGAGCTCGCCGAGGGCCGGCGGGTCGTCGAGGAGGAAGCCCGCGCCGTCGCGCAGGCGAAGACCGACCTCGAGACCGCGCGCGCCGCGTTCGAGACCGCCCAGGCCGAAGCCAAGAAGAGCACGCCCGCTCCGAAGGCGCCGGCCGCCAAGTAGGCCTGACCAGAAAGGGGGCGATGATGTCGATCACGCCTGAGAACCTCGGGGGAGACCCCGACCTGGCTCGCCGGATCCTCGTGCGTGCCCGGCTCATCGCCCCCTGCCTGCAATCCCTCTCGGACGACCTGCGCGAGGACGCGATCGCGATCCTCCGCGGCGTCGCCGCAGAGGCCGCGACCCTCCCGCCGCGCAACCTCGTGTCGACCGGCGTCGGGCCGATCCGCGAGACCTACCGCGACGTCGCGTCGTGTTTCTCGAAAGAGGACGAGAGTTCTCTGCGCTCCCTCTGCGACCTGTCATCTGCACCCGGCCTCCCGCAGGGCTCCTTCCCCGAGCCCGGGTGGATCGGTCGCCTGTGGCCGGAGAAGCGCGGATGATCCGCGGCGAGACCGTCGTCGTCGAGCGCTCGACGGAGGTCGCACGCAACTCGCGGAACGAGCCTCGCTACGAGTGGACACCCGAGACCGTCGAGAACGTGCTCGTGTTCCCCGGACCGCTCGCCGACGTCCCCGACGCCGCCCGCCCGACGGGCGTGCGCGTCGAGTGGTCCCTCTACTGGCCGAAGACCTACACGAAGAGCCTCGCCGGATGCCGTGTGCGCATCCGCGGCGGCGAACCGGTGACCATCATCGGCGACCCGCACGAGTACATCCAGGCGCCGACGCGCTGGAACCGACCGAGCGAAGCGGGCCGCACCGACGGATAGGGAGGCGACGTGAACCCGAACGACGTCAAGCTCAACCTCGGCACGATCAATCAGCTCATGACCTCCGCCCAGGCGCAGGCGATCGTCGACTCCGTCGGCCGGCAGATGGCCGCGAACGCCGGAGACGGCTTCGAGTACGTCGCCCGGCCGCACCGGTGGATGGCCCGTGGCTACGTCCAGACCATAAGCGCCCGCGCACGACGTCGGCAGGCACGCGACGCAGTGCTCGAGCGCGCCCTCGGGGCGGTGCGGAAGTGAGGTTCTCCGACGTCGAGGGTGACGCGATCGGGTTCCTCGTCGCCCGGTTCGAGCTCCCCGCGTCGCTGCGCGTCCCATCGCCGCGGCCGCCGGAGTTCTACCGCCTTTACGGCACCGGCGGCGACACCATGAACCGGGCGCTCGACGCCCCGCAGCTCACCGTCGACGCATGGGCCGAGGACGACGAGGTCGCCCGCCGAATGGCCGACGACGCCCGGATGGCGTTCCTCGACCGCCGAGGCGAGCTGCCGCTGTGGCGACGCGTCGAGGCGACCTCGCCGTACTTCGCGCCCGATCCCGAGACCGAGACCCCCGTCTACCGCTTCACCGTGCGGGCCCGCGTCCGCGCCACCCGCCGCCAGACCACTCCCGCGCCCGCGGGAGGCTAATCGCCGGTCATGCCCGGCTCCACACGAAAGAGAGACACACATGACCGTGAACGCTGATCTGGCCCGTATCTACGGGTCGGACTTCGACGCGATCCACCTCGCCCCGTTCGGCACCACCCTGCCGGCGGGCCTCGAAACGGCACTCGATCCCGCGTTCGAGGACGTCGGCTGGCTGTCCGAAGACGGCTTCACCGAGACCCTCACCGGATCCGTCGAGCGCAAGCGCGGACACCAGGGCCGCGGCGTCGTCCGCACCCGGATGAACGAGCCCGGCACGCAGATCGCGTTCGTCGGCCTCGAATCCAAGTCGCAGACCAACTCCCTGCGCTACCACGAGAAGTCGGTCGACACCTCGGTCTCCGGCGTCCGCAAGGCCACCCGGGGCCCCGGCCAGCGCATCCAGGTGCGCACCGCCGTCATCGAGCTGTTCGACGCGGACGACGAGGACGTCAAGGAGCGGTTCCTGATCCCGCGCTTCGAGATCGCCCCGAACGGCGATCGCACGTTCGTCGGGTCCGACATCGCCGCGTACCCCTTCCTCGGCGAGATCATCGGCGACTACATCCACCTCGCCACCGACCTCGAAGAGGCGGGCGCGTGATGGCTGGCAAGCGCCCCACGGTCGAGCCGCAGCCCGGCGAGCCGTACACCCAGGATCGGTTCGGCTACCGCCACCCGCTCGTCGTGCCGACCGCATCCGGCGCCGTGTCGATTCCCGAGGGTTCGCCCACGGACGTCTGGACGAACGCGCAGCTGGACGCCTACGCCGAGCGCGAGGGGATCGAGCTCGCCGGATCGAAGAACAAGACCGACCGCCTCACGAAGATCGGCGCGCACCAGGCAGCGAAGCTGCCCGCGCTGCCGCCCGAGTAGGCGCCACAGACCGGTGGGCGGAGTTTCCTCCGACGGCTCCGCCCACCGCCACCTTGCTTATAAGTCGGAGATATAAGTCGGAGGAGACTGCCCATGCCCACCAAGCCCGCCGGCGCACGCGCGCCGCAGGACCGCCAGCCGAAGACCGAGAAGCCGAAGGTCGAGAGTGTCGAGATCGACCTCCCCGACGGCTTCGACGACGACGGCGACCCCAAGTTCCGGAAGGTGCCCGCGAGCCGCGTCGTCGTGCGCGAGATCGAGGTCACCGTCCCTAAGGAAGCGCTCGACGACTTTGAGCTGCTCGACGACATCCGCGCCACGCAGGACGAGCACGACATGTCGCGCTTCCCGTCCCTGCTGCGCCGCCTCGTCGGCGACGACGCCTACCGGTCGATTCTCGACGCGCTGCGCGGTCCGAACGGCCGCGTCTCGGCGTCCGACGGCGCCGAGTTCGTCTTCGACGTGTTCAAGGCGCTCAACCCAAACTCCTGACGCTCGCGGGCGCCCTCGACAACCACGAGGGCGCCCTGCGGGCATCGCTCCAAGCCGAATACGGTCTGCGACTGCTGCCCGGCGGCCGCACCGACCCTGAGCGCAGTCTGCGCGAGCTCGGCGACTACGTGGCGCACCTGCCCCACGGGTCCGCGCTCTGGATCGCCACCGGCGGGCCGATCGCGCTCACCGACGAGGCGCACCTGCTGCGCGAGGCGATCTACCGGCTCGAAGTCATCGACTGGCACAACGCCGGATCCAAGGGCACCGCCCCGAAGCGCATCGAGCTGCCTCGGCCTGCCCACGAGGTACGCGCCGAGACCGCGAAGAACGACGCGAAGGCGCGCAAGCACGCAGAACGCCAGGCGAGGCGCGACGCGACGAGGTAGACGGGGGTGCTCATGGCGACTGGCGTGGAGATCGCGAACGCGTACGTCGCCCTGGGCGTCCGGATGCCTGGCGTCAAGAAGGACGTCGCCAACGAGCTGCGCAAGGCCGAGCCGGAGGTCGCGGCCGCCGGGCGCGACGCGGGCAACGCGTACGCCGACGGCGTCGAGCGCTCCGGATCCCGGATGGGATCGTTCTTCACCAACGTCGCCAAGGCCGGGATCGCGGCGATCGCCGGAATCGGCCTCGCCTCGGCGGGCGTCGGCATCCGCACTGCCGCAGGCATGGAGACGGCCGAGATCGCCTTCACCACCATGCTGCAATCGGGGGAGAAGGCACAGGCCTTCCTCTCCGAGCTGTCCTCGTTCGCCGCGAAGACCCCGTTCGACCTGCCGGGGCTGCAACGCTCTGCGCAGTCCCTCATCTCGATCGGCATCGACGCGAACAAGGTCATCCCGATCATGACCACGCTCGGCAACGTCACCTCGGGCATGGGCACCGGAGCTGAGGGCATCCAGCGCGCCACGGTCGCGATCCAGCAGATGAACGCCGCCGGGCGCATCGGCGCCGAGGATCTCAACCAGCTCCGCGACGCAGGTATCCCCGTGTTCGACCTGCTCACCGCCGCGACGGGCAAGACGAAGGAAGAAATCGCCGCGATGGCGGGCGCCGGCAAGCTCGGCCGCCAGGAGCTCGAGCAGCTCATGGCCGCGCTCGAAACCGGCAAGGGCCTCGAACGCTTCAACGGCATGATGGAGCAGCAGTCGCAGTCCCTCTCGGGCCTGTGGGCGACGCTGCAGGACACGTTCTCGGTCGGCATGGCCGAGGCGATCCAGCCGCTCATCCCGATGCTGAAGGACGGCCTGGCCGGAGCGATCACCCTCGTCGGCGACGCGCTGCCCTACGTCCGCGGCGGCGTGCAATGGCTCGTCGACGCAGCGCCCGGCATCGCCGCGTTCTTCGGCAACCTGTGGACCGGAGCGCAGGGCCTCTACGCCCTCATCGTCCAGGGCGACTTCACCGGCAAGCTCACCGACGCATTCGGCTGGGCCGAAGACTCGGCGCCCGTCGACTTCATCCTCGACGTCCGCGACGGCGTTCAGGGCCTCTGGGATCTCATCGTCGGCGGCGACTTTTCCGGCAAGCTGCGCAACGCGTTCGGCTGGCAGGAAGACTCGCCGATGGTCGGCTTCATCCTCGACCTGCGCGACGGCGTCAAGTCCCTCTGGACCGACCTCACGTCCGGCGATCTCGGCGGCGCATTCGCGTCGATCGGCGACTCGCTCGGCACCATCCTGCCCGTCGTCACCGACGCCACGAGCCAGCTGCCCGGCCTCACCGACGTCGTGCACGTCGCCGAGGGCGCCTTCGGGTTCCTCGCCGACAACGTCGACCTGCTGGCCGCGGCGATGCCCGCCGTCATCGGGCTGATCCTGGCCTGGAAGGGCGCTCAGGCGCTCAACAACGTCATCGGCCGCGAATCCGTGATCGGCATGGGCCTGCAGATCACCTCGACCTTCGCGCTCGCCGGGGCGAACCGGTCGCTCGCCGCGTCGAACCGGATGAGCATGGCCAGCACGGTGGCGTCGACGTCGGCGGAGAACACGCAGACCGCCGCCCGCTCTCGCGGGGTGCTGGCGACCATCGCGCAGAAGACGGCGACCCTCGCCACGAGCGCGGCCACTCGGGTCGCGGCCGCGGCGCAGTGGGTGCTCAACGCAGCCCTGTCGGCGAACCCGATCGGTCTCGTCATCGCTGCGATCGCGGCGCTCGTCGCCGGGCTGGTCTGGTTCTTCACGCAGACCGAGCTCGGCCAGCAGATCTGGTCGACCGTGATGGGCGCGATCGGCGCCGCGGCGACGTGGCTGTGGGAGACGATCCTGCAGCCCGTGTTCGCAGGCATCGGGGCCGTCTTCACCTGGATCTGGGAGAACATCATCAGCCCCATCGGGACGCTGATCGTGAACTACTTCCGGTTCTGGGGCGCGATCGCCGTATGGCTCTGGGAGAACGTGCTGTCGCCCGTCTTCGCGGCGATCGGGCAGGTGTTCTCGTGGATTTGGACGACGATCATCGAGCCGATCGTCGGGTTCATCGGGCTCGCGTTGCAGGGCCTCGGGATCGTCTTCCAGTGGCTCTACGCGAACGTCATCAAGCCGGTCTGGGACGGGATCTCGAGCACCATCGCGACCGTCTGGAACTGGATCGACCAGAACGTCTTCACCCCGTTCAAGGTCGGCATCAGCCTGATCGGGCAGGCGTTCGAGGGCGTCGCCAAGGGCATCGCGACGGCCTGGGAGGGGATCAAGCAGGCCGCGGCCGCTCCGATCAACTTCGTGCTCGACACGGTCTGGAACAACGGTCTCCGCTCGTTCTGGAACGACCTCGTCGGCACCCTCGGACTGAACGACATGAAACTGCCGAAGGCAGACCTCGTGAAGTTCGCATCCGGCGGCGTGCTGCCCGGCTACACGCCGGGCCGCGACGTGCACCAGTTCTGGTCGCCGACCGCAGGAGGGCTCGCGCTCTCCGGCGGCGAGGCCATCATGCGTCCCGAGTTCACGCGTGCCGTCGGCGGTCCCGCTGGCGTCGCGGCGCTGAACAAGGCCGCCCGAGAGGGTCGCGCCTTCGCCAACGGCGGAGTACTCGACTTCGCGGGCGACGTGTGGAAGAACGTCCAGGGCGCTGCTGGTGTGGCGTGGGAGTTCCTGTCCAACCCGGGCGGAGCGATCCAGAAGCACGTCATCGACGGCATCATCCGGCCCCTCATGGGCGACCAGAACATCTTCGGACAGACCGTCGGCGCGCTCGCGACGAACACCGTCAAGAGCATGGCGGGACTGTTCGCCAGCGCTGCGCCCGCCGTGTCCGGCGGGAAGGGCATGGGCTGGGAGGCGATGTGGAACGCCGTGCACGCCCGGTTCCCGGACGTGCGCCTCAACTCCGCCTACCGGCCCGGTAGCCCCGGCTACCACGGCAAGGGGCGAGCGGTCGACCTCACGCCGCGGATGGACGTCTTCAACTGGTTGAAGGGCGCGTTCCCCGACAGCAGCGAGCTGATCTACTCCCCGGCGGGTGGCCGGCAGCTGCGGAACGGGCGCGAGACGTACTGGCCCGAGCCGGTGCGGTCGCAGCACTTCAACCACGTCCACTGGGCGATGGCTAACGGCGGTGTGATCCCGAAGCTCTACGACCAGGGCGGATGGATCCCCCACGGCGGCATGGCAGTGAACCTGTCCGGCCGCCCCGAGGCCGTGCTCACCCCCGATCAGTCCGCGGCTTACGTCGCCGGACGCGGCGGCGGTGACACCCACATCACCGTGCAGGCGCTCCCGGGCATGAGTCCGCAGGAACAGGCCGAGCTGGTCGCGAGGGAGTTCCGATGGACGCGCTGATGATCGAGATCGACGGCCGCCGCATCTACACCGAACCCGGTGCGGGTATGTGGTGGCTGGAAGAGATCGAGGGGCTCTACGACTCCCCGGAGACGCGGTTCGATGAGAACCTCGTCCCCGGGGAGGACGGCGCCTTCGACCCCGATGAGGTGCTCGTCGGACCGCGCCGCATCGTGGTCCGCGGAACCTGCGAGTCGGCCACTCCCGGGTGGGCTGATCGCGTTGCGCGGCCGTGGCTCGCGTCACTGGCCAAGAAGCGCGACCTCAACTTCCGAGCATTCGTCGGCGGCCAGTGGCTGTCGCTCCGACGCGCGAAGATCCGCGGCCAGGTCAAGGTCCGCGACATCGACGAGACCTTCACCGAGTTCGAGATCCCCATCTGGACTCACGACTCTCGGAAGTACGGCCCCAGGCGGCGAATCGAGATGGACGCGGCGATCGAGCCGTCGGGCGGTCTCCGCTTCCCGATGGTCGACGGCGCAGTGTCGTTCGGCACATCGGGCGGCGTGCTTTTCCCCGGCGTGTTCATCATCCACAACCCCGGCACGGCTGACCTCTTCCCCGAGAAGTTCACCGTGCGCGGGCCCGTGCCGCGCTTCGCGATCAGCTCCGAGACGAGCGTCATCGAGTACGACGCACCCGTCGGCCGCGGCCAGGAGCTGACCATCACCCCGTTCGCGGGAGGCCGCGCGAACCTCGACGGGGCAGACGTCTCCCAGAACCTCATTCGTGCTGACTGGGTGCCGATCGGGCCAGCAGAGACCCGTGGATACCTGTTCAGCCCCGAAGACCCGCAACCCGGCTCGCAGCTCGCGGTCGACTACTCCGAAGGGGCGTGGCTCTAAATGGTGACCGTAACCGCTGGACTCGCGATCGACCTGAACGACGATGACGAAGGGACGACGAGCGTCGGCTTCCGCCGCGCCCTCGCCATCCTGCTCCGGCAGTCCTCGCCCGGCGTCGCGACGCCCGGACGCATGGGCGCCGACCACTTCGTCGTCAGCGGCGCGCCCGCGGCGATGGAGTACACCGTCAGCGGGGGAGGCCTCGTCATCGTGCGCACCGCATCCGGCGGAGCGTACCTGATCGGCATGCCCTCGAGCGTGACGTGCGAGACGGACCCCGCCGACGGCGTGAACCCTCGCATCGACCGGATCTACGCCAAGCAACCGGATCCGCCCTTGGATGGATCCGCGGTGAACACCGAGTTCATCATCGACGTCGTCTCCGGAGCGGCGGCAGCATCGCCGCTACCCCCGGACCTGCCCGCAGGCGGCATCGAGCTCGCGCGCAAGGAGATCGGCGCGGGCGCGACAAACACGCAGTCGGGGAAGGCGTTCACGAACATCCTCGGGCTGTCGGGTCTCAATGTCGGCGTCATCACCGTCGCGCAGGGCGGCACGGGATCCACCAACCCCGCGGACGCCCGCGCAGCGCTCGGGATGCCGACCATCTACAGCGGCTCAGGCGCGCCCGCGAACACGCTCGGCCGAGACGGCGACGTGTACTTCCAGCCGATCTAAGTAGGGGGTTCCCGTGGGTACCGTACGCATCGGGGTCGGTAAGTCGGGCCCATCGACAGAGTTCTTCATGGAGGCCGACTGGGTCCGTCAGGACTGGGGCCAGAACTTCTCGGTCCTCGGCGTCTGGCTCCGCGCACGCAACACGGGCAACACCTCGTCGTTCTTCAACAACTACGGCGAGCAGGTCACATGGTGGGGCGGCGGCGAGCTCGGCCGCCATGCCGGGCAGCCCTTCCTCCCCGGCGGGCTCGGGAACGGCGCGACCAGATGGCACGACTACTGGGAGCACCGGTTCTACCACGACGGAAACGGATTCCTCGGCGGCGTCGACTTCGGCATGCGCCTCACGTACGGCAACTTCAACGAGTCGCACTACGGCAGCATCGGCGCGCCTGGCCGCATCCCGAAGCCCCCGACCGCGCCTCGTGATCTGCGCGTCGCGGACGTCACGCCTATCAGCGCCGGAGTGAACTACTCCGGCCCCGCCGACTGGCGAGGCTCGACCCCGTTGGGCTACACGGCCGACTGGTACGAGATCAACGGCTCAAACAACCCGCGCATCTGGTCGGACGTGAACTCGAACGGGTACACCAACCCCGCGGGCGCCGGTCTCACCGACCTACTGAAGCCGGGCACGACGTACCACGTGTACATCTACGCCCGCAGCAACGTCGGGAACAGCCCGAGCGCCTCGATCGCCCTCACCACGGACGCCGGCGGCCGCATCAAAGTCGGCGGCCAGTGGCGCAACGCGAGCCCCTGGATCAAGGTCAACGGCGTCTGGCGCCGCGCTCGCCCGTCGCTCAAGCAGAGCGGATCGTTCCGCACCGTCCGCTGACCCACTAGCACCACCTCAGCCCTCGGCACCCGCCGGGGGCTTCGCCATGCAACCAGGAAGGACACCCGCCATGAGCGACCCGAACACCACCCCCGAGATCCCGGAAGAGGTCGACCCGACCGACACCGCGTGGGAGCTGGAGGGCGACGACAGCGTCGGCGATGCCGACGACCCGCACCGCAACGACCAGGAGGTTCAGCCGTGAGCACCATCGCAGGGTTCTACACGCAGGGCGCACGCTCAAGCGGCGGCCACTTCGGCGCCGCCCGTGGCAACGGCCGCAAGCACCGCGGCCAGGACTTCTCGCACTCCCGCACGCCCGGCGCCGTCGGCGTCCCGGCGCTGCTCGGCGGCACGATCGTCTCGAAGACCTCCCCGAGCCCCTCGCACGGCTTCGGGTACGGCGTCACCGAGCGCGCCAGCTTCGAGGGTGAGGAGTACGACATCTCCTACTCCCACGGTCCGTGGGCATCGCAGAACAGCGGCGGCATCGCGCAGGGCACGATTCTTCTGCACGAGGGCAACTCGGGCGCGACGTCCGGATCCTGCGTGCACGTCGAGGTCTTCCGGCGCCGTACCGGCACGTTCATCGACCCGTGGCCGTTCATCCAGCGGGTGCTCGCGGCCGTCGGGCGCGGTGGATCCGCTCCGGCCGCGAACCAGGTGACGAAGGACCGCCAGAACTGGCTCAATGTGGCCCGCGGCGAGCGGCTCGCTGTCGACGGCATCGAGGGACCGGCGACGCGCGACGCGTACCGCCGCTACCAGGCGTTCCTCGGCATCGGCCAGGACGGCAAGTGGGGGGCGATCACCCAGGCCACCCACGAGCGCTACGCGGCGCAGCGCGCCGCGCAGATCGCGGTTGATGGCTCGTGGGGCGCGGCGACCACGAAGGCGCTCCAGCGGGCGCTCGGCGTAGCGCAGGACGGTGTCCTCGGCCCGCAGACGTACCGCGCCCTCCAGGCCCGTATCGGCACGACCGCCGACGGCGTGTGGGGCCCGAACTCCAAGCGTGCCCTGCAGCGCCACCTCGGCGTTGCTCAGGACGGCGCCGTCGGTCCCGCCACTGTTCGCGCGCTCCAGCAGCGCCTGAACGCCGGGAACTTCTGATGCGCCGCCAGGGTCCGCGCCACGCGGGGCCGCGTCCTCACGCCTCGTGGTGGCGCGGCCCCTGGCCTCCGAGCATCCTGCTCGCCGCGTTCTCCGCGCTGCTCGTCTGGGAGTTGTCGTGGGCGCTGTCGCTGCTGAACGGAGGGTGACGGTGGGCGAACCCGAATCCATCGAGATCAAGCTCGCGCGCCTCGACGAGCGGACGAAGGGCACGGCCGACGACGTCACTGAGATCAAGCTCAACATGGCCACGCGCAGTGACCAGGCGCGCGTCGACGAGCGGATCCGAGACCTCACCGGTGCGCTCGAACGGGAGCGCGCCGAGCGCGTCGCGGCCGTCGACGCCGAGAAGGCAGAACGCATCGCCGCTGACGAGAAGGAAGCAACCGAACGGAAGGCCGTCGCCGGCCGTCTCCAGGTGGTCGAGGACCGCATGGAAGCCCGGAAGTACAACGTCGGGATCTCGATCATCCTGTCCGCGGTCGCGGCCTTCCTCGGCGTGATCGCGATCGCATTCCGACCGTTGTTCGGGGGGTGATGCCATGACACGCGCCAACCGCTCCCGCGTCGTCTTCGTCATCCTCAGCGCGCTGCTCTCCCTCGCCCTGGCGGCACTCGCGACATTCACGATCATCAACCTCGCTCAGCGGGTGACGGCCGCGAATGACCGCAACGCCGCCCAGGCGCAGCAGATCGACGGTCTGCTCGCCGACCTACACGCGTCGCAGGAGAACGCGCAGCGACTCTACGACCAACTACTCGAGCTCGGCGAGGCGCCGGAGGGGGACAACCCAGACGACATCGTCACCGGACCCGCGGGTCAGACCGGTGCCCGCGGCCCCGCCGGAGAACCCGGCGCTCCCGGACCCCAGGGCCCGATCGGTCCGACCGGCGAAACGGGCAGCAGCGGCGCCAACGGGGACAGCGGCGCGTCGGGATCATCCGGGCCTGCTGGACCGCAGGGCGAGCCGGGTCCGCAAGGGGCGCAGGGGCCACAGGGCGAGACCGGGCCTCCCGGCCCCGTCGGACCGTCCGGGCCGAGCTGCCCTGACGGCTACTCGCTGCAACTTCTCACCGTCATCGTCATCGACCCGGCGACGGGTATCCCCATCAATCAGCCCGCAGCTCTCTGCGTGCCAACGACCTGAGGAGGTCATCATGCTCACCAATCTCACCAACGCCGCCTGGTGGAAGGACGCCGCGCTGCGGGGCCTCTACACAGCACTCGCGATCGCGCTGCCCTACCTCGGCGCGGCCCTCGTCGCCGACGTTCCGTGGCTCACGATCGCGCTCACGGCCTCGCTCGGCTTCCTGGCCTCGCTCGTCACGAGCGTCGCCGGTCTGCCCGAGGTCGAAGGCGTCGAGCTGCCGTGGTGGCTGGCCGCCGTCGAGCGCGTCGTGAAGACGTTCGCGCAGTCCCTCGCGGCCGGTTTCATCGGCGCGACGCTCATCACCGACGTCGACTGGGCATTCGTCCTGCAGGCGGCGTTCCTCGCCGCGCTGACGTCGCTCGTGCGCCTCATCCTCGCCACGTTGCCCGGCGACCCCACGCGCGTCCCCATCGACGCCGGAGAGGCCGCCCCAGGCACCGTCGTGAACATCACCACCCTCGCGACGGCCGAGGAGATCGCAGCTGTGGTCGACCCACACAACCCGGGCAACTTCACCCACCCGGGCGCGCACAACATCTGAGGAGGCGTCGGTGGCTGGATACCTCGTCGGCGCACGTTTCCTCTCCGGAGAGCTCGTGATCCGCAAGCTCACGCCCGTATCGTGCGGGGTGGAGCTGACGCTGAACGCCCCCGAGACGATCCGCGCGCAGCTCGCGCTGCCGCAGGTCGATCCAGCCACCGACACCGACCTCGACATCCCCAACCGGCTGCTGCCGCAGCGCGACGCGATCGGTTGGGTCGAGAACGGCGTGCTGCTCGCCGCCGGGCAGATCCAGGGCGACCCGTTCGGGTTCCCATACTCTTCGACGCTGAACGCCGTCGGCGCATGGGAGTACTTCGCGAAGCGGTTCGTGCTACCCGTACTCGGCGGCGCGCAGCTGCCGTCGGCCGTCACCTCGAAGTGGACGAACCTGTCGCTGCGGACCATCGCCAAGCGCCTCGTGCAGCAGGCATGCTCGTGGCCGGCGGCGGGCCTGCCGATCGACTTCGAGCCGGACTTCCCCGGCACGAACGAACGGGAGTACCCCGGCGTCGACATGATGCGTGTCGCCGAGGCGCTGACCAATCTCACCGAAGTCGAGAACGGGCCCGACATCACGTTCCGTCCGAAGCTCGACGGCGATCGCCATATCCGCTGGGATCTGCTCACCGGCGACCCCGACCTCACGCAGGCGGGCGCCGATCACTACTGGGACGTGTCTGCGCCCGGACCGTTCGCCTCGATCACCGACCTCGATCGAGACGGCCGCGACCTCGCCACGCACGCGTACGGCGTCGGCGCCACCGACGACGAGACGCAGACCCGCCTCGAAGTGAAGGCATCCTCAAGCGCGCTGCTCGACACCGGGTTCCCGATGATGGAGACCGTCGAGAACCGGAACAGCGTGCTCCGCGCCGACACGCTGCAGGCCTACGTTGACGAGGCCGTCGTCCGGTACTCCGCATTCACCGAGACCTTCACGATCAAGGTGAAGCGCGACCAGGATCCGAAGCTCGGCACGTACTGGCCGGGGGACTGGGCGAAGATCAAAGTCGCCAAGACCGCCCGAGTTCCCGCCGGAACGTATCGCGTCCGCATCGTCCGCATCTCGTTCGACGCCGAAGGCGACGTCACCCTCAATTGCGCACCCGAACGCGTGGCCGGCGGATACCCCGTGCCCGCGAGCGACCGCCGATGGCTTTCCGTTCAGCTCCGCGACCTCCAGAGCCGCATAGACGAAACGAACAGGGGGTAGGCGCCTATGCCTACGATCACAGGTCCGATCCTCGACTCCGCCGGTCGCCCGGCGAACGGCCTGCTGCGCGTGCGCGCGTCGCGGCCGTTCGACATCGGCGCCGGACACGTCACGCAGGCCGTCGGGTGGGCGACCGTCCGCGACGGCATCCCGTACCTGACCAGCGGCGCCTGGGCGTTGCCCCCGACGCCGGACGGCGTGACACTCACGCTCGAGCAGGATCTCGACGGCGAACAGAGCCTCCAGTTCTCGGTCGCGGTGCCGGACGTGCAGTCGATGTCGTACAGCGAGCTGCTCTTCAATCGCGGCGGCGGCGAGGGCGGCGCCAACCCCTACTGGTGGGATCTCACCGGCGGGCTCGACTTCCCGCCCGCGGCCGTCGACGGCGACTTCGGGTACGACACGGAAACCGGCAACTACTGGAGGTACGAACGATGAGCAAGATTCTCCTGGGGAACCTGAAAGGGCCGAAGGGCGACAAGGGGGACAAGGGTGACAGTGTCAAGGGCGATCCCGGCCCCGCTGGCCCGAACACCATCCCCGCAGCGGACTTCATCGGATCCGAGATCGCCCGTCCGGGCTCGCCTGCCGAAGCGGCCCTTCTCCCCAAGATTGTGGATGTTGCCGGGGGTCTCGTCAGCGCGGTTGCCGACGAGGCTTACGCTCCCAGCACCGGGCGACCGACTCGCCCCCAGGAGAAGGTCGTTACGACTTTTGCCAGCGGACACGGGTGGACGAGTAGCGGCGCCTGGTCGTCCGTGAACCTGAACGACACTGGCGACATCGGGTGGGCGAACCAGGTCGTCTCGGGTGTGACGGACGGGGCGGGAGGGCAGGCGTTCTTCCTCAGTCCCGCGCTTGCGACGCCGATCGATCCCACAGGTAAGACGATCGTGGCTCTGATGAAGGTGAGCGACCCGTCCAAGCTTTCTTCCCTGCTGCTGCACATCGGAACGACGACGACGTTCACGAACTCGAACTCGTACTCAGTCGCGTCGATCACGACTGGCCGATTCCCGTTCACCAGCGACGACTGGGCGCTCGTCACATTCAGCCTCGTCGCCGTCGTGGGTACGGGCGCGGGAACCGCTGCGACGCGATTCCGGTGGCGCGTAACGGATGATGCCACGGGCCCGATCACGGTCAAGTTCGGAGGAACGAGCCTCTACCAGAAGCCGGGTACGTTCCCCAACGGGTGCGTCGTGTTCACTTTCGATGACAGCTCACGAAGCCTGTGGGATCTCGCGCGCCCGATCTTCAACAAATACCGCTATCTGGGAACGGTGTTCCCGGTCACGAATCGCATCGACACGCCGACGTATCTCACGATGGATCATCTCCGTGCACTCGATCGCGACGGGTGGGAGATCGGTGCTCACGCCACCAGCATGGAAACGCACAACCAGACGTTGCCGGGGATGACCCCGCAGCAGAAGGCGGACGAACTCCGTGCCCTGCGATTGTGGGGGGTCCAGAATGGGTTCAGGTCGGAAAGCTTCGCGTACGGCGGCGGACACTTCGACACCGATTCGTACCAGACGGTCTCGCGTTACTTCAAGGCGGGGAGAACGACCACGGGTCAGTTCGAAACCGTCCCCCCGGCGCGACTCACCACCCTCCGTTCTCTCGCAGTGACCAACGCCAACACTCTTGCCACGATCAAGGGAAAGGTTGATTCCGCCTACGCGAGCGGGAGCGTCCTGATCCTGACGTTCCACGAGATCGTCACCGTCGCGGCGGCCTATCAGTACACCTGGACGGCCGCCGATCTGGAAGCACTGGTCGACTACATCGCCGGGCTGGGCATGCCGGTTCTGTCTCTCGCAGATGCCTTGGCGGCCATGCGCTGATCCCGGCCCACCAGACGAGCTACTTGATGGAGTCCGACCACTCAGCTTCCGAGATGCCGGACGGAGTGGCCGTGTCATCGAAGTGCTCGTCTGCGGCGCGACGCGCGCGGCGGTTGATGAAGAAGACACTCCCCGCGAGGAACACGGCGAGACCGAAAATGACAATGGGGCCGTAGCCAGCGTCGAAGAGGCTCATGGTTCGTGAGCATAGCGGCCGGTGCAGTCAGCCGCACCTGAAGCAGTCTCGCCTCAAAGTTCTCTCGTGCTTCAGTCGCCGTGCAGTTCGCGGCGCGCGCCCGGGCCCATGCTCCACGAATCGTCGTCCGCGAGCTGCGCGGTCCACTCGTGCTTCGATGGCTGCACGTGGGGCGCGGCAGAGGGCTCGTAAATCAGGCGCCCGCTCGGCTCGGGTGTCGCGCTGCGCTTCCACCACACGCCTCGAGCACTGAGGTACTCAGTCGCTTCGTCGGCTTCGTACTCGGCCAGGTTTCCGCTGCCCCCGTCGAGGTACACCGTCATCGTCATGCGCCGACTCTAGAGGGTCACGCTCTCCGGTGCCGCATGAGTCTTCGAACGGGCCCTATTTCCCTCAGAGTGTGCACGTCGCGTTCCACATGCAAGAGCCCCCGGTTACCTCGCGATGAGGTAGCCGGGGGCTCTTCGTCGTTGTGGGGACCGCGCTAGCGGGTGTCCTTCGCCGGAGACTCGTTGTTGCGTCCGGAGTCGGAGTCTCGGAACTTGCCGTTTCGGCCCTGGATGCGGACGTCCCCCTGACCGCCTCCACTGTTGTCGACGATCTCGCGGGCGCGGGCGATCGCTTCCTTCTGGGTGTCGAAATGGGCGGACGCGCGCTCCGCGTTCTCCTTCTTCACGTCCCACCCACCGCGTTCCTGGTTCGGTACGACGTACCGGTCCTCGTCGTTGTTCGCCATGGTCGATCCCTCCCAATCAGTTGTGGCGATCAGGGTAGCGGTGTGCGCCGACTCGCCGCCACTGGACACGTCACGCGCGTTTTTCGTATGTCCCGTGTGGCGGCTTCCCGCGACGCTCTTGCCCCTCAGCAATGAACGACACGGCGCCGGGGAAAGCGGCGAGCAGCGCCGACGTCAGGATCTTGTTCTCTTCGATGCCGTGGTAGCCGATCCAACGGCCCACGTCGGGTAGCAGGATGTCGGTGCGCGCGCCGCCGAGCTGCCGGAGCTCGTCGATGACAGGTTGGGGATGGCCGGTGTACTGATCACGGCTCATGGCGGCGGTGATGCTGATGCTCAGCATCACGTCGGGGTGCAGGACGGTCATCGGCGGATGATGCTGAGCAACTCGTAGCCGTCGGGCACCTTCGCGCGCAGCGCCGCGGTGTCGTCGGCCTCGATCTCCGTGAGGGCGTCACGGCGAGCGAAGATTCCGACGGACCGGAACTCGGTCGACCCCTTCTGCGGCTCCATGTGCGCCTGCGTCAGTTCCCACCCGGGCGGGGCAGTGAGCTGCTCGTGGATCGCGGCGATGCCTTCGCCGGTTACTTCCCGGGTCTGGACTTCGACAGGGCGGATGAGTCCGATGAGCATGCGTCGATCGTATGCCGAGCGTCCGACGCCCTCACCTCGTGACGCGGGTTCCGTCTCGGAGGATCAGTACGCCGCATCCGCCGCACTCGAGACCACGGGGATCGTCGCGCAGCACGGTGCCACACTCGGGGCAGTGTGGCTGCGCTGCGTCCTCGAACGGGTCGGTCATGCCCGCAGGGTAACGGGAATGTCGGAGGTCGGGGAGACACTGTCGCCATGCATGCGATCTCCGACCTGGATCTGACAGAGGACCGTGACGGCCGTCCGCGCGTGGCCTGGGTGTGCGAGTGCGGCAGCCGCGGCTCGGGAGCGACCCAGGCGGCCGCGATGTCTGGGTTCAAGCGTCACGTGCGCGCGGCCGCGCGTAAGTCCGATTGGTGACTCCCGCCGAGATCCCCGTGCGTGAGTTGCTCGCGTTCGAGGCGCAGTGGGGCAAGCACACCGGGTGGAAGGAAGAGGCGATCCGTGCCCGGTTCCGCGTCGCGCCGGCACGGTACTACCAGCTGCTCGGCCGGGCGATCGACACCAGAGAGGCGCTCGAACTTGACCCGATGCTCGTTCACCGACTCCGGCGGATCCGCGACGAGCGCCGTGCCGAGCGGGAGCAGCGCACGCGTGCGAGCTAGGTAGGTATTAGGCACCACTCACGTTCACGAATGGTGCTTGATGCCCCCGGGGGAGACTTCGACCTAGTCACGCTCATGACGGCGGGGCTCGTCGTCGTCATCTGGGCCGTCGCCGGTCCGGCACTTGCGGGCCTGTTCGAGCAGGCCATCTCGCGGGTCTCCGGACTCTGACCGACTCATGCCCGAGGAGAAGCGCGGTCTCGGCGCGGACGAGCGGGGTTCCGCCCCGGTCGAGTTCGTGTTGGTCGGCGCGCTTCTCACGGTCCTGACGCTCGCCATCTTGCAGTTCGGCTTCGCCATCTATGTGCGCAACGTCGTGCACGATGCGGCGGTCGAGGGTGCCTATCACGCGGCCCTCGCCGACACGAGCGCAGCGGAGGGGGCGGATCGCACGCGTGAAGTGATCGAGCGCGCGATCGGGGCAGGTTACGCGGCGGATGTGCGGATGGCGGAGGACGCCACCGCGGGCTACCCGGCCGTTCGGGTCACAGTGACGGCGACGCTGCCGCTCGCGGGTCTGTTCGGTCTTCCCGGAGCGTTGGAGGTGCAGGCGCATGCCCCGATCGAGACCTTCGACTGACTCGCCCCGCGAGGAATGGCGTTCGGCGCTCGCCGACGACGTGGGCTCGGCGTCGCTCGAGTTCATCGTCGGCGGCGTGCTGCTGCTCGTGCCGATCATCTATCTCATGCTCGCGCTGGGCACCATCCAGGGTCAGACTCTCGGCGTCGAGGCCGCGGCGCGTCACACGGCGCGTGCGATTTCCACGGCGACGGATGCGGGGGATGCCGCCCAGCGCGCCGAACTCGTGCTCGCGTCGATCGCGGCGGAGTACGGCGTCGATCCCGGCGAGCTCGATGTCTCGTGGGAGTGCACGGACAGCGCCGGGGAGTGCCCGGCGGCGGGCGCGACGCTGGTCGTCACGGTGCGCACGCGGGCCGAGCTGCCGTTCATGCCGCCGATCTTCGGGCTCGATCAGATCGCCGCGGTGCCGGTGGAGGCATCGGCCGTGCAGAAGGTGTCGAGGTTCTGGGGGACGGCGCCGTGACTCGGCTGCGCGAGCTCACGACCGACGAGGACGGCACGATCATGCCGCTCGTGATCGGCTACGTCGTGCTCGCGTTGGCGGCGGTGTTCGTCTGCGTGTGCGCGACCGACCTCTATCTCGCGCAGAAGCGGCTCGACGGAACGGCGGATGCGGCCGCGCTCGCCGCCGCCGACGGGTTCACGCTCGAGGTGCAGGACGGCCAGCCCCGCGCCGAGCTCACCTCGGAGGGGGTGCGGGAGCAGGCAGCGGCGCTTCTCGCATCCGCCTCCGTGGATGCCGCGCTGGTTGCCGCGGATACTCCGGACGGGGTGTCTGCTCGGGTCACGGTGTCGAGCGTCTGGCATCCGCCGCTCGTCTCGGTGTTCGTGCCGCAGGGGGTGGACCTACAAGCGACCGCGACGAGCCGGACCGCGCTGCGGTGACGGCGAGAACCCGTTCGGCCGCACAACCGGATGGGGCCGCTCAGTGCTCCTCGCTCGCGCCGAACCACTGACGCAGGGTCTCCCGGCTGGCGGGATCTCGCCAGGTGGCCCAGGCGGCGGTCGCGAGGCAGCCGCTCCCGACGAGAACGAGGATGATCACGGAGGTCATGGTGGTCTGCTCCTTCGATGCGGGCGGCGGGGCCAGATGCTGTGCGCTCGTCCCATCCTGATCGAAGGATTCGTCGAGCACCAGGGTGACTACGGGCGCGAGCTGTCCACGGAGGCGCTGACGACCCGGCCCGCAGCCGAATCCGTCGCTCTCGGGCGGCCGCCGATGTGCCAGTAGGCGAGCCCGACGATCAGGGCGCCGCCGACCAGATTGCCGAGGCCGACCCACAGCATGTTCGCGCCTGCGATCGGCCAGGTCGCCCCGGGAGCCTCCGCGAGCATCCCGAGCGTGAAGGTCGTCATGTTCGCCACGACGTGCTCGAACCCCGACGTGATGAACGCGAGCAGCGCCCAGAAGATGACCGCGAGCTTCGCGACGTCACCGCGCAGCCGCGCGCACATCCAGATCGCGAGACACACGAGCACGTTGCAGAGGATGCCGCGGACGAACAGCTCGCCGACGGATTCCTCGGCCTTCGCCGCGAGCATCGCCCGCAGCATCGTGTGGGCCGCGAGATTCGCATGGATCACGCCTGACAGGCTCACCAGCGTGCCGAAGACCACAGCGCCGAGAAGATTCGCGACGAACGTGACGCCCAGGGTCAGCGCGGCGGGTCCGACGCGGACCGCGCGCATGAGCACGCCCTGGGTGAGCGTCATCATCGACGACGTCACGAGCTCGGCGCCGGCGAACACCACGAGCGTGAGCGCGACCCCGAAGACGAGCCCGCTCACGAGTTTCGCGGGAGCCTCGCCCGCCGCGACGAACGGCCCGGCCGCGCTCAGCATCAGCACGACGGCGATCCCGACGTAGGCGCCCGCGAGCGTGCCGGAGACGACGAACGCCCCCGGGCGGTGCATCCCGTCGACCTTGTGTCGCGCGGCGTCCGCCTGCCGCTCCAGCGTGCGTTCGATGCCGCGCATCCCGGCCCTCTCCGGCCGCGACGCGCCACTCACGCCACCGCCGCGCACCATCCTCCGCGCTGGCGGGGTCGGCCCGTCGAGGATCGCGCCGTGACAAAGCCGCCGCGGGTGGGCGCGGCGTCCGGCCCGCTACACCCCGAGCGCCGGCACCACGGACGTGTCGATCCGCAACGCCTCGATGAATTCGCGATAGAGCGCGTCGCGGCCGAGGAGTTCGTGATGTGTGCCCGTGTCACGGATGCGGCCACCGTCGAGCACGACGATCCGATCGGCGTCGAGGATGGTGGACAGTCGGTGCGCGATCGTGACGACGGCGCCGGTCTTCGACGCGTCCGTGATGACCCGTTGGATGGCGGCTTCCGTCACCCCGTCCAGCTGCGCCGTTGCTTCATCGAGCAGGAGGACTCCGGGCCGCCGGATGAGGGCTCGCGCCACGGCCAGGCGCTGGCGTTCGCCCCCGGAGAGGTTCGTCTCCGCGACGGTCGTATCGAGACCGGAGGGTAGCGAGCGTACTTTCTCATCGAGCCGGACGGCCGCGAGCGCGTCCCAGGCCTCGGCATCGTCGGCATCGTCCGCGCGGAAGAGCACGTTGTCTCGGACCGTCCCGGGGATGACGGGCGTCTCCTGCTCGACGTAGGCGATCCGGGAACGCACATGATCGATGCTCAGATCCTCGTACGGGATGCCGTCGAGTTCGAGTCGTCCGGACCTCGGGTCGATGAAGCGCAACAGGAGCGAGAAGACGGTGGTCTTCCCAGCGCCGGACGGCCCGACGAACGCGGTGTGGCCACGGCGCGGGATCTCGATCGTCACATCCTCCACAGCCGAGCCGTCCTCGCCGAGGTAGCCGGCCGAGACGGAACGTAGAGCCAGGGCGGGAACGCGATCATCCGCCGGCGGAGTAGCCGGTGCACCGCTGCCGCGCGTGGTGTCCTCGAGGTCGAGGTGCTCGGTCTCGCGGATGCGGGCGGCCGCGGCCAGCCCCGCCTGCACCGATGCGAACGCGCCGGCGAGCGAGGTGATCGGGTCGACGATGTTGAACGCGTAGAGGAGGAACGCGACCAGCGTCGACACGGCGAGCTCGCCCAGGCTCACGCGCCACGCGCCCAGTCCGAGGATGACGATGATCGACAGCTGCATCCCGCCGCCGGCCACGGTCCAGATGAGTGCGGAGTACCAGACGGCCCGGACCGAGTGACGCGCAGACTCCTCCGCGCTGTGAGTGACGCGCGCGATCTCGCGCGTCTCCGCCCGGCTCGACTTGACCGTGCGGAGTGCGCGGATTCCGCCTTCGAGCTGCGCGCCGAGGTCGCCGATCGCATCTTGTGCCCGCTTCGACGTCTTGCCGATCTGCGGCAGCAGAACACCGAACAGGCCGCCGATGACGACGAGCGCCGCGAGCGTCGTGAGGAGCAGCGTCCCGTCCAGGATCGCCATGAGGACGATCGTTCCGACGAGAGACACCGTGCCGTTGACGAGTTGCACGATGCTCGAGGTCGTCGCCGCGCGGAGCAGCACCGTATCGCTCGTGATGCGCGTCACGAGCTCGCCGGTCTTGAACCGCTGCACCTGTTCGAGGCGTGCGCGGAAGAACCGCTGGATGAGCGACCGCCGGGCGTCGAGCACGATGTGCTCGGCGAGACGGCCGAGCAGCACGGTCTGCACGAGCCCGGCGACCGTCCCGACGATGAGGAGGAGGATCAGGACGATCACCGGGGTGCTCAGGTCGAGGTCCGCGCCGAGCGAGTCCAGAACCCACTTGGTGACCATCGGCGTCGCGAGGGTCACCCCCGTGGCGAACAGCCCGAGCAGCACTCCCACCGAGAGCATTGAGAGGTATGGGCGGGCGTACGAGGCGAGGAGGCGGAGCCCGTGCCGGAACGGCAGCTCCGGGGTCGTCGGTGCGATGGGTGGGGAGGACGTCATGGAATTTCCCTCGGGATCGTTGTCGGCGACAGGTCTGACAGGCGTGCGTCGATCGCGAAGCGATCGCGCAGCGCCGTGCGCGCGGCCCACCATCCGCACATGCCGTGCACTCCCGGTCCGGGCGTCGTCGACGATGAGCAGAGATACACCGAGGGGAGCCCTGTCCGCCACGGATTCGGCGACAGGCGGGGCCGTGCGATCAGGCGTGCGAGCGATGCCGCGCCCCCGGTGATGTCGCCTCCGCTCAGATTGCGGTTGTGCGCCGCCAGAGCCGACGCCGGGGTTCGCCAGGACTCGGCGACGAGGTCCCGGGTGCCCGGAGCGTGTCGTTCGAGCTCGGCGAGCACCGCGTCGCGCGGGTCGCGAGACGATCCATAGGGCACGTGCACATAGGCCCACACGATCTCAGAGCCGGGAGCCGAGCGGCGAGGATCGTGCGCCGTGGGTTGCGACAGGAGGATGTACGGACGCTCGGGATGGCGTCCCGAGCGCGCCGCGTTCTCGGCGTGAGCGATCTCCGGCCAGGTGCCGCCGAGGTGGACGGTCGATGCGCCCCCCACACGCGGGTCGGTCCACGGGATCGAACCGCGCAGTCGCAGATCGACGCGGGCGACCCCGCTGCCGGGCCGAAGCGGACGCGGTGCGGCGTCGCGCCGGGCCGCGGGGAGCATGGCACGCAGAGCCGCGGGGGAGACGTCGGCCAGGACGATCGGCGCGTGCATCAGGTCCGTGATGTCGTCCACGGCGGTCGAGGTCTCAATCCGACCGCCGTGCGCCAGGAGATCGGCGGCCAAAGCGTCGGCGACACGCTGCGCGCCGCCCTCGGGGATGCCCCAGCCACGCACGTGCGCATGTGTGGCCAGAAGCGAGCCGGCCGCGGCAGCCGCGAGCGAGCCGAGGGGCTCACCGGCATGCGCCCAGACACCCGCCAACAGTGCGCGCGCCTCGGGAGTGCGCAGAGAGCGCGTTCGCGCCCAGGATCCCCGCACCGCGGTGCGGCCGAGCGCCAGCGCGGCGACCGGATGCCGGGGCACCTGGAGGAGGGAACTGAACGCGGTCGCCGTCACCGCATCCGCGTTCCGCACGAGCGGAGCGAACAGTCGGGACCATTCCCGACCGTCCCGCCCGAGTTCGTCCGCCGTCCGGTCGAGATCGCGGTAGGCGATGGCCGCGCGGGTTCCCAACGGATGGGCGTAGGCGATGTCGGGAACGATGTAGGGCACCCGTTGTTCCAGTCCCCACGCGCGGAAGAAGGGCGACGCGAGGGCGAGAGGGTGCACGGCCGAGTATCGATCGAACAGGGCATCGCCTCGCCGGTGGGACTGCAGGCCCCCGCCGACCGTGGGCTCGGCCTCGAGCACGGTGACCGCGAGTCCCGCTCGCGCCAAGGTCACCGCGCCCGCCAACCCGTTCGGGCCGGCGCCTATGACGAACGCGTCCGGGGTCGTCATACCCGAGTCCGCGGACGCAGATCCGACGGGTCGTCGGCGGCGGTGAGCGCATGCGCGTCGGGTCGGTCGTGACGCGTCGCGGACGACCGACGTGCGAGGACGGCGCGCCACATCGGGCCGAGACCGTCCGTCATCGTCGCCGCACGCCACACCCGCAGCGCGAGCCAGAACAGCGCGATGATGGCGACGGCCATCACACCGCCGGCGACCGCCGCATCCGTCGCGGCGGCGAGCCCCTCCGCCATCCGCACCGGAAGCAGCAGCACGGACACGGGCGGGATGAGGCTTGCGACGGAGATCCAGCCGGCCCCCGGGTCGAGCAGCGCGACCATGAGGATGCCGAATGAGGCGAATCCGACCAGCTGGATCAGAATTCCGAGCGACGCCGCGTTCCCACGGAAGAGAAGCACGAACACGACGGCGAGCGAGGTGAATAGGGCGACGCCCGCGCCGGCCCACACGGAGAGCGGGAGGGCGAGTTCCACCACCCGTCCGGCAACCTCGGATTCACCGATGACCGTCAGCGTGCCCGCGGCGATAGCGCCGAGTGCGATCAACTGCACAATGCCCGAAACGGCCGCGGCGACGATCCGACCGCCGAGGAGGCCGGCCGCGGATGCGCGGGCCAGCACCGCGTCGAACAGGCCCAGGGACAGGTCCCGCGACAGGGCGCCGTAGGCCCACGACGCGCGCCCGGTGATCACCGAGAACACCAGCAGAGCCGACACGAGCGTGATGAGACGTGTCACGACGGCCGAGCCGTCATCCACCGCCGCCCGGAAGGCGACCGGCGGCGTCGCGATCCCGGATGCCGCGGACAGGGCGGCGCCGGCGAAGACGTCGCCGACGGCGGCTGCTTCCGCCACCTGCGATGCCTTCTCGACATGCACCTCGACACCGGACTCTGCGACGACGACCGCCACATCGCCGCCGAGGTCTCCGGGCACGGCGTCGACGCCGATCACCTCCCATCCGGGCTGCTCGGAGGCGACGATGCGGACGACGTCGGACGGCGCGACGGCGTATACCCGCGGGGCGGATGCGGAAGCGGCACCGACGATGCCGGGCGCGACGATCACGAGGACTGCGATCACCGCCATCAATACGAACAGAACGAGCTGCGCGGGGGCAGCGAGCTGCCGCCGGATGTCTCGGAGGAGGACTGTTCGGAACGAAGACAAGGCAGACGAGACTGTCATCGCGGCGCCGCCGTGAGAAGTTCGCGCAGGGAGGGCTGGGTGACATCCACGGCGGTGAGCGTGCCGACGGCCGCGGCCGCCGAGACGAGCGTGGGGTCAATGCTGCCTCCGGGGTCGATCGGGATCTCGACGACGACAGAACCCGCACGCCGCTCGATACGTCCGGCTACCCGCTCGGCGAACCCGCGGAGGTTGGGCTCTTGGTCCGTGTCTTCGGCGGCGCGGAACGTGAGACGAAGGGCGCGTTCAGCAGCGCCGAGGACATCCGAGATGTCACCCTCGAGCACCGATCTGCCGTCGGCGATGACGGCGACGCGATCGGACACCGCGGCGACGACCTCGAGCTGGTGGCTCGAGACGAGAACGCCGACCCCGTCTGCCGCCAAGGACCGCACCAGGCCCGAGACCTGCGCGAGCCCGTCGACGTCGAGTCCGGAGAAGGGCTCGTCGAGCAGAAGATAGCTCGGCGAACCGAGGAGGGCGAGGGCGAGTTGTGCTCGCTGGCGATTGCCGAGGCTGAGCAGCCCGAAGCGGCGTTCCGCGAGCGGGAGGATTCCCGTCCGCTCCAGGACGACATCGACATGGGTGCGGATGCTCCGTCGCGGCAGCCCGATCAGTTCCGCGAAGTGGCGCAGCTGAGCGCGCACCGACTCGTCCGCGTAGAGACCGCGGTCCTCCGGGGAGTGCCCGATGAGGGCTCGGTCCGCCGTCACGAGCGGCCGTCCCGCAATCGTCGCTCGGCCGGCATCCGGCGCCCGAAGGCCCCCGAGGAGGCGCATCGCCGTGGACTTGCCCGCTCCGTTCGCACCGACGAATGCCGTGATGCGACCGGACGGGACCGTGATGGAGTAGTCGGAGAGAGCAGTGGTCGGTCCGTAACGTTTGACGACCCCGACCAGAGCGAGGGATGTCACGCGTCGACGTCCGAAAGCTCGGGGACGAGCGTCATCGCAAACAGCGGCGACGCGGAGCCGAGGTATTCACCACCGGCGAAGCTGGCCGTCAGAGCGACGACGCGCAGACCCGCGGCGGCGGCAAGTTCGGTGAGCGCCTCAGGCGGCGTGAGCAGGCTCTGCTCGAGCACCGTGGTGCTCTCGGCGCCGTCGATCCACACCTGACGCATCGTCCAGATCCCGGACTCGACGGAGGAGAAACACACTAATCCGCTCTCGTGACGGGCGTAGGGCACGAACATGGACGTCGGTGCCGCTCCGATCACCTCGTGCACGAATGCCGGGGAGTGGGTTTCGATCACGGCGACACCGGAGCGGCCGAGCATGGCGGCGATGTTCTGAAGCGTCGCGGCTTGTGCGGAACGGTCCGGGAGCATCGAGAACGACGCGCACACGCACAGCACCAGGCTCGCGGTGCCCGGTGCGACGATCTCGGTCAGCCCGGGGTCGCTGAAGTCGGCTTCCACCAGTTCCAGGTCCAGGTCCGAGTATCGCTCCGCGGCGCGGCTCAGCAGGTCAGCGGATCCGTCGATGCCGATGAGGCGTGCCGCACCGGTTCCGGCGACAGCGCGTCCGAGCGCGCCGAGGACGCGCCCCGTGCCGACGCCGAGCTCGACGATCACGCGCGGCTCCTCCGTCATGAGCGCCAGTCCGCGGAGCGCCGCGGCTTCCGGCGACTCGATGTCGAGCTCGCCGTAGATGTCGTCGTAGACGCCGGCGATGGCGGATCCGTACTGCTCGGAGACGGATTTGGCCGTCCCGGCGGCAACCGTCGTCATCTTTGACCGCGGGACCCGAAGGCGCGACGCAGACTGTCGCGACTCGCGGGATCGCGCCAGACAGCCCAGGCTGCCGTGGCCAGGCAGCCGGTGCCGACGAGGAAGAGGATGATCATCGAGGTCATGTGCGGAACTCCTTACAGGGGGCGGGGGGGAGGAGACGAGGGGTGTCGCCTCGACGGCTACAGCGTCGATGGGCGGAACAGGTGCGGGACTCGGAGGGTCGATGACGGGCGACAGGAGGATGACCTCGGGAGCGACCGAATCGTCGGACCCGGCGTGCTTGATGATGGCGAACTGATGCGGAGTGGGGCCGCCGGCGGCCGCGACCGTCCGGCGCACGGTCGCGGCGACGACGAGGTACGACGACGAGAGTGCGAGTTCGGCCGGATCCGCGAGCACCGCCAGCTGGGCGAGCTCGGTCGCATGATCGAAGACGCCTTTGTCGGCGCGGCGTCCGGGGAACCAGACCAGGTGGGCGAGCTTGCGCGGTGCGGGCGGCGAGGTCCGCTGCCACTGATCCCATCCGCCGTCCTCCGTCCGCGTGCGGTGGAAGACCTCGTGGTCATCGGTGGCGGGGATCGGCGCGAAGAACTTCCAGTTCGGAATGAGACCGAAGAGGTCGCGTCGCCGCAGACGGTCGAAGGAATGCCCCGGCAACTGCGAGACGGCCGTCACAGCGAGTGCCGCGCCGAACAGGGGCAGCGTTCCGGCGCGCAGGAGCGTTCGCGGCGAGATCACGACGGTGCCCCCATCTGTCGCGCGAAGGCGAGAATGCGCGCGGCGACCTCGCCGGCGACGAGCGGATCCGTGAGAAGCGTGTCGTGCGTGGCTTCGAGCACGATCGGTTCTCCGGACGCGACGAACGTCGAGGCGAGCTCTCGCTGGAACCGAGCGGCATCCGCGTCCGACATCGTGCGGGATGCCGAGATCACCAGTCCGGCGATACCGGAGCCGGCATCGAGTCGCGGCGGGCGCGGGATGTCGAGCTCGCGTTCCACCGCCCGCAGCTCGCGGTGACCGGCGCGCCACATCCGGCCGTCCCGGTACTGCAGCTCGGCATTGGCGCGGAAGGGGGGAGGAAGGCGTGTCACCCAGGACGGGCGATCGAGGAATGAGCCGAATCCGGCGCGCACCAGGAGGCCCATCTGCGACTGCGCGTCACGGACGAGACGCAGACCCTCCCGCTGCGAGGCCGACTGCGCGAACTGCTCGGGATGCGTGGCGTCGATGAACACCAGACCCTTTACGCGATCGTCACCGAGACGTTCGGCCACGCGTCGGATCAGCTCGCCGCCGTAGGAGTGTCCGGCGAGCACGATGCGCTGGTCCGCGTCGGCGACGTTCTCGATCAGATCGATCAAGTCGGAGACGGCATCGTCGATCCGGAACGCGTCATCGGCTGCTTCGCGGGATGCGCCGTACCCCGCGCGGTCGTAGGTGATGAAGTCGACGGAGCCGTCACGATCGAGGTGCCCGGTCACCCACCCGAAGTGGTCCTGCGTGGAGAACAGGGCGTTGACCAGGAACAGCAGGACGGGGTGCCCGTGCTGCTTGCCGCCATACGCGAGGGTGCTGCCGCGCGATGTCTCGAGGCGCTGGAGGTAGGACGGGCCGTCGAGCACGCGAAGCCGGCGCCGAGTGGCGGTGAGTGCCGTCGCCCCGAGCGCGGCCACGATGGCGGCGCCCGCGACGGCGGGAAGCGCGTCGCTGCGCCCGCGCCTCCGTGCGGTGGCGTCGGTCGTGTAGGCGATCGCCGGATGGAACGCGGCGAAACCCCACACGAATCGACCGAGCCCCATGACGACACCGTTCGCGACATGGAAGCCCATGGCGACCGCGGAGTAGGCGGCGTTGACGACAGGTCCGCCGATGTAGACGAGGGGGTACGAGGACTCGAAGACGAGCATCGCCCGCGTCGCCGTCTTCTCCAGGGCCGGGTGCTTTTGGAAGAAGCGCCACACTCCCTCGTGCCCGTAGGTGTGCGTGCGCATGACGCCGGATACGGCCGTTCCCTCGCGCCACGGCCGACCGAACAGTTTGACCCATCCGGACACGGCGTAGGAGAGGACTCCCTGCAGCGAGAGGTACCAGAGGCCTGCGTCGATGGAGCGGGCGTCGCCGCCGAGACGGGAGATCGTCGCCGCGGTGTGCACCTGGAGCGCCGCCTGGTCGGAGCCGTCTCCGCCGTAGCGGGAACGCGTCTGATTGATCATGCCGAGGATGCTGAGACCGGCGTTCGCGGAGAGCCGCAGGCGGTCGAGCGCCGTGCCACGACCCGGGATGAGGAGGGCGATCCCGAGGGCGCACCGGGTCAGGTGGAAGGCGCGGTCTGCGCGCGGGCCATCCAGCTTGTCGAGAAGTCGGGAGACGAAGGGAGCGTCGGCGGCCAGGCCGCCACGCAGCACGCGCCAGTCGTTGAGTTCGCCTTCGGCGGTGTCTCGGCGCGTCGCGACCGCTTCCATGCTCGCCAGGGTCGCGGTGATGGCGGCGAACGATTCGCTCGCTCGCAGCGCCCTCTCCCGCGACCCCGACGCGCGCCGAAGCCCGGACTCCACACGGCCGTACACGCGCACGGCCGTGCGCCCTCCGTTCTTCGACACCTTCCTCATCGCGACTCAGCCTCCGCGAACCGCTCGGCCGGCCTCGAACGCCGCGACGAGGCCTCCGCCGTACACGGCGCCTCCCGCAAACGCCGCAGCGATGAGCGGGGTCGCCAGCACGGGGCCCTGAGCCTCTCGCCCGATGCGGATGATCGAGACGCCGCCGGCGTCCCCGAGCTCCGCGAGGGCGTTACCCACTCGCGTCTCGAGCGCGCCGTCAATCACCACGATCCGACCGCTCGACCCGCGACATAGGCGCCGACCACGCTGGCCGCCCCGCCGACCGCGGCTGCCGCGAGCTTCCATGTCGCGACCGCCGCCGGCGCCGCGGCCACCGTGGCCGGTGTGCCGAGGACCGGTGCGGACACGGATCCCCTCGCCGTCCCGTCGTAAATCGCATGCACGGCTGCGTCCACTCGCCGTGCGAGTGCGACGTCTCTGGACTCCATCGTCATGTTCACTTGTTCCCCTTTCATCGGCCCACCTGGACGCCCTCAGGGTTGCCGATGCAGGAGCGGTGAACAAGCGATCCCGCGTCAATCCATCCGAAAGTGCTGCCCGGACTCCGACTTTCGGAGGAGGTCCGGCAGATCCGCGGGTAGGCCGGTCGTCGCGCGGTCAGCGAGCGGGGAAAGACGCCCGCATCTGCCAGCCGCCGGATTCCGGCCCCGACTCGAACGAGCCGCCGAGAATCGCGGTGCGTTCGTTCATCCGGACGATTCCGTACCCCCCGCTGACCGCGTCGGACGCGCTCGGGTCGCGCGGAAGCGAGTTCCACACGGAGAGTCGGAGTTCGCCGTCCGACTGCCGCAAGTGGATGCGCACGCGCTGCGCTCCGACGGCGTGTTTCAGGATGTTGGTTCCGGCTTCGCGGACGATGCGCGCGAGAGTCGCGCTCACGAGGCGGTCGACGTCGGCGCCGTCGGGCACCTCGTCGTCCAGCTGGACCCGGTACCCGGCTGCCGTCAGTTCCCGGGCGAGTTCCCGCGCCGCGACGCCGACGCCGCGCTGGTTGTCGGCACCGGTCGCCGGATCCGCATCCTCGCTCGCCAGCAGCACCACGCGCCGCACGTCCGAGAGCGCCTGCCGCGCGGAATCGAGGATCGCGCGCTGGGACGTCCTGCGATCGTCCGGGTCGGGATCCCGTTCGAGAAGGCGGGCGTGCATCGCGATGATGGTCAGATCGTGGGCGACCACGTCGTGCAGATCATCGGCGATCCGCCGACGCTCCCCGGCGGCGACCTCCGCCCGCGCCTGCTCCGACACCAGAAGCTTGCGGTGCGCTTGCATCTCACGCTCCGTGACCGCACGCAGGGTCAACCCGACACCGCTCGATCCGGTCGCCACGATGATGGCGGCGATGAAGCTGGACAGGGGCTCGGAGGCCGGGAAGAAGGCGTGGATCAGGATCGCCGCGCCGAAGAAGGCGACGACGTACGCGGCCTGGATGGCGATCGTGCACGTGCGTGCGATCAGCCCGCTGCCCAACGCCAACGCCAGGATCGCCTCCTGCTGAGCGTCGACGGCGGGGGAGACCGCGAGCAGGATGAGCAGTGCCGCCCCGAACGCCTTCGGTCGCCAGAGAACCAGTGCGAAGGCGAGGGTGAGAAGCGTCTGGAAGACGGCATCCTCACCCGGAAGCCCCGCCGAGGCGGTCAGCACCAGGCCGGCCACAAAGCCCGCGCCGATGAGGCTCCACAGTGCCCACCGCTCGACGCGCGTGAACGCCGCATCGGTGCGCAACGACGCCCACAACGCGCGCAACGACACCTGTCGTCTGCGCGAGTCGTGCGGCGGAACGGTCATCGCTCCATTATGCAAAGGTGCGCTCACGCGATGTGAGCGTGCAGCACTCCGCGAGCGTCAGTTGCAGACACCGAAGAGTCGGCACAGTGCGGTCCAAAGTCCATTGGTCGAGTACATGCTCACCTCCTGTTCGATGTGATCTGGTCAGCATCGCGGGAGGTCAGGCGGCACCGCTTCCGTCGGAAGGCGAGCGCTCTCTCCCCCTTTCGTCGGGGGTGCGGGCGGGGTCCTATCGTGGGGGGCGTGCAAGAACTTCGGGTGCTCGTGGTCGACGACGAATCGCTGATCCGTCGCGCCCTCACGGTGTTCGTCAGCGAGGCCGACGACATCGAGGTGGTCGGAGAGGCTGCGAACGGGGCCGACGCGCTCGCAGCGGTCGCGTCGCTCGCCCCGGACGTCGTGCTGATGGACGCTCAGATGCCCGTCATGGGTGGGGCGGAAGCGACGCGGATCATCACCCGCGATCATCCCGCCACCAAGGTGCTCGCGCTGACGACGTTCGGTTCACTCGACGCGATCCTGCCGATGCTGCAAGCGGGGGCGGGCGGTTATCTGCTGAAGGATTCCGAGCCGGAGGATATCGTCGCCGCGCTCCGCGATATCGCACGCGGGCTGCGGGTCCTCTCGCCGGCCGTCGCGAGCATGCTCGTCGCGTCGGTGTCCGCGTCGGTGGGCGTTGGGCAGCTCGTACGTCTGTCCGATGCGGAACGGCTCACACCGCGGGAGCGCGCCGTCGTCTCACTTCTCGCGCGCGGTCTCTCGAATGCGGAGATCGCCAGACAGCAGAGCGTCTCGGAAGCGACCGTGAAATCGCACCTCAGCAACATCATGGCGAAGTGGGATGTGCGAGACCGCGTTCAGGTGCTCATCCGCGCCGCGCGCGCCGGGATCATCACTTTCGAGTGAGCTGATCCCCGGCGCGGGTGACGGCGGGCGCGGCGTTCGCCGCAGCGGCGGCCCGCGGGGGATGCATACTTCTCAGAGCCCGAGTGCGGCGACGTAGTCGTTCCGGAAGACACCCCGCGGGTCGAACTCCGCTCGGAGTGCGGCGAAGTCGTCGATCCGCGGGTAGCGCGAGCGGATGACGTCGGTCGGCATCGTGAACACCTTGCCCCAGTGCGGGCGCGGGTCGAACGGAGCGAGTGCGGCCTCGATCTCGGTGAGAAGCGCCTCGACGGCGGGCTGATCCGGCCGCCAGGTGAAGTGCAGCCCGACGGTGTCGCGGCCGTACGCGCCGCTCAGCCACAGCTCGTCGGCAGCGATCGTGCGCACCTCGTTCACGAGCAGCAGGTCCCCGAGGCGCGGCGCGAAGACCTTGAGCGCGCGGATCGCGTCGGGCGCATCTCTGCGAGAGACGAAGTACTCCGTCTGCAGTTCGGCGCCGCGCGACGGAGTGAACTCGAGGCGGAAGTGCGGAAGCCGGTCGAGCCACGCACCCGCGACGCCGCGCTGCGGGGTCGTGCTGTCGGCGGCCTCCCCGGGCAGCGGATGGCGCTGAGCCGACGCGGGCGACGCGCCCAGCACGGACGCGGGTGCGGGCCCCGCATCCGTTCGCGCCTTCACCCACACCTGGTCGACCGTGTCGGCGTCGCGCCAGGTCGTGAACATGCTGACGCTGTACCCGAGCGAGGTGACGGCGGAGAGGTCGACGAGGGCGTCCTCCCACGCGACCCGCTCATACACGGTCTGGGCGATCTCGTAGGCCGGCTCGATGTCGAGCTCGACGTCGAGCACGATCCCGAGCGCGCCCAGAGAGACCACGGCGCCGTTGAATCCGGGCTCGCCGCGGCGCAGCATCCGGATGTCGCCGTCGGCGGTGAGGATCTCGACACCCGCAACGGCCGTCGCCAGTGAACCGTTGCGGTCGCCTGAGCCGTGGGTGCCCGTGGCGATGGCGCCCGCGACCGAGATGTGGGGGAGGGAGGCGAGGTTGCCGAGAGCCCAGCCGTTCGCCTGCAGAGCGCGGGCGACCTCGCCGTACCGCATGCCTCCGGCGACCCGGGCGATCCGACGCGCGGCGTCGATGGATACGCGCGCGGGCAGGCCCGCGGTCGACACGAGCAACCCGGCGGTGTCGGCGATGCGGTTGAAGGAGTGACGCGAACCCAGTGCCCGAACGGCGGATGCGGAAGCGACGAGCGTGCGGAGCTCGTCGCGCGTCGACGGCTCGGCGACAGCGTCGACGGAGTAGGCCAGGTTTCCCGCCCAGTTGAACTCGGTCACGGCGTTTCTTCTCCTCCGCGTCGGGGAACGAACCGCGGCACCCAGCGGATGAACGCGGCAGCGCCGACGAATCCCAGGAGCCCCATCGCGCCGGTCGCAACCGACAGTGAAACCGCCGCGGTCAGCGCCGACACGATCAGCGGGGCGACAGCGCCGCCCGCGTCGGTCAGCGTACGCCACGACCCGAGGAACGGTGCCGGGTCGCTGCGGGGCGCCGCATCCGCTCCGAGCGTCAGCAGTATCCCGCTCGACAAGCCGTTGCCGAGCCCCAGCACTCCACCGAGGACGGCGTACCAGATGACGGCGCTGTCGAACTCGTGCGTCACCGAGAGCACCAGGAAACCCGTCCCCATCAGGAGCGTCGCCGGGAGCGCCGCCCACAGGCGCCCGAACCGGTCCATCACCTGTCCGCTCGCATAGAAGAGGGCGAAGTCGACCGCGCCGGAGATGCCCACGACGAGCGCGATCGTCTGCGCGTCGAGACCGAGCGAAAGACCCCACAGCGGCAGGACCATTTGCCGGGCCGAGCGGATGGCCGACAGTGATGCGCCGGCGAGTCCCAGCCGCGACAACACGCCGCGGTGCTGCCACATGGTGCGGAAGACGCCGACGCGCTCGGATGTCGGGATCGAACCCGAGACCGCTTCTCCGGTGTCGTCGTACCGGGCCGCGGGAGCGTTCGACGCCGCGCCCGCGGGGGCGGCGCGCTCGGGATCCGGTCCGAGCAGCACCAGCAGGATCGTCGCGACGAGGCAGCCGAGGAAGAACCAGACGGCGGAAAGTTCGTCGCCGATGGTCACCAGGAGCCCCGCGGCCACGAACGGTCCGATGAAGGTACCGAGGCGGAACGATCCGCCGAGAAGTGACAGCGACCGCGCGCGGAATGCCACCGGCACCCGTGTCGTCATGAACGAGTGGCGGGCCAGGCCGAAGATCGCCGCGCAGAATCCGATCACGAAGACGGAGAGCGCGAGCACGGCGGTCGACGGTCCGTACAGCATGGCCAGGGCGCCGACGATCGCGAGCACCCCGCCGGCGGCCATCGTCGCGCGCTCCCCGAACCGGGCGACCGCCCACCCCGCCGGGATGTTGCCGAACAGTTGTCCGATCACGAGGAACGAGGTGATGAGCGCCGCTTGCGCGATGTCGGCGCCGCGTTCGGCGGCGAGCACCGGGATCAGCGGGATGACGGCGCCTTCGCCGAGCGAGAAGAGCACGGTGGGGCCGTAGATCATCGGCGCGAACCGCCACAGGACGGAAGCGACGTGATCGGACATGTCCATCCAGGTTAGTCTGGAGTGTCATGCTCGAACTCGATCTCGCCCCCGAAATCCAAGCCCTGCGTTCGACCTTCGCCGATATCCAGGCCGTGGTCGATGTCGAGGCGTTGCAGAACGAGATCGCTCGTCTCTCCGAGGAGGCCGGCGCCCCCGACCTCTGGGACGACGTCGATAAGGCGCAGAAGGTCACGAGCGCGCTCAGCCACCGTCAGACGGAGCTCAAGCGCATCGTCGAGATCGAGCGCCGACTCGACGATCTCGACGTGTTGATCGAGCTCGCGGTCGAGATGGAAGACGAGGATTCTGCGGAAGAGGCCCGTAAAGAGGTCGCCGATCTGCAGAACGTGATCGGTCAGCTCGAAGTGCAGACCCTGCTCGACGGAGAGTACGACGCGCGTTCGGCCGTCGTGACGATCCGCTCCGGAGCCGGCGGCGATGACGCCACGGACTTCGCCGAGATGCTCATGCGCATGTACCTGCGGTGGGCCGAGCGCCACAAGTACCCCGTCAAGGTGATGGACACGTCGTTCGCCGAAGGCGCCGGCATCAAGTCGGCGACGTTCGAGATCGATGCCCCGTACGCCTACGGCACGCTGTCCGTCGAGGCCGGTACGCACCGACTCGCCCGCATCAGCCCCTTCGGCGGCGCTGACAAGCGCCAGACGAGCTTCGCCGCGGTCGAGGTCATCCCGGTCATGGAAGAAGCACAGGAGGTGGAGGTCCCCGAGGGCGACATCCGCGTCGACGTCTTCCGTTCCTCGGGTCCCGGCGGCCAGTCCGTCAACACGACCGACTCGGCGGTGCGCATCACGCACCTTCCGACCGGGATCGTCGTGTCGATGCAGAACGAGAAGTCGCAGATCCAGAACCGAGCGGCCGCGATGCGCGTCCTCCAGACGCGCCTCATGCTGCTGCAGCGCGAAGAGGAAGCGGCGAAGAAGAAGGAGCTGGCGGGCACCATCACCGCGAGCTGGGGCGACCAGATGCGCTCCTACTTCCTCTACGGCCAGCAGCTCGTGAAAGACCTGCGCACCGGACACGAAGTCGGCAACCCCGCGGTCGTTCTCGACGGCGACCTCGACGGCTTCATCGCCGCCGGCATCCGCTGGCGCAAGCGCAAAGAAGACTGATTCATACGGTTTTCGGATGCGGAGGCCCCGGGTGTCGCGGACGGCATCCGGAAGAGCCGCGCTTAGGCTGACACAGCCATGATCCGGTTCGAAAACGTCACCAAGCGGTATCGCGGCACCTCTCGACCTGCTCTGCAGAGCGTCGACTTCGAGGTGCAACGCGGAGAGTTCGTCTTCCTCGTCGGGGCGTCCGGGTCGGGGAAATCCTCGTGCCTGCGACTCATCCTGCGCGAGGACGTCCCGAGCGAGGGGCGTGTCGTCGTGCTCGGACGGGACCTCCGCAGCGTCCCGAACCGAAAGGTTCCCTACTTCCGTCGCCACGTCGGTTCGGTGTTCCAGGACTTCCGGTTGCTGCCGACGAAGAACGTCTTCCAGAACGTCGCGTTCACGCTGCAGGTCATCGGCTCCTCGCGCGGGTTCATCCAGCAGGCCGTCCCCGAGGCGCTCGCGCTCGTCGGCCTCGACGGCAAAGAGAAGCGGCTGCCGCACGAACTCTCCGGCGGAGAACAGCAGCGCGTCGCGATCGCGCGCGCACTGGTGAACCGCCCCCAGGTGCTGCTCGCCGACGAGCCGACCGGAAACCTCGACCCCGCGACATCCGTCGACATCATGCAGTTGCTCGCCCGCATCAACGCGGGCGGCACGACCGTGCTGATGGCGACCCACGAGGCCGGATTCGTCGACCAGATGCAGCGACGCGTGATCGAGCTGAAGAACGGCGAGATGGTGCGCGACGAGCGCCACGGCGGCTATGGCGATACGTCCGGTATCCCGCGCCTCGCGCCGCAGGTCGAGCGGGGTGCGGCGGCGGTCGCCGCCCTCACCGCCGTGCTCGAGGTGCACCGCGAGATCGCCGAGACCGGCCAGGTCGAGCCGATCACGCTCGATGCCGCGGTCGCGGCGACCGAGCAGGCGGCGATCGTCGAGCCCGTCGCGCAGGCTCAGCATCAGGCGGATGCGGATGCCGCGGCATCCCTCGCCGAGAAGCTGCCCGACGCTCAGAAGCCCATCACGCGCCCCGTGCCCGTGGCCGACATTCCGGAGGTCGAGGTGAACGAGCTCGGGCTCGCGGACCGACTCGGCCTCGGCGGATCGGAAGACGAAGTGGGGCCCACCCGATGAGGTTCGGACTGATCACGGGGGAGGCCCTCAGCGGGCTCCGCCGCAACGCTTCGATGGTCATCTCGGTCGTGCTGGTGACGTTCGTGTCGCTGACGTTCGTCGGTGCCGCGATCCTCATGCAGATGCAGATCGGCAAGATGAAGGACTTCTGGGCGGACCGCGCCCAGGTGGCCGTCTACATGTGCGCGAGCGTGTCGACCGCGCCCACGTGCGACGGCGGCGTCGCCACGCAGGATCAGATCGACGCCGTGACCGCTCAGCTCACCGGCCCGACGTTGTCGCCGCTCATCCGTGAGTACACGTTCGAGACGAGCGAACAGGCGTACGAGAAGGCGATCGATCAGCTCGGCGCCGAGTACGAGAGCATCATCACGCCCGACCAGATCAACGCGACGTTCTCCATCAACCTCAACGACCAGTCGAAGTCCGATGTGATCGCCGAAGCCTTCGGCGGGACGAGCGGTGTCGAGGAGGTGAAGGACCAGTTGCAGTACCTCGAACCGCTGTTCTCGGCGCTGACCGTGGCCACCTACATCGCGGTCGGGATCGCCGGCCTGATGCTGATCGCCGCCGTGCTGCTCATCGCGACCACCATCCGACTGTCGGCGTTCGCGCGTCGAAAGGAGCTCGGCATCATGCGATTGGTCGGCGCGTCGAACAGATTCATCCAGACACCGTTCATCCTCGAGGGCGTGTTCGCCGCCCTCATCGGATCGGCGCTCGCAAGCGTCGGCGTGTGGGCGACGGTCGAGTTCGGCGTCAACGGATATCTGCGTGAGCGCATCACCTTCGTGACGACATGGGTGGACTACGGTGATCTCGCCGTGGTGATCCCGGTGCTCATCGTGATCGGTGTGGTGCTCGCGGCGCTCTCGGCAGGTTTCGCGATCAGGCGTTGGTTGCGCGCGTAGCGAGTACCCGTCTCGCGGTACGCGTGGGACGTGCGTGCGCCGCGGCATCCGCCGGTTGCTAGACTGATGGGCTGCCGTGCGCACTGCCCGGCGCGAATGAGGAGACGGTCATGCCCAGGGAACGCGGAGAGAAGGTCATCGCGACCAACCGCCGCGCACGCCACGAGTACGAGATCGACAAGACGTACGAGGCGGGGCTGGTGCTGACCGGCACCGAAGTGAAGTCGTTGCGTCAGGGCCGTGCGAACCTAAGCGACGGCTACGCCTACATCGACGGCGGGCAGGCGTTCCTCGACGCGGTCAACATCCCTGAGTACTCGCAGGGGCACTGGACGAATCACTCCGCCAAGCGCACCCGCAAGCTGCTGCTGCACAAGGAGGAGATCATCAAGATCTCCCACGCCGTGTCGGCCGGCGGCTACACCCTCGTTCCGCTGAAGCTGTACTTCCTCGACGGCCGCGCGAAGGTCGAGATCGCGGTGGCGAAGGGCAAGCGCGAGTTCGATAAGCGTCAGACCCTGCGTGAGCGGCAGGACAAGCGCGAGGCCGAACGTGCCATGCGCACGAAGAACCGACTCGGCGAGTAGAGGAACGGGGCGAGCGGCAACGCCGATCACGGTGGCGCACCGCCGCTGGCTCTGAGTGGTAACGCCGATCACGGTGGCGCACCGCCGCTGGCTCTGAGTCTGGCCCACTCCCGGATCGCCGACCGCCCTCCGGGTCGCCATGCCCGGTGGGCGTCTATCCATCCGGGTGGTCGCACCCACGGCACGCCTCGACGCATCTCGATCTCCCACCCGCCGGTCTCGATCGTGCGGTGATGGTGCCAGCACAGCAGCACGCCGTTGTCGGTGTGAGTGGGTCCGCCCCGTGAGTGCTCGTGCACGTGATGGATCTCGCACCATGCGCCGGGAACGTGGCATCCGGGAATGACGCACTCGCCGTCGCGTACCGTGATCGCCCGGCGTTGCGCTGCGGAGAAGACCCGGAGGGCGTTGCCCAGCTCGATGATCCGGCCGTCGGGTGACAGCACGAGCCGCTGCACGGCCCCCAGGCAACCGATGTGTCGGGCGACGGATGCAGACACCGGCGCGCCAGTCTGTGCGCCGCCCTGCAAGAAGGCGAGGCCGCGCGGGGCGGCCAGCTGATCGGGAGTGGCCGCGACGATGAGCGTGGGCGCGGCTCCGCCGAGACGCGGCATGCTGTCGTGGACCGCCGACACCGTCAGAATGCCGGCCAGTGCGTCGTGCCGCTTCTGCGCGGGAGTGCGTGGCTCGGGATCGTCGCGGAAGATACCGGACTCGTGCGGAGAGGCGTCGGCGTCACCCGCCCGCGTGCCACCGCACGCATCCGTCTCACCGGCGACGAACCGCGGCCCGTCGCCGACCTTCGGATTGAGGAACGCGTCGAGCAGACGCTGCAACTGCGCCGCAACCTCGGGGAGCAGAGCGCCGCGCACCGGCACCGTGCCGTTGCGCTCGCGACCGAGCGACAGAGGGCGCTCGCGGTTGCCTCGCTCGTCGGGCAGGGCACCGTCCTGATCGAGGAACAGTGCCCAGGTCTGCGCCATCAGACGCACGTCGTCGGCGGTCTCACCCGCGAGCGCCGCCGCGACGAGCTCGCACTCGGCCGTCCGAACCGGGTCGGTGCCTGCCGTCGCGTCGACCGCGTGCCCGCGCTCGAGCACCGGTGCCAGGTAACTGACGATTGCGGCGGCCGCATCCGTCGACAACGCTCCGGATGCAAGCGACTCGCGCACGGAAGGAAAGGCGCCCGGGAGGAGCTCGCCGGTCAGGGTGAAGGTTGACTGGACGCGGGTCGCGAGCTGGATGCGGGCGCGAGCGGTCTGGCCCGAGACGAGCGCCGCGCGCTCCAGCACCTCGGCCGGGGTACGGCAGCCGCGTTTCGCGGAAAGCCGCTCAGGTCCGAGCGTGGCCCGCGAGCGCTCGACGACTTCTCCCGCGGCGAGGACGCGGAGGCCGTCGACCGCTCGCCCCAGACATTCCGCATCCTGCACGAGCGACAAGAGGGCATCGTCGCTCATCGAGGCGAGTGCCCGCGGATCGATGAGGGGCTCCACCGACTCGCTCAGCAACCCGCTCACCGCGGTGAGCGGGAGGGGGAGCGTCATTCCTCCATTATGACGAGGGGGTCAGACATTCACTCGACGGGTTATCTCCCGGTCAAAGCATGAAAAGTTGTGGATAAGTCGGCGCTGATCGAAGCCTGTGGAGGAGGAGTCAATCGCTCAGTGCGCGATGAAGCGAGCGTCGACGGCAGCACTCACGACCACGTCATCGGGTCGCAGGTCGATGCCGCCCGCATCCGCTGCCATGGCGCGCATCAGCTTCGGGGACGGCGTCGTGCCGTCTCCGCCGAGCAGGCCCACGTCGGCGATCGCGACGGGCGTCACGGAGCTGAGCCCGAGGGCGGACGCGTACGCGGCCGCGCGATTCACCGCGTCGAGCACGGCGGATGCGGCCACCCGGTCGCGAGCCGCGCCCGCGGTCAGTTCGCTCAGCTCCCATGTGACGGCGTCGATCTGCGTGCCGTCGAGGATGGATACCTCGTCGACCCAGGCGGAAAGAGCCGCCGGGTCAGCGAAGTTCGCGGTGATCTCGACCGACGCGTGATGCACCGGGTCGAGCTTCGCGCCGTCGGGCGCCCAGGGCCGTTCCGTCCAGACGTTCGCGCGAGAACTGGTCCATCGCAGGAGTGCGCCGCTCTCGCGGCGTGCGTCAAGGTCGGCACGGACGGGGCGGGTGATCTCGGCGAGCTCCTCGATGACTCGGGGCCGGTCGGAACCCTCCGCGCGGATCGTGGCGCGGACGATGCCGACCTCCGCCGCGAGTCGTTCCTCGTGTTCGCCGCGGACCGTGATGGTGACGTCGCTCATGCCGCGACTCTACGCGGCGCTGCCGATCGCGCTGCCAATCGCGCTGTCGATCGCGCTGCGGATCGAACCGTGACCTCAGGCCGGGAAGATCTGACCCACGGGCAGCCGCTTCTCGGCCTGGAAGGCGTCTTCGGTGCGTCCGGCGGCCCAGTACGCGGACAACGAGAGCTCGGTGCGCGCGACGCCGCGAGCGGTGAAGAGGGGGCGGAGGGCCTTCATGGCGCCGCGTTCGCCGTGCGCGAAGACCTGCACGCGTCCGGCGGGCCAGGGGAGGGCCTCGACCGCGGTGACGAGATTCGCGCCCGGTGCATCGTGCTGCTCGTCGACCCAGGTCACGTTGCCGGCGAGCGTGACTCGATGAGCTGTCGAGCGCGTCTCGATGAGCGCGATCGCGCTGACACCGGACGGCAGCGACTCGAGCGCCGAGGCGATCGCGGGGATGGCGGATTCGTCGCCGATCAGCACGCGCTCATCGGCGTCGAGGTCGGGGGAGTATCCGCCGCCGGGCGACGACATCGTCAACCGGTCGCCGGGCTGGGCGGATGCGGCCCAGGGCCCCGCGACCCCCGTGTCGCCGTGCACGACGAAGTCGATGTCGATCGTCCGTCGGTCGTGGTCGACCTGGCGGATCGTGTATGTGCGAACGGTGGGGAGCTGGTCGAACGGCACCTGCTCGCGGAGAGCGGCGAGGTCGTAGGGCGGTTTCAGCGTGCTGCCCTCGGGCGGGAAGTAGAGCTTCGCGTACTTGTCGGTCTCCGGCCGGTCCGGGAAGGCGGAGAACTGCTCGCCGCCGAGCGTCACCCGGACGAGTCCCGGTGTGAGCCACGCCGTCTCGAGAACGTCGAGGGTGGTCTGTGCGGACGGGGTGCGGCGCGAGGGGATCATCGCATCGATCGTATCGCCGGGCGGATGCGGGGTGGCCGGTTGATCGCGGATGCGGTGGGGCCCGGCCCGGAGCGAGGAGATCTGCCGGAGCGAGGACCGAATCGGCCGCATCCGTCCTCGCTCGGGCAGATCACCTCGCCGCGGGCGGACGGGGTTGGCCCCGGCTCTCGAGACGAGGGCCCGGACGGCTGCCGGGGCGGATGCGGGGACGGTGGACCCGGCGGTTCCGACCGGCCCGGAGCGAGGAGATCTGCCGAAGCGAGGACCGAATCAGCCGCATCCGTCCTCGCTCGGGCAGATCACCTCGCCGCGGGCGGACGGTGAAACGTCGAGGCCGACGCGCGCCCATCAGACCGCGACGGCGGGAATGGCGGGGGACCCGCATCCGTTGTACGGTAGAACGCTCGGGTTCTTCGGTGGCCGAGATGACAATTCCACAGCGTGACAGTGGCCCCTTCGGAAGAAGGATCACGGGGATGATCGGTTTCGACATTGCTTGTGAATCTGCGAGAAGCGGGCCGAGGATGCAGGGTTATCTCGTAAACGCTCCCTGCAAAACCATAAGTGCCGAAACCAAGCGCACTGACTTCGCCCTCGCTGCGTAAGCGAGCCCGATAGTCCGTCAGACCGTGTGTGATCCCGCCACGGACCCTGGCGTCATTTAGGGATCTTGCTGAACGATGGCGTCTGGACGTCGTTCGGGACTTTTCCCAGGCTGGGCTCGTCGACTTAGGTGTCTGTGACAAAGGTCGGAGCCGAGCAGAACGTCTGCACAGACTGCGCCCGGAGAAAACGCCGTATTGCAGCGATGGACGGGGGTTCGATTCCCCCCATCTCCACCACGCCACTGTCACAGGAAAGGGCCTCGGACTCGCGATCACGCGAATCCGAGGCCCTTTTCGTCGCGTCAGAGATGAACGCGCCGAGGCGCTCACGAGCGGGCGTGGCCCCTCACGGAGCGAGCTCCGCGTCGATCGCGTCGGTCACGTCCGACCATTGCGTCAACTCGGTCAGTTGCTTGTCGTTGACGAAGAAGGTGGGCGTGCCCGACACTCCCAGGGCGCGACCGTCGGCGAAGTCCGCCTGGACGCGAGCGAGCGTGTCGGGATCGGCCACGGCGCGGTCGTACTCGGTCATGTCCAACCCGAGGTCTTCGGCGAACGTGCGGAACACGTCCGCCCGCGACTCTCCTGCCTCGCCCCAGTCCGCCTGGGACTGGAACAGCGCGTGGTACATCTCCTCGAACGCGCCCTGCTGACCCGCCGCCTCCGCCGCGAGTGCCGCGTTCGTCGAGTTCACATGACCGGGCAGCGGAAAGTACCTGACGACGTAGGTGATACGTCCGGCGTAGTCCGCGCGCAATTGCTCGACGTACGGGTACGCGGCGCCGCAGGCCTCGCACTCGAAGTCGAGGAACTCGACAACCGTCACCGCTTCTTCGCCGCCGCGATCGAGCACGCGGGAGTCCTCGCGCACGACACTCGCCGGGCCCGCCCCGCTATCCGCCGGCGCCGAGCGGTTCACCGCCATCCAGATCACCGCGACCAGAACCAGCACCACCACGACCGCACCCGTGACCCATAACGGCTTCACATAATTCCGCACAACATTCCTCGACTTTCGATCACTACCGCACCTGAACGTCCTCGCACCGAGGACACCGAACCGCCCCGCGAGCGGGGTCCGGCACTCAGGTACGGCTGATCGACAGCTGGGTCAGAGTCAGCGCGGGAAGGACGGGGAACGACGGTCGATACCGACGCGGCGCATCGCGCGGCGACGTCGAGACGAGCGCGCGGTGGGCGGCCCTTCGCCCCGCGAACGTCAGAGCGAGGAGCAGGATGCTGCAGCACGCGGCGATGACGAGGCAGCCCGCGCTCCACAGCGCCGATGAGTCACTCGATGAGACGATCACGTGCTCACCCGCGGCGGCGACGTGCTCACTCGCGGCGATGACGTGCTGACCCGCCACGGCGACAGTCGCAGCGGTCGGTGCGCGGTCGACATCGTGGTGCCCGAGGGGAGCGGCGGCGCTCAGCGCCAGGAGCAGAAGCGCAGCCGTCACGAGTTTCATCGTCATCCGCACCCCGTAGCCCCGCTGGCGAGGTCGGTGATCCGCGGTGAGGGACATCTCCGCAAGTCTACGAGCGGGAAGGGGTACCGCCGAGCCCGTCGCGGCTAATCCCCTCACCGCCGCAACCCCCGCGAGCTCCCGCTCAGGCCACGGGCTGCGCGTGCACGTCGGACTCGACGCTGGTGCCGTTCAGATCGAGGTAGAGGTGGCGCTCGGTGATCGACACCGTCATGGTGTTGCGGCGCTCGAGCACACGCGCCGCATCCTCCACAAAGCCGGGATCGAAGCTGTAGAGCGTGATCTCGTCGGCGCGGTGGATGCGTTTGCCCGCCCACGGCGCCGACACCTTCGCGGGATCGCGGTGCGTGTAGACAGCGGTGCGCTCGGCCTGCGCGCTGCCGAAGTGCAGGCGTGCCGCATCCGGCGCTCCGATCTCGATCCAGGCGAGAATCGTGCCGGTCAGATCGCGCACCAGGACGGCGGGTTCCTCGGTCGTGGAGATGCCCTCGCTGAACGCGATGCCCTCCTCGAACTCGAGGCAGTACGCGAGCACGCGGGTCAGCATGAATGCGGCGGTCTCGGATGGATGCCGGGCGACCCGCAGCGAGAGTTCTTCGTAGACGCCGCGGTCGACATCGGCGAGGTTGACCGTAAACGTGTGGATCGTTGCGCCGGCAGCCATAACCCTCGAGCCTACGCGGCGCCGTGCGGCGGCCGAACCGCGCGGCACGGCGGTCGTGCGTGTCAAGGGCGCGCCGCACCCCGCGGCCGATGTGAGAAAGTCTCGAAGGGACGCCGCACACGCGCGCGTCGACGACGACGCGACCGGGTGCCGGTCAGGACGCTCGATGAGCAGGAGAGGATCGATGTGGGGGAGGACACCGCAACAGCGCCCCTGGATCCGCGTGACGGCGCCCTTGCGGGCCGCTATCGCCTCGGCGAGGTGGTCGGCCAAGGGGGTTTCGCGCGCGTGTTCCGCGCGCACGACCTGATCCTCGGACGGACGGTCGCGATCAAGCAGTTCTCGACGAGCATCGAACCGCGCGACCGCGGACGGATGCGTACCGAGACGCTGCTGCTGGCCTCGCTCACGCACTCGTCGCTCGTGACGCTCTTCGACGCCGAACTCGACGCCGACCCGCCGTACCTCGTTATGGAGTACATCGACGGCCCGACGTTGCGCACCCACCTAGAGACGCACGGAGCACTCTCGTCGACGGATGCGGCGCGCGTCGCCAGCGACCTCGCCGGCGCGCTCAGCGTCGTGCACGCGCGCGACATCGTGCACCGCGACCTCAAGCCGTCGAACGTGCTCATGCGCCCGTCGCACGTGGACGGCCAGACCCCGACCGCGACCCTGGCCGACTTCGGTATCGCGTCGCTCGTCGACGCCACGCGCGTGACGGCGACCGGGACGGTCGTGGGAACCGCGGCCTACCTCAGCCCGGAACAGGTGCGGGGAGCGGCACCCGCCACATCCGCCGACATCTACTCGCTCGGACTCGTGCTGATCGAGACGCTGAGCGGTCGCGCGCCCTACCCGGGGAGTGCGCCGGTCGAATCCCTCGTGGCGCGACTCACCCAGCCTCCGCCCATCCCCGACGGCATCGGGCCGGCGTGGCGCCAGTTGCTGACCGCGATGACGACGATCGCTCCCGACAGCCGCCCGTCCGCGGACGAGGTCGCGGCCGAAGCGCGCCGGATCGCCGCCCGGCCCGACGACGCAAGCGAATCGCAGGCGACGCGCGTCTTGCCGGCCGCGCCCGGAACCGCATCGACCGCTCTGCTCTCCGCGACACCGGGGCGTGTGGCGCCGGAGCTGCCGACGCGCCCCGACCTCCCGACCGCAGTCACCCCGGCGCCGCAACCCGCCGGACGCGACAGCCTGTCGCGCCGAAGCTCCGGCGACGTCTCGAGCGCGGGTGAGCCTCGGCGCGCACGCCGGACCGCGGTTCTCCTCACGATCGTCGCTGCGCTGCTCGCCGCGGGGATCGCAATCGCCTGGGTCGCCTCGGCCAACCCGGCTCCCGCTCCGGCGCCGTCATTCCCGACCCTGCCCGACCCGATCAACACGCACATCGACGAACTCTGGAACGAGGTGTCGCCGTGAGGGCTCACCGGCGTTACACCGCGCTCCTTCTGATCGCGGCCGGGACGGCCGTCTCGACCGGCTGCCAGCCCGCCGCGTCGACGACGCCCATGCAGACGTTCGTCGTCGACACCGCGGACCAGATCGCGGCGGGCGACAGGGCCGCGGCGGCCTCGACGCTCGACGCCCTGGACGCCGAGGTGAGCCGCGCCCTCGCGGCCGGCGAGATCGACGCTGCGGAGGCCGACCGCATCCGTGCCGCGATCGCGGTACTCCGCGCCGACCTGGCCGCCCTGACGTCGGACGATGCCGGAACCACCGACCCGGACGTTACCCCCGTGCAGACGACCGAGCCCGAAGAGACGACGGATCCCGACGACGCAGTCGACACGCCGGCGCCCGTGGTCACTCCCAGCGAAGAGTCCGACGACTCCGATGATGCGCCCGGCAACAGCGGCAACGCCCCGGGCAACGGGGGCACTTCACCCGGCAACGACAAGCCCGACAAAGACAAATCGGGAAAGAACGACGGCCAGTGACGCCCGGCCGATGACCCCTCGGTCGATGACCCGCGGTCAGCAACCCTTGGTCAGCCGCTGACGACCGCGCCGAGCATCCCGGCGATCGCGCTGAGCAGCACGACGATCCACGGTGCGGCACTCCACCGCGTGAGCAGCACGAACCCGACGAGAGCGAGCGCGAGGGGCGCGGCTCCGGTGATCGAAGTGACGAAGAGCGGGTCGTAGAGGGCGGCCGCGAGGATTCCGACCACGGCCGCGTTGGCGCCGCGGAGAAGCGGGGGAGCCCATGACCGCGTGCGCAGTCGGCTCCAGAACGGCAGCACGCCGAGCAGCACGAGGAAGCCGGGAAGGAATGCCCCGGTGAGAGCGAGAAGCGCTCCCGCGATGCCGCCCGGGCCGACGTCGGCGAGAACGCCGAGGTACGCGGAGAAGGTGAACAGCGGGCCGGGAACGATCTGCGCGACGCCGTACCCGGCGAGGAACTGATCCACGCTGACCCAGCCGGTCTGCACGACCTCGGATTCGAGGAGGGGCAGGAAGACGTGGCCTCCGCCGAAGACGAGCGAGCCCGCGCGGAAGAATCCGTCGAGCAGTCCGATCGCGCCGGAGCCCGTCCATGACGCGAGCAGCGGGAGCGCGATCAACAGACCGACGAATGCGCCCAGACACACGGCGCCCGCGCGCCGCGAGATCCCGAGGCGTGCGCCGGTCGCGGGCACCTCCTGGGTGGTTCGTCGGCAGAGCACGACGCCGGCCGCCGCGCCCAGGATGATCGCGGGAATCTGGCCGATCGTGCTGCCGAGGAGAAGGACGAGAAACGCCGCCCCCACGGCGATTCCCGCTCGTGCCTTGTCTGGCGTCAGGGTGCGGGTCATGCTCCACACGGCCTGTGCGACGATCGCGATCGCGGCCACCTTCAGTCCCGCGATGGCGCCGTCGCCGACCGGGCCACCGATCAGCGACGAACCCGAGGCGACGGCGACCATCAACACCGCCGAGGGCAGCGTGAACGCGATGAACGCCGCGAGCGCCCCCCGCAGTCCCGCGCGCGAGTAGCCGAGCGCGAATCCCACCTGGCTCGATGCCGGGCCAGGCAGGAACTGGCAGAGCGCCACGAGCTCGCTGTAGTCGTTGTCGCTCAGCCACCGACGTCGCTCGACGAACTCGGTCCGGAAGAATCCGAGGTGGGCGATGGGGCCGCCGAAAGACGTGAGCCCCAGCTTTCCGAAGGCGGCCCACACCTCTCGCGTCGATTCCCGCATCCTTCCAGCACACCAGCGCGGCGTGAACGGGCAGTGAATGAGGTGCTGCGCGGACTCGCTGACCTTCCAGGTGCGCTGCGTGGTCCATCCGTGCAGCGCCGGCCTCCGGGGATCGTGCAGCTAGAGTCGGCAGCGTGTCGCCCCACTCTTGGTTCGTCGAACCCGACCGCGCGAGCATCAGCGCCGATCAGGTCGGCGCGTTCTTCGCGAAAGCGATTCCCGCCGGCCGCTGCGAGTTCTGGTTCGAGCGAGACGACGGCCTCGTGCTCGGGTTTCTCACGAACACCTCGCGGGCACTCGTGATGCTCTTGGCCGACGCAGATGATCCCGGGGAACATGCGGTCAGTCCGACGGCGAGCCCCGCGGTCAGCAGCGGATTCCGGCTGCAGAACGGTCAGGAGGATAGCTATCCGGATGCGGACACGCTGCCGATCGATTCTGCGATCGACGCGGCGGAGCATGTGATCCGCTGTGGCGAATGGCCGACGGAAACGGTCGTTCTCTCGGATCGATGAGTCATGACGGTGTCGGGACGAGCCGCGCGACGCGGACGGGTCGCACTCCGTCGTCAAGGCCCGACCGCGGGTCGCCTCCCCGCCGTAGCGTGGGGGAATGGACACCACGAACGACATGACGGATGACGAGAAGCGCCACGACCAGTTGACCGCCGCACCGAATGCCACCGAAGAAGACGCCAAGCCGCGGATCGTCGTCAGCGAGCACGACGGCGTGAAGCGCATCGACATCGCGGAAGACGCCGCGGTGCGCCCGAGCGATCCTCGGGACTGACCCCAGTACCGCAGGGTCCGCGCCCTCCCGGCTCAGGCCGGGGGATCGATGAGGACGAGGCTCTGCTTGGTGTCGGCCATCGTCACCCACCCGTCGCCGAACTCGTAGGTCAGGCCGTACCCGTCTTCATCCGTCGAGACCGCCGTCTGCGGATCTTCGGTCAGGTAGGTGCCGTTCGGGTCGTCGACCCGCAGCCAGCCTGCCGCGAGCAGTTCGGTCTGGGCTGCGTCGGCATCCGATCCCGAAATGGGCGCCCACGCGAAGATCTGTACGTGGTCGGACGCGACGGAGTAGTCGCCCCACACGCACGAGATGCCGTCGCTGATCGTGCGCTCGCCCACGCGGAACACGTCCTGCTTGTACGTCCAGTTGTGCGAGGCGAACTCGTCTTGGATCGACGTCGGGATGAGGTTCTCACAGGTGACCGCGGTCGCTGCCGCGGTCGGTGTGGTGGTGGCGCTCGCGACCGGGCTCGGGGCCGTGGTCTGCACGGGTGCCGCCGTGGTGACGGCAGGAGCCGCGGTATCGCCGCCCGCGCAGCCGGCCAGCAGAAGACCGGATGCCGCGACGAGGGCGGCGAGCGGCGCGAGGGGAAGACGACGGGTCATGGGGTGGGCTCCGTTGCGGGGCTCTGCTCGAAGAAGTCGAGGAAGGGGTCGTGCAGGATGCGGTTGGTGGCGAGCACGGAGAGCTCGGACAGCGAGTCCGAACCGCTGAACGCCGTCATTCGGCCGCCGGCTTCGGTGATGATCGGATGCAGCGCCGCGATGTCGTACTCCTTGACACCGAACTCGGCGACCATCTCCAGGCGTCCTTCGGCGAGCAGCATGTACGGCCACGCGTCGCCGTACCCGCGGTCGCGCCACACGGCGCGTGACAGGCGGACGACGTCGTCGACGCGGCCGACTTCATCCCACTGCGCGATGCTCTGGAAGCTGACGCTGGAGGCGACGATCGTGTCGACGCTCGAGGTCTGCAGGCGTCTCGGCGTGCCGTCGACCACGGTCCACGCGCCGTCGCCCTCGGCGGCCCACCATCGCCGCGCGATGGAGGGCTGGCTGACGACGCCCACCCGCGGAACCCCGTCGACGACGAGCGCGATGAGCGTCGCCCAGATGGGGACGCCCTTCAGGTAGTTCGCGGTGCCGTCGATCGGGTCGATGATCCACTGCCGGGTGCTCTCTCCTTGCAGTCCGAACTCCTCACCGAAGATCGCGTCGTCCGGGCGCTCGGTGGCGAGGATGTCGCGGATCGCGCGTTCGGTCGCGAGGTCGGCTTCGGTCACGTGGGTCGAGTCGGCCTTGGTGCGGATGTCGAGATCCGCGGCGTCGAAGCGTGCCATCGACGTGCGGTCGGCCGCATCCGCCATCCGCAACGCGAGGTCGAGATCTGCGGCGAATGCTCCCCGCGCGTTCACAGCGGAATCGGCGGGGGAGTCGAGGCTCATGAGGAAAGAATAGCGGGCGACGGCGACCTCGATTGGCGCAGGCGGCGTCGGGGATGCTAACGTTGACCCTCGGTTCGGAAGTTCATTATCCGCTCCGAAATCACGCACCTCTAGCTCAATCGGCAGAGCAACTGACTCTTAATCAGTGGGTTCTCGGTTCAAGTCCGAGGGGGTGCACGGATCAGCCTCGTCGACTCTCGCCAGTCGTCGGGGCTTTTTCATTTCTGCTCTGCGGTGGTACCCGTTGCGCCCCATCCTTCGCCGGGTCCGATCAGCACGCGCCACAGCCACTCCGCCGCGGTATCGGTGCCGGGCAGCGGATCACGTGCCAGCCAGGCGATCAGCACGCCGAACGCGCTGCCGGCGATGCCGGACGCGACGATGTCGAGGGGAAGACCGGGGAACGCATCGGGCTTCGCGAGCGGCACCGTATCGAGCACGATCTGCTCGATCTGCCCGCGCAGACGTGCGGCCACGAGCGGTGAGCCGTGTTCGCCGAGCACCAACCGGTAGACCGCCGCGTTCTCCGCGATGTGCGCGAGATAGAGGAAGAGTTCGTGCGGAATCGTCGCGCCGTCCGTCGGCGGGCGCACGCGCAGCGTCTCGGAGAGGTGGTCGACTTCTGACTCGAGGGCGTCGGCGAGCAGGATCTCTTTGTCGGCGTAGTGCTGATAGAAACTGCTGCGGTTCACGCCTGCACGCTCGACGATGTCGGCGACCGAGATATCGTCGAGCGCTCGTTCCCGAGCCAGGGTCAGGAGCGCACTCTCCAGACTCGCGCGGGTGCGGGATGCTCGAGGGTCCATGGTGATGATTCTGCCCTCATCGGGGCGACAGGCGATGCTGACCACGCACAGCGCGCGTTCCGCCGAGGTGGGAGGATGCTCGCAGGTGCCGGCATCCTCGCGCCGCTGCATCCGTGACGCACCGTGAGATTCCGCTGGGGCGAGCGGGCCGGAGACGGGGGAGAACGATGACGTCATTCGACGAACGTCGCGCACGAGGCGCGGCCGCACGCCGCCGCCTGCCGCGGTCGGGGCACGGCTCCTGGCGCCGGCCGCCGGGGGCGACGGACCCGATCGCGCTGCTGGAGGAACAGGCGTCGACCCGCGTGCCCGAGCTCGTGCCGATCCGGTACGGACGGATGCAGGTCTCCCCGTTCACGTTCTACCGCGGCGCCGCGCTGATCATGGCGTCGGACCTCGCCTCCCAGCCGCACTCCGGGCTGACCGTGCAGCTCTGCGGCGACGCGCACCTGACGAACTTCGGGGTCTTCGGCACCGCGGAACGCAACATGGTGTTCGACATCAACGACTTCGACGAAACGCATCCGGGTCCGTTCGAGTGGGACCTCAAGCGGCTCGTGGCGAGCTTCGAGGTCGCCGGCCGACACCGCGGATTCTCGGATGCCGACCGCCACGCGATCGCTCTCACGGCGGCGCGCGCGTACCGCGAGCACATCCGGGTCGCCGCTTCGGGCACCGTGCTCGACGCCTGGTACGACCAGCTCGACGTCGAAGAGATGCTGCGCTGGCTGCGCGGCGAGAAGCGAGCCAAGCGTGCGCGGTCGAAAGAGGTGACGCAGGTCGAGAACCTCATCGCCAAAGCGCGTACCCGCGACAGCATGCGCGGTTTCACGAAGCTGGTCGAGTTCGACGGCTCGGAGCTGAAGTTCCGTGCCGATCCTCCCCTCCTCGTGCCGATCGAAGACCTCGCCGACCGCACGACGGTCGACCGGCAGGAATCGATCATGCGCGACCTGCTGCGTTCCTACCAGGCCACCCTGACGAGCCCGCGCCACCCGCTCGACGAGTTCACGTACCTGCACATGGCCCGGAAGGTTGTGGGTGTCGGCAGCGTCGGAACCCGCGCGTGGATCGTGTTGCTCCAGGGGCGAGATCAGAACGATCCCCTGCTGCTGCAGGCGAAAGAGGCCCAGGCATCCGTGCTCGAACGGTTCCTCGGTGACAGCGTGTACGACAGTCACGGCGAGCGCGTCGTTCGCGGTCAGCGGCTCATGCAGGCTGCCGGCGACATCTTCCTCGGATGGCAGCGCGTCACGGGGCTCGACGGGCAGAACCGCGACTTCTACGTGCGGCAGCTGCACGACTGGAAGGGATCGGTGAACGTGGACCGGATGGCAGTACCCGGCGCGCGCCTCTATGCGCAGCTGTGCGGCGAAGCCCTGGCCCGCGCGCACTCCCGCTCGGGAGACCGCGTAGCCATCGCCGCCTATCTCGGGAGATCCGACACGTTCGATCGTGCGATCGCCGCCTTCGCGAAGGACTACGCCGACCAGAACGACGCCGACTTCGCCGCCTTCGAGGCGGCCGTCGGGAGCGGACGACTGGTCGCTCAGCCCGGCCTGTGACCCACCGCGCAGGGTGGCGCGTTCACTGAGAGTTCTCCGACATCTGTCGGATCAGCGACATCTGTCGGATATCCTGAGCCCGGCCCGACGACGTGCCCGCTCATTCTCGTGAAAGGCATGTCGTGGCACAGCTTCTCTACCGCCTAGGGCGCTTCTCTGCGCGCCGGGCGTGGTTCGTTCTCGTCGGGTGGGTGCTCGTCCTCGGCCTCGCCGGCGGCGCATTCGTCGCCTTCGGCGGTTCGCTCGCCTCCAGCTTCAGCATCCCGGGCACCGAAACGGAGCGGGTGACCGACAGCATGCGCGACGAGCTGCCGGATCTGACCGGCGCCAGCGCATCGGTCGTCTTCCAGGCAGAGGATGGCGCGTTCACGGATGCGCAGAAGTCCGACATCGCCGCGCTCCTCGAGGACGTCGCGACGATCGACGACGTCTCCGCGACGCTCGACCCGTTCGCGACCGAGGCGCAGCGCACCGAGCAGGCCGACACGCTCGCGGCCGGCGAGCAGCAGCTGCAGGACGGGCGGGCGCAGCTCGACGCCGCACGTGCCCAGCTCGACGCCGGTCAGCAGCAGCTCGATGCCGCGATCGCCCAGGCGCAGGCCGCGGGGCTCGCCGAGAGCGCTGCACCCCAGTTCGCCGCGCAGCAGGCCCAGCTCGACGCCGGACGCGCGCAGCTCGAGGAGAGCGCGGCCACGCTCGCCGCGCAGGCGCCGCAGCTGGAGGACGGGCAGACGTTGCTCGACGCTGCATCCGCCATCCGCACCGTCTCCGAAGACGGATCGACCGCGATCGCGACGGTCTCGTTCGACGAAGACATGTTCACGCTCTCCCAGGAGACGAAGAGCGAGGTTGCCGCCGCACTCGACGCCGCGAACATTCCCGGCGTCAGCGTCGACTACTCCTCGACCATCGCCTCCTCGACCGACGGACTGATCGGTCCGGGCGAGATCATCGGCGTCGTCATCGCCGCGCTGGTGCTGCTCATCATGATGCGCGCGCTCCTGCCGGCCGTCACACCGCTGATCAGCTCCATCATCGGCGTGGGCGTCGGTGTCGCCGGCTCGCTCGCCTTCTCGGGCGTCGTCGACATGGCCTCCGTCACACCGATCCTCGGCATCATGCTCGGCCTCGCCGTCGGCATCGACTACTCGTTGTTCATTCTGAACCGGCACCGGAAGCAGCTGCTGACCGGCCTCGATGTGCAGGAGTCCATCGGGCTCGCGAACGGCACCGCGGGTAACGCGGTCGTCTTCGCCGGCACGACCGTCATCGTCGCGCTCGTCGCGCTGCTCGTGACCGGCATCCCGTTCCTCGGCGTGATGGGTGTCGTCGGCGCCGCGTGCGTGGCCGTCGCCGTGCTCGTGTCGATCACCGTGACGCCGGCTCTTCTCGGACTCATGAAGAACCGGGTGCTGCGCCGCGGCGTGCGCTCGCAGATCGGCCACGCCGATCACGCGCCGCGCCCGCCGCGTGCCATGCGCACGCCCCGCGCGCTGGGTGCGGCCGCGCTCGCGATCGTCGCCCTGCTCGTCATCGCCATCCCCGCGCTGTCGATGCGTCTGGGTCTTCCCGACGGCTCATCGGAGGCGACCGACACGACGCAGTACCGCGCGTTCACGGCCGTCACCGAGGAGTTCGGGGCCGGCCAGAACGGACCGCTGCTGGTCGTCGCGACGACGCCTTCTGCGGTCGCGGAAGACGATCAGGTCGCGGTGCAGGCCGACATCGTCACCGAGCTGATGAACCAGGACGGCGTCGTGGCTGTCGCCCCGGCCGCGGTATCGGATGACGGCACGTTCTTCGCCTTCCAGGTCGTGCCCGCCGATGGCCCCACGAGCGAGACGACGGAGACCCTGGTGCGCGACCTCCGCGGTCTGTCGCCCCTCGACGGATCGGCCGTCGGCAGCGACGCGCTCTCCGGCGACATCGCTCTCGGCGTCGCCGGCCAGGCATCCGGCAACATCGACGTCTCCGAGAAGCTCGCGAACGCCCTGCCGTTCTACCTACTCGTCGTCGTCGGGCTGTCGCTGATCATCATGCTCGTCGTGTTCCGCTCGATCCTCGTGCCGCTGATCGCGACGGCGGGGTACGTTCTCTCGCTCTTCGCCGCGCTCGGCGCCGTGACGGCGATCTACCAGTGGGGCTGGCTGTCCGGGATCTTCGGCGTGCACGACCCCGGACCGGTGCTGAGCTTCGGGCCGATCATCATCATGGGCGTGCTCTTCGGTCTCGCGATGGACTACCAGCTCTTCCTCGTCTCGGGCATGCGCGAGGCGTACGTGCACGGATTGCCGGCCCGTGAGGCGGTCGTCGCCGGAGTGCGCAACGGTCGCGCGGTCGTCACCGCGGCGGCGATCATCATGATCTCGGTGTTCGGCGGATTCGTCTTCAGCCACCTCGGCATGGTGCGTCCGCTCGGGTTCGGCCTCGCGATCGGCGTGCTCTTCGACGCCTTCATCGTGCGGATGGTGCTCGTTCCCGCGCTCATGCACCTGCTCGGCCGCTCCGCGTGGTGGCTGCCGCGCTGGCTCGACCGCATCCTTCCCAACGTCGACGTCGAGGGTGCCGCGCTCGAACGCGCCCACCCGGCGCACGCGGATACGACCCCTGCGGACGACGCGGTGGTCGCTGCCCGCTAGGGCCTCTGAAGCGACGGAGGGCGGATGCGGCGCGAGCGCCCGCATCCGCCCTCCGTCGTCTTGGTGGTCAGGGCAGGATGGCGTCGACGTAGCCGCCGTCGGCGCGCAGGGCACCGCCCGTGGTGCCGGATGACAACGGCGACGCGAGGTAGGCCACCATGTTCGCGATCTCGATCGGCTCGAGCAGACGCCCGATGAGCGACTGGGGGCGTTGCGTGCGCATGAACTCGCGCTGTGCGTCGTCCCACGGAAGATCGGGGTCAACGAGGGAGTACACGAAGTCCTCCACTCCGGGCGTGTGCGTGGGGCCCGCGATCACGGTGTTGACGGTGACCCCGGTGCCGGCCGCCTCCTTCGCGTAGCCGCGAGTGAGGGCGAGGAGCGCCGTTTTGGTGACGCCGTAATGGATCATCTCCTTCGGCGTCACGATCGCCGAGTCGCTCGCGATCGTGATCACCCGACCCCAGCTCTGCGCGGTCATGGCGGGCAGAGCGAGGCGCGTGAGTCGCGCCGCCGACAGCACATTCACCTCGAAAGCGCGGCGCCAGGTGTCGTCGTCGATCTCGAGTGCGGGGATCGCTTCGAAAATGCCGAGGTTGTTCACCAGGACGTCGACTCGGCCCGCTTCGTTCATGAGCTGCGCCGCGCCCTGCTCGGTGGTGACGTCGGCCGCGATCCCGCGCACGCGGAGTCCGAGATCTGCGTCGATCTGGTCGACCGCGGCGGCGACGCGGCTCTCGCCACGCCCGTTGACGACCACATCCGCACCCGACTCGGCGAGGCGGCGGGCGATGGCGTTTCCGATGCCCTGCGTCGACCCCGTGACGAGGGCGGTGCGACCGGTCAGATCGAGAGCAAGTGACGTCGTCATCGAGAGACCTCCGGCGAAAGGACGGATGGATGTGGCGTGTCGAGCTGGGCGAGTGCGGCGATACGCACCGAAACGCCGTCGGGGGCGCGAACGAGCGTCAGGAGGGTACGAGTGCGCGCGCGGCAGCGCACGATCGCGCAGCGGCCATCGTCTTCGACGACGGTGCCGCCGAGCGGACCCGCGACACCGCAATGCCCGCACGTCAACACGAGGACCGAGGGGTCCACCGAGAACACGTCCGCGAAGACCCCCACGACCGCGTTGCCGTCGAGCTGACTGACGCCGGCATCCGCGCCTTCCGGTACGGGATGGATGGTCGTCATGACAGCCCTCCGAATCGTTCGGTGCGCACCCGCGCGGGGTCGTATCCGTGCTGCACGAGAAGATCGGCCGCGGCTTCGACGAAGCCGGTCGGCCCGCAGACGAACGCGAGCGCTCGACGATCGACCGGCCAGACGGCGTCAGCGAGGACGGATGCCGACAACCGCCCGGGCGTTCCGGCCCACGCATCCGGCGCCCTGCGCGTGTAGGCCCAGGTGAGATCGAGCCCGTCGGCCCGGAGTTGCTCGAGCTCGTCGCGATACATCGCGTCGTCCGCGGATCGCACCGAGTAGAGCAGCCGGAACGGTGCCGCCTCCGGTCGCCGTGAGCGCGCACGGGCCATCGCGAGGAGCGGCACGATGCCCGAGCCGCCCGCGACGAGCTGGACGGGGGAGGGGTCGGTCGGGTCCCACACGAAGTAGTTGCCGAGGGGCCCCTTCACTTCCAGGGCATCGCCGGGCAGAACATCATCGACGAGATACGGTGACACCTCGCCGTCGGGAACACGGTCGACGGCCAACTCGACGAGAGTGCCCGCTCCGGAGCTGGCGATCGAGTACGAACGCTCCGCCTGGTAGCCGTCCTCCGCCGTCAAACGGATGTCGAGGTGCTGGCCGGGCAGATTTCCCGGCCAATCCGGCACGCGAACCTGCAGGATGCGGGCGTGCGACGTGCTCTGCACGACCGCTTCGACCAGGCCGGGCAGCCAACCGCCGACGATCACCAGTAGCGCTCCTCGAGCCACGGGTCGCCGTGCGTGTGATAGCCGTTCTGCTCCCAGAATCCGGGGTCGTCGTGCTTCTGCATCGTGAGTCCGGTGACCCACTTCGCGCTCTTCCAGAAGTAAAGGTGCGGCACGAGCAGTCGTGCGGGGCCGCCGTGCTCCGGGTCGAGGGGCTGACCGTCGAACTCGAACGCGACCCAGGCTTTGCCGCCGCGCAGGTCGTCGAGCGAGAGGTTCGTTGTGTACCCGCCGTACGAGTGCACCATGGCATATCCGAGGTCGGTGTCGACCGCGGCCAGGAGGGTGTCGAGAGAGACCCCGCGCCACGAGGTGCCGAGCTTCGACCACCGCGTGACGCAGTGGATGTCGGTGTGCACGTCTTCGATGGGCAGATCCATCAGCTGCGACCACGACCAGGTGGTGTCGAGGCCTTTCTCGGTGCGGATGCGGAACGACCACTGGTCGAGCGGCACGCGCGGGGTCGGGCCCGCAGACAGGACCGGGAAGTCGTCGGTGAGGTACTGGCCGGGCGGAAGGGACGGATCGGGCGTGCGGCGGCGTGCTCCGAAACCGCGGGTGAACTCAGCCATGGCGTCCTCTCGTCCGGGTGCCCTTCGCGTTCACTCTAGAACGTCGCCCGCCGACCCGCCCGAAGACCGCGAGACCGCATCCGGGGGTTCAGACAGCTGTCGTAAGCCGCTGTCTCGATGCCCGGATGCAGTCTCGCGGTCATGAGCGAGGTGGCGGGGAGGGGCGGGAGCGGGGTGTCAGGTCGCGTCGCCGACGAGGACTGCGGCCGCCTCCTCGGCGGCATCCGCCTCCCGGACGTCGATGCGGCCGAGGGAACCGCGACCGAGGGCGATCGTGGCGGTCGCGATCAGCACGGCGGCCGCCGCCACGAAGTACGGCACCGTGGCGTTGAACGCGTGCCACAGGAGCGCCGCGAGCGGGGGAGCAACGGCGCCGCCGAGGAAGCGCACCGCCGAGTAGGCCGACGATGCGACCGAGCGGGGCAGGTCGGTCGCCTCCATGACCGCCTCGGTGAGCACGGTGTTCATGACGCCGAGAAGCAATCCGCCGACGACGATCGACGCGACCAGGGCCGCGGGGGTCGCCACGAGGAGCCCGCCCACCACGAGGTCGACCGCGAGCAGCGGCAGGATGACGAGCATCACGGTCGTGCGACGGAAGAAGCGCAGCAGCAGAGGGGCGACCCACACGCTCGTGATCGCGAGGGCCACGCCCCATCCGAAGAACGTGAACCCGATGCCCATCGCCCCGAAGCCGAGCGGGAACGGGGAGAACGCCAGCAGCGTGAAGAAGCCGATGTTGTAGAACAGCGCGGTGACCGCGAGGATCGCGAGCGCGGGCTGGCGAAGCGCTCGGAACGGCGCGGAGAGCGCGACCGGACGGCGTTCCTCGCGCGGGCCGCGCAGCAGCACCAGCACCGCGACGAAGGCGATCGCCATGAGCGCGACGACACCGAAGAACGGGCCGCGCCAGCTGACCTCGCCGAGCAGGCCGCCGAGGAGCGGTCCGATCGCGATCCCGATACCGAGGGCGGCCTCGTACAGCACGATCGCGGCGCTGCTGCCGCCGCTCGCGGCACCGACGATGGTCGCGAGCGCGGTGGAGATGAAGAGCGCGTTGCCGAGTCCCCATCCGGCGCGGAACCCGATGATGGCGTCGACGCTGCCGCTCAGCGCGCACATCAGTGCGAACACCACGATCAGTGCGAGACCGATCAGCAGCGTCGCCTTCGCGCCGATGCGACTCGAGATCCAGCTCGTGACGAGCATCGCAAGGCCCGTGACGAGTAGGTAACTCGTGAAGAGCATCTCGGTTTCGACCGGGGTCGCCTGCAGTGAGTCCGCGATCGCGGGGAGGATCGGGTCGACGAGTCCGATTCCCATGAACGCGACCACCGAGGCGAACGCCACCGCCCATACCTGCGCGGGCTGCCGCCAGATCGTCGAAGAACCGGAGTGGCCGCTCATCGTGCTGCTCCTGCCGAGATCGCCGTGCGGGACATCAGGATGTGCGAGGCGCGCTCGAGCGCCTGCCATTCCTCGTCGTCGAGGTCATCGAACAGCGGCGCGAGCGCTTGGCCGAGCTGAGTGCGCCACTCGTCCATGGCGGCGGCGCCCGCATCCGTGATCGCCACGATCGTCACGCGGGAGTCCTCGCTGTCGCGTTCGCGCCGCACGAGCCCGGCCTCGTCGAGGATGCCGACGAGGCGGGTGACGCCCGGCTGCGTGGTGCGACTCGCGCGAGCCAGTTCACCGATGCGCTGCGGGCCCTCCTTCTGGAGGATGCTCAGCGCGCGCCACTGCGCGGCCGGCGCCTCATTGTGGTTCGTGATGGCGGCCACGCGGGTGAGCGCGTGCGCGGCGATGACGATCCTCTCGATATCCTCTGCTCGTGTCATACCCGAAGTATATATCTTTGGTATGTATGTGAGCGTTGTCGCGGGCGGCCACTGCTCGTACGCTGGCCGACGTGCACACCAGAGACCTCGCCGAACGGACAGCCCTCATCACCGGCGGGGCCAGCGGCATCGGGCTCGCGTGCGCGCACGAGCTTGCGGCGCGCGGCGCACACGTCGTCATCGCCGACCGGGATGCGGATGCGGCGGCACGCGCGGCCGCAACCGTCGACGGCGAGGCATGGGTCGTCGACCTCTCCGACACCCGTGCGCTCGATGACCTGACCCGGGACGCCGACATCCTGATCAACAACGCCGGCATCCAACGCGTCGCCCCCATCGAGGATTTCGTGCCCGACGACTTCCGGCTCATCCACCGCCTCATGGTCGAGGCGCCCTTCCTTCTCGTCCGCGCGGTTCTGCCCGGCATGTACGCGCGCGGATGGGGGCGGATCATCAACATCTCCAGCGTCCACGGGCTGCGGGCCAGCCCGTTCAAGTCGGCGTACGTGTCGGCCAAGCACGCGCTCGAGGGACTGTCGAAGACCGCAGCGCTCGAGGGCGGTCCGCACGGCGTGACGAGCAACTGCGTCGACCCCGGCTACGTCCGGACGCCGCTCGTCGAGAAGCAGATCGCCGACCAGGCCCGGGTGCATGGCATTCCCGAGAGCGAGGTGGTGCAGAAGGTCATGCTCACCGAGTCGGCGATCAAGCGCCTCGTCGAGCCCGCTGAGGTGGCGTCGCTCGTCGGGTGGCTCGCGTCCGAACACGCGGGCATGGTGACCGGCGCGTCGTACACGATGGACGGCGGATGGTCGGCGCGATGAGCGAGCGGATGGTGCGCGTGCCGGTACCCGGCGGCGAACTCGCCGTCGCCGTCCACGATCCCGAGGGGCCGCCGACGGGCACCGTGCTCCTCGTCCACGGAATCACCGCGTCGCACCGGGCGTGGGACTTCGTGTTGCCCGAGCTCGCCGACATGCGGCTCGTCGCGCCGGATCTTCGGGGGCGCGGGCAGAGTCGGAACGTCGGGGAAGGTGCGGGGTTCTCCGCGCACGCCGACGACCTCGTGGCCGTCCTCGATGCCCTCGGCGTCGAACGGGCGCTCGTCGTGGGGCACTCGATGGGGGCGTTCGTGGCTGTCGTCCTCGCCCACCGCCACCCGGCCCGCGTCGCGCGCCTGCTGCTCGTCGACGGCGGCCTCCCGCTCGACGTGCCCCTCGGGGGAGATCCGGATGCCGTGATGGCGGGCGTCCTCGGGCCGACGGCGGCTCGTCTGTCGATGCGCTTCGCGAGCGTCGAGGACTACCTCGGCTTCTGGCGGCAGCATCCGGCGTTCCCGCCGCCGTGGCCCGCCGGACTCGCGCAGTACTTCGTGGCGGACCTCGTCGACGACGGTGCCGGGATGCTGCGGCCCGCGACCCGGTACGAGACCGCCGCGGCCGACACCGCCGACATGATCGCCGGCACGGCGCTGCCGTCTGCGCTCGCCGCCCTGCAGCATCCGACGCGGCTGATCACGGTCGGGCGCGGACTCCAGAACGAGCCGCCGGGACTGTACGCGCGCGACTATCTCGAGGGCGTGCTCGTGCAGCATTCGTCGATCCGGCATGACCGGATCGACGAACCCAACCACTACACGGTGGTCATGTCGCCGCAGGGCGCCCGCCTCGTCGCGGAGGCGGTCCGCGCCGAGCTATCGGCCGACTGATGCCGGCTGTCGGCCGACTGATGCCGCTCAGCGGGCGCCCGCGGCGATCCGCGTCGACAGTTGGTGCGCGTGGGCGAGCAGGATGCGGCCCAGTTCGGCGCGGCGCTCACCGGCGAAACGGAACTCCACGCCGGTGAGGCTGAGCGCCCACTGCGGGTGCCCGTCGCGGTCGAACACGGCGGCGCCGAGACCCCAGCTACCCCCGACGATCAGCCCGGGATTCAGCGCGTAACCGCGCTCGGCGGTCTCCCGCAAGCGCGTGCGGAGGCGGGCGGGGGCATGCGCGCTACCGAAACGGTCGGCGAGGTCCGGATGACGTTCCAGATAGGCGTCCACATCGTGGGGAGGGAGGAACGCCAGGATCGCGAGCCCGGCGGACGCGACGCCGAGCGGGAATCGGACGCCCTCCGACAGCACGAACGAGCGGATCGGGAAGCTGCCCTCCTCGCGAAGGATGCACACCGTCTCGTCGCCGCGGCGAACCGAGAGGAACGCACTCTCCTCCGTGCGGACGGCGAGCGAGCGCACGATGTCACGACCGATGCCCGTCACGTCGTATCGAGCCGCGGCGACCGTGCCCATCAGGTAGAGCTCGGGGCCGGCAACCCATCGGCTCGTCCGGTCGTCGAGGTCGACGAGTCCCTCGTGTCGAAGCGCCGACAGCAGTCGGTGCGCCGTGGGGCGGGTGAGACCCGCGCGCTCGGCCGCATCCGGGACCGTCAGACCATCGGTTCCGGAGGAGCTGACGAGCCGGAGCAACCGGGCCGCGCGGGCGACGCTCTGTGTTCCGGGGATGACATCGTTGTCCACGATATGGACACTAGGGGCGACGATATCCACATGGCAAGCACGAGCGCAGACGCACACGCGGCCGTCGCGCAGGCTGAGATGAGCCCGACGAGGGGTGCGGAGGAGACACGGTGATCGACAAAGAAGTGCAGACGGCCGAGGATGCGATCCGCGACATTCCGGATGGCGCGAGCCTCGCGGTCGGCGGGTTCGGGCTCTCCGGAAACCCCATGCAGCTGATCGAAGCCCTGCATGCGCAGGGCACCCGTGACCTGTCGATCGTCTCGAACAACTGCGGCGTCGACGACTGGGGGCTCGGCATTCTGCTCGGTGCGCACCGCATCCGGAAGATGACGTCGTCGTACGTCGGCGAGAACAAGGAGTTCGAACGGCAGTTCCTTTCCGGCGAGCTCGAGCTCGAGCTCACACCGCAGGGAACGCTGGCCGAGAAGCTGCGCGCCGGCGGGTCGGGCATCGCGGCGTTCTTCACGCAGACGGGTGTGGGCACCCAGGTCGCCGAGGGCGGGTTGCCCCGCCGCTACGACGGCGCCGGCGGCGTGGCAGTCGCGTCGCCCGAAAAGGAGGTGCGTTCGTTCGCACCCGGCGGCATCCCGGGGGAGTACGTGCTCGAGGAGGCCATCGTCACCGACTTCGCGCTCGTCCATGCCTGGAAGGGCGACCGGCACGGCAACCTCGTGTTCCGCAAGGCCGCCCGCAACTTCAATCCGCTCGCGGCCATGGCCGGTCGGGTCTGCATCGCTCAGGTCGAACACCTCGTCGAACCCGGTGACCTGGAGGCGGATGCGGTGCACCTCCCCGGTGTCTACGTGCACCGTGTGCTCGAGGTCGGGCCCGACATCGACAAACGCATCGAACGGCGCACCGTGCGCTCCGCTCCGGAAGGGAACTGACCATGGCGCTGACCCGCGATCAGATGGCGGCGCGCGCCGCGCGCGAACTCGCCGACGGTTCGTATGTAAACCTCGGCATCGGGCTGCCGACGCTCGTTCCGAACCACGTGCCCGCGGACGTGACGGTCGTTCTGCAGTCGGAGAACGGGATCCTCGGGGTCGGCCCGTACCCGGCCGAGCAAGACGTCGATCCCGACCTCATCAATGCCGGCAAGGAGACGGTGACGATCCTGCCGGGGGCGGCGTACTTCGACTCGGCGACGAGCTTCGGGATGATCCGTGGGGGCAAGATCGACGCGGCGATCCTCGGTGCGATGCAGGTGTCGGCGAGCGGCGACCTCGCCAACTGGATGATCCCCGGGAAGATGGTCAAAGGCCCGGGTGGAGCGATGGATCTCGTCCACGGCGCGGGCCGGGTGATCGTGCTGATGGAGCACGTCGCGAAGGACGGTGCCCCGAAGATCGTCGACGCGTGCACCCTTCCTCTCACCGGCCGCGCGGTCGTCGACCGGATCATCACCGACCTCGCCGTCATCGACGTCACCCCGAACGGCCTCGTTCTGGTCGAGACCGCGCCCGGAGTGACGGTCGACGAGGTCGTCGCCGCGACGCAGCCTCCGCTGCGCATTTCCGACGTACGTAAGGTGGATGCATGAACACTGACGACGTGGTCATCGTTGCTGCGGCACGGACCCCGCAAGGCCGGCTCAAGGGCCAGCTCTCCTCTTTCACCGCCCCGCAGTTGGGCGGACTCGCCATCCGTGGTGCGCTCGCCCAGGGCGACATCCCGGCCGAGGCCGTCGATGCCGTCCTCGTCGGGCAGGTGCTCTCGGCGGGTTCCGGGCAGAACCCGGCGCGCCAGGCGGCGATCGCCGCAGGACTCGGATGGGACGTGCACGCCGCATCCGTCAACAAGGTCTGCCTCTCCGGTCTCACGGCCGTGATCGATGCGGCGCGGATGCTGCGTGCCGGCGACGCGCGCGTCGTCGTGGCGGCGGGCATGGAGTCGATGACCCGCGCGCCGCACCTGCTGATGGGGTCCCGCGACGGGTGGTCGTACGGCTCGATCGAAGCGCTCGACCACATGGCATTCGACGGCCTCACCGACGCCTTCGACCAGGTGAGCATGGGTGCGTCCACCGAGCGGCTGAACGCGGCGTTCGAGGTGACGCGGGAGCAGCAGGATGAGGTCGCGGCGCGTTCGCACCAGCGCGCTGCTGCCGCGGCCCGGGCCGGCCTCTTCGCCGCCGAGATCGTGTCGGTCGAGGTGCCGCAGCGCAAGGGCGACCCTCTCGTCGTCTCGGCCGACGAGGGCATCCGCCCCGACACGACGGTCGACGTTCTCGCACGGCTGCGCCCCGCGTTCGCAGAGGGCGGCACGATCACGGCGGGAAACTCGTCGCCCATCTCTGACGGCGCGTCGGCGGTCATTCTCACGACGCGGTCGCACGCTGATGCCGAAGGATGGCCGGTGCTGGCCGCGCTCGGATCCAGCGGTCAGGTCGCCGGCCCCGACAACTCGCTGCACGCTCAGCCGGCGCGCGCGATCGAGAAAGCGCTCGATCGGCAAGGTCTCGCCGTGTCGGATCTCGACTTCATCGAGATCAACGAAGCGTTCGGCGCGGTCGTGGCCAGGTCGCAGCGTGAGCTCGGCGTGGGCGATGACATCGTCAACATCCACGGCGGCGGCATCGCGCTCGGGCACCCGATCGGGGCGTCCGGCAACCGCCTCGTCGTGCATGCGGTGCACGAACTGCTGCGCCGGGGAACCGGAACCGCGGCCGTCGCGCTCTGCGGTGGCGGCGGGCAGGGCGACGCGCTCATCCTCATCCGCTGACCCTCGTGTGCTGATCCTGCGGCGTGGAGGGGCGGGCCGGACGAGTCTGCGATCTACTCGAACCAGGGCACGGAACTGAGCCGTTTCCTCTCGATCGCGGCTGCGATCGGGGTGATCGTCAGGTTGAGCCGCGGATCGCCGTCGATCTGCCGAAGAAGGACGCGGTGCCATCCCACGGGTGTCGTCAGACGAACGGCTGCGGGGCCGGTCGGTGACTCATCGTGGAACTGTGCCGCCATGGTCAGCTGCGTGTAGTCGGTCAGCCACAGCCCGCTGGCTGTGACTCTCACGATGCCGACGGCCTCGCGCAGCACCGGTGCCGTGATCGGTCGGTCGGTGACCGCCACCGCGGAGTCGGCATCGTCCGGTCCGGGATAGGCGATGAACAACGCCCCTTCGTTCATCTGGCCGGCGAAGTGTCCGAGGAGTTCATCGAGCCGCCAGTCCTCATCCACGAACCCCTTGTATGCGTCGGGGACGACGAGAACGAAGAACCCGTCTTCGTCTACGCGCAGGGATGCGGCTTCTTCGATGCTCATTCTCGGAACCGTAGCGGACCGTCGTGCAGACGCCCCGCCCGTCAGCGCGCCGACGCGACTCCAGGGTCAGCCGCGCAGGTGCTTCTTCAGCAGCTTCTTCTCTTCCGACCGCGTCAGCGGGGAGTCATCGGGGATGACGTGACCGCGGCCGGCGCGGAAGGTGTCGACGATCGAACCGATCGCGAGCGCGAGGGTGATGCCCCAGCTGAGCCAGGCGAGCGCCTGCCGCCAGGTGAAGCCCTCGTCGCTTCGGAGGCTGCGGAGGAGGGTCATTCCGCTCATCACAGAACTGAGGAGGCCCGAGCCGAAGAGGTACTTGCGCATGCGCCCACGCTACCGCGCGAGGGTAGCTGCGGACCGCGCTTGACGCCACCGACCCAGTCGTGGCACGGCCCGCTGTTAGCCTGAACGAACCCCCGCGAACCGAGGAGCTTCTGCGTGTCTCAGGCCGATTTCGTCGTCGTCGCCAACCGCCTTCCCGTCGATCGAGACGCGGATGGCGGATGGCGCACCTCTCCGGGCGGTCTGGTCACCGCGCTGGACCCCGTGATGCGAAAGAGCGAGGGCGCCTGGGTCGGGTGGCCCGGTCAGGCTGACCTGGAACTCGAGCCGTTCGACTTCGGCGGAACCCACCTCGTGCCCGTCTCGCTGTCGGCAGAAGACGTCGAGCTGTACTACGAGGGCTTCTCGAACGACACGATCTGGCCGCTTTATCACGACGTGATCGCCGCTCCGCGCTATCGCCGCGAGTGGTGGAACGCGTACGTGGCGGTCAACAAGCGATTCGCCGAAGCGGCTGCTGCGGCGGCGGCTGAGGGCGCTACCGTCTGGGTGCAGGACTACCAACTGCAGCTGGTGCCGAAGTTCCTCCGCGAATCGCGACCGGACCTCACGATCGGGTACTTCCACCACATCCCGTTCCCGGCATATGGGCTCTTCTCGCAACTGCCGTGGCGCCGGCAGGTACTCGAGGGGCTGCTGGGCGCCGACGTGATCGGCTTCCAGCGGGTCGCCGACGCGGGCAACTTCGCCCGCGCGGTCCGCCGCCAGCTGCGGTACGAGACGAAGGCGTCCGGCATCCGTGTTCCCGAGGAAGACGGCTCGACGCGCGTCGCCCTCGCCCGTGCGTTCCCGATCTCGATCGACGCGGAGTCGTACGTCGAGCTCGCGCAGCGCCCCGAGATCCAGGCCCGCGCGAAGGAGATCCGCGCCGAGCTCGGCAATCCGAAGCGCGTGCTGCTCGGCGTCGACCGCCTCGATTACACCAAGGGCATCCGTCACCGCATCAAGGCGTTCGGTGAGCTGCTGCAAGACGAGCGGGTCAGTGTCGAAGACGTCACTCTCGTGCAGGTCGCGAGCCCCAGCCGCGAGCGCGTCGAGGCCTACGTGCAGTTGCGTGACGAGATCGAACTCGCCGTCGGGCGCATCAACGGCGACTACGACACCATGGGCCACACCGCCATCCGGTACCTTCATCAGGCCTTTCCCCGCGAAGAGATGGTCGCGCTGTACCTCGCCGCCGACGTCATGCTCGTCACGGCGCTTCGCGACGGCATGAACCTCGTCGCCAAGGAGTACGTCGCGAGCCGCGTCGACAATCGCGGCGTGCTCGTGCTGAGCGAGTTCGCGGGGGCGGCCGATGAACTCGGTAGTGCGCTGCTGATCAACCCGCACGACATCCAGGGGCTGAAGGATTCGATCAGCCGCGCGATCGACATGCCCCCGGCCGAGCAGGGGCGGCGGATGCGGGCCCTCCGCCGCCGCGTGCGCGAGCACGACGTGGAGGACTGGTCGCAGGAGTTCCTGACCGCGCTCGCGGCGACGCGCACCAACCAGGGCATGAACGCATGACGACCGCCGAGCAGCTGGACCGCCTCGCCCGCACCGGGCACTTGCTGGTCGCGCTCGACTTCGACGGCACGCTCGCCCCGCTCGCGGACGAGCCGATGGCGGCGCGGATGCTGCCCGAATCCCGCGCGGCGCTGAACGCCCTCGCGGCGCTGCCCGAGACGACGGTGGCGTTCGTCTCGGGGCGGACGCTCCACGATCTCCGGATCGTGACGGAGGAGACGCCCGCATCCGTGTTCCTGCTCGCCGGGTCGCACGGTGCCGAGTTCGGCGATGATGAGCCCGCGGTCGGAGCGGATGCCGACGCGACCCGCCTGCGCGACGACCTGATCGCGGCCACGGGGGCTGCGGTCGACGGCATCGACGGCGCCTGGATCGAGCCCAAGGCGTTCGGACTCGGGCTGCACACGCGACTCGCGACCCGCGCCGACGCCGACGCCGCGGCGGAGGCCGTGGGTGCGATCGTCGCCGACCGCGCCCCGGACTGGCGACGCCGCGACGGGCACGACATCCTCGAGTACGCCTTCCGGCACGAGGGCAAGGACGGCGCCGTCGCGACGATGCGCGAGCGGGTCGGCGCGACGGCCGTGCTGTTCGCGGGCGATGACGTGACCGACGAAGACGCCCTGCGGAGCCTCGCGCCCGGCGATCTGGGCGTGCACGTCGGGGAGGGTCCGACCGCCGCGTCGGTGCAGGTGCCGGATGCGGCAGCCCTCGCGGTCCTGCTCGCCGACCTGGCCGAGCGGCGCGCGGCCGTGCGCACGCACTGAGTCGTCGCCACGTGCACCTCTGTGTGCCGTCACGACGGCGATCCCGGTGTGGTCGCGGGAATAGACTGCAACGGTGAGCCACCGCGACGAAGCCATCGATATCAAGCCCCGCAGTCGTGCCGTCACCGACGGCATCGAAGCGACCACGTCTCGCGGAATGCTCCGCGCGGTCGGCATGGGCGACGAGGACTGGGATAAGCCTCAGATCGGTATCGCCTCGAGCTGGAACGAGATCACGCCCTGCAACCTGAGCCTCGACCGGCTCGCGCAGGGGGCGAAAGAGGGCGTGCACTCGGGCGGCGGCTACCCGCTGCAGTTCGGCACGATCTCCGTCTCCGACGGCATCTCGATGGGCCACGAGGGCATGCACTTCTCACTCGTCTCGCGCGAGGTCATCGCCGACTCGGTCGAGACCGTCATGATGGCGGAGCGCCTCGACGGCAGTGTGCTGCTGGCGGGCTGCGACAAGTCGCTCCCCGGCATGCTGATGGCGGCCGCCCGCCTCGACCTGTCGAGCGTGTTCCTCTACGCCGGCTCGATCGCACCCGGCTGGGTCAAGCTCTCCGACGGAACGGAGAAGGAAGTCACGATCATCGACTCCTTCGAGGCCGTCGGCGCGTGCAAGGCCGGCACGATGAGCGAAGAAGACCTGAAGCGGATCGAATGCGCCATCGCACCCGGCGAGGGGGCCTGTGGCGGCATGTACACCGCCAACACGATGGCCTCCGTCGCTGAGGCGCTCGGCATGAGCCTGCCCGGCTCCGCGTCGCCGCCCTCGGCGGACCGCCGTCGCGACTACTTCGCACACCGCTCCGGCGAAGCCGTCGTGAACATGCTGCGCCTGGGCATCACCGCGCGGGACATCATGACCAAGAAGGCGTTCGAGAACGCGATCACGGTCGCGATGGCGCTGGGGGGTTCGACGAACGTCGTGCTGCACCTGCTGGCGATCGCTCACGAGGCCGAGGTCGAGCTCACCCTCGACGACTTCAACCGCATCGGCGACAACGTGCCGCACCTGGCCGACATGAAGCCCTTCGGACGATTCGTGATGGCCGACGTCGACCGCCACGGCGGCATCCCCGTTCTCATGAAGGCCCTCCTCGACGCCGGTCTCCTGCACGGCGACGCCCTCACCGTGACCGGCAAGACCGTCGCCGAGAACCTCGAAGCGCTGAACCCCGACCCGATCGACGGCACCGTGATCCGGACGCTCGACAACCCGATCCACGCGACCGGCGGAATCACCATCCTGAAGGGCACGTTCGCCCCCGAAGGCGCCGTCGTGAAGACCGCAGGGTTCGACGCATCCGTCTTCGAAGGACCGGCGAAGGTGTTCGAGCGCGAGCGCGGCGCCATGGACGCGCTCACCAACGGCGAGATCTCCGCGGGAGATGTCATCGTCATCCGTTACGAGGGCCCCAAGGGCGGCCCGGGAATGCGCGAGATGCTCGCCATCACCGCCGCCATCAAGGGCGCGGGCCTCGGAAAAGATGTATTACTCTTGACGGACGGACGATTCTCAGGCGGCACAACCGGCCTGTGCATCGGCCACATAGCACCCGAAGCGGTCGACGCTGGTCCGATCGCCTTCGTGCGCGATGGTGATCTGATACGGGTCGATATCGCGGCTCGCACTCTCGACCTACTCGTCGACGAGGCTGAGCTTGTCTCCCGCCGCTCTGGCTGGGAGCCGCTTCCCCCGCGCTATACCCGTGGCGTCCTGGCCAAGTACTCCAAGCTCGTGCACTCCGCCGCGGAGGGCGCGGTCACTGGATAGACCGGGCCCTCAGCCCCCATCCTCCCTGCAATGAGGTCGATCACCATGTCATCCGACACCACCGCGGCCGTTCCACGGCCGCCTGTCCGCTCCTCTTCGGCGCCCATCATGACGGGTGCCGAAGCCGTCGTCCGTTCGCTCGACCTGCTCGGCGTCACCGACGTCTTCGGTCTGCCGGGCGGCGCGATCATGCCCGTGTACGACCCGCTCATGGATGACGACGCGGTGCGCCACATCCTCGTGCGCCACGAACAGGGCGCCGGTCATGCCGCCGAGGGCTACGCCGCCGCATCCGGTCGCATCGGTGTCGCGATCGCAACGTCCGGTCCCGGTGCCACGAACCTGGTGACGGCGATCGCCGACGCCTACATGGACTCGGTGCCGCTCGTCTGCATCACCGGCCAGGTCTTCTCGACCCTCATGGGAACGGATGCGTTCCAGGAGGCCGACATCGTCGGCATCACGATGCCGATCACGAAGCACTCCTTCCTGGTCAAGCGTCCCGAAGACATCCCGGGCGCGATCGCCGCGGCGTTCGAGATCGCCGGCACGGGGCGCCCCGGTCCCGTCCTTGTGGACATCACGAAGGACGCCCAGCAGGCGTCGTCGCCGTTCGTCTGGCCGCCGAAGATCGACCTGCCCGGATACCGTCCGGTCACGAAGGCGCACGGCAAGCAGATCCAGGCGGCAGCCCAGCTGCTTGCCGAGGCGAAGAAGCCCGTTCTGTACGTGGGCGGCGGAGTGATCCGCGCGCACGCGTCCGACGAGCTGAAGGTGCTCGCCGAGGCGACCGGCGCGCCCGTCGTCACGACCCTCATGGCGCGCGGTGCCTTCCCCGACTCGCACGCGCAGCACCTCGGCATGCCGGGTATGCACGGCACCGTCCCCGCCGTCCTCGCACTGCAGGAGTCCGATCTGCTGATCGCGCTCGGCGCCCGCTTCGATGACCGCGTGACCGGCAAGGCGGCGCTGTTCGCCCCGAATGCCAAGGTGGTGCACGTCGACATCGACCCGGCCGAGATCTCGAAGATCCGGTTCGCGGACGTGCCGATCGTCGGAGACGTGCGCGACGTGCTCGTCGACCTCGAAGCCGCCTTCCGCGGTGCCATCGACGGCGCCCAGCCCGACATCTCGGAGTGGTGGTCCTACCTCGACGGTCTCCGCGAGGAGTTCCCCCTCGGCTACGCTCCGACGACCGATGGGCTCCTCGCTCCGCAGCACGTCATCCAGCGCATCGGCGAACTGACCGGACCGGAGGCGATCTACGCCTCGGGCGTCGGCCAGCATCAGATGTGGGCGGCGCAGTTCATCAAGTACGAGCGCCCGAACTCGTGGCTGAACTCCGGCGGCGCCGGCACCATGGGGTATGCCGTTCCGGCCGCGATGGGCGCGAAGGTCGCCGAACCCGACCGCGTGGTCTGGGCGATCGACGGTGACGGCTGCTTCCAGATGACGAACCAGGAGCTCGCGACCTGCGTCATCAACGAGATCCCGATCAAGGTCGCGATCATCAACAACTCCTCGCTCGGCATGGTGCGCCAGTGGCAGACGCTCTTCTACGACGGCCGCCACTCGAACACCGACCTGAACACCGGCCACGGCACCGCCCGCATCCCGGACTTCGTGAAGCTCGCCGAGGCGTACGGCTGCCTCGCCATCCGGGTCGAACGCGAAGACGAGATCGACGCGGCGATCGAGCTCGCGCTGGCGACCAACGATCGTCCGGTCATCATCGACTTCGTCGTCTCGGCGGACTCGATGGTCTGGCCGATGGTGCCACAGGGCGTCAGCAACAGTTACGTCCAGTACGCCCGCGAGCACGCGCCGACGTTCGATCAGGAGGCCTGAGATGACCAGTCACGTGCTGAGCCTCCTGGTCGAGGACAAGCCCGGTCTCCTGACCCGTGTCGCGGGGCTCTTCGCCCGGCGCGGCTTCAACATCGAGTCGCTCGCCGTGGGCGTCACCGAGGTGCCGGGTCTGTCTCGCATCACGGTCGTCGTCGACGTCGACGAACTTCCGCTCGAACAGGTGACCAAGCAGCTCAACAAGCTGATCAACGTCATCAAGATCGTGGAGCTCGACTTCTCCGCATCCGTCCAGCGCGAACACGTGCTGGTGAAGGTGAAGGCCGACAACTCGACCCGATCGAACGTGCTCGAGGTCGTGAACCTCTTCCGCGCCTCGGTCGTCGACTACGCCCCGGATGCGGTCGTCATCGAAGTCACGGGCGACAAGGGCAAGGTGGACGCACTCCTGCGTGCCCTCGAGCCCTTCGGCATCAAGGAGCTCGTGCAGTCGGGCCTGCTCGCGATGGGCCGCGGCGGCAAGAGCATCACCGAACGCGTGCTGCGCGGCTGATTCATTCCCGTCCACCGGATGCGGGTCGCACCGCTGATCCGCACCGGACAAACACACTCGGAAACGAAGGAAAGAGAAAGACGAACATGGCTGAGATCTTCTACGACCACGACGCCGACCTGTCGATCATCCAGAGCAAGAAGGTCGCGATCGTCGGCTACGGCTCGCAGGGTCACGCGCACGCGCAGAACCTTCGCGATTCGGGTGTCGAGGTCGCCATCGCGCTGAAGGACGGCTCGAAGTCCGCCGCGAAGGCGCAGGACGACGGGTTCCAGGTGCTGTCGGTCGCCGACGCCACCGAGTGGGCCGACGTCATCATGATCCTCGCGCCCGACCAGTACCAGCGTTCGATCTTCACTGACTCGATCAAGGACAAGCTGACCCCGGGCAAGGCCCTCGCGTTCGCGCACGGCTTCAACATCCGCTTCGGTTACATCGACGCTCCCGAGGGTGTCGACGTCATCCTCATCGCCCCGAAGGCACCGGGCCACACCGTGCGTCGCGAGTTCGTCGCCGGCCGCGGCATCCCCGACATCATCGCCGTCGAGCGCGATGCGTCGGGCCAGGCCTGGGACCTCGCGAAGTCGTACGCGAAGGCGATCGGCGGAACCCGTGCCGGCGTCATCAAGACGACCTTCACCGAAGAGACCGAGACCGACCTGTTCGGCGAGCAGGCCGTCCTGTGCGGTGGCGTTTCGCAGCTCGTCCAGTACGGCTTCGAGACCCTGACCGAGGCCGGCTACCAGCCGCAGATCGCCTACTTCGAGGTGCTGCACGAGCTGAAGCTCATCGTCGACCTCATGTGGGAGGGCGGCATCGCCAAGCAGCGCTGGTCGATCTCCGACACGGCAGAGTACGGCGACTACGTCTCGGGCCCGCGCGTCATCGACCCGCGCGTCAAGGAGAACATGCAGGCCGTGCTCGGCGACATCCAGTCGGGCGCGTTCGCGAAGCGCTTCATCGACGACCAGGATGCGGGAGCCCCCGAGTTCCTCGCCCTCCGCGAGAAGGCTGCCGGGCACCCGATCGAGGCCACCGGCAAGGAGCTGCGTTCGCTCTTCGCGTGGAAGCAGCAGGACGAGGACTACACCGAGGGTTCCGCCGCGCGCTGATCCCGACCGCTCTTCCGCCGAGCCACCCCCTTCCGCGCGACCGACCCCTTTCCGGGGCGGTCGGAAGGGGGTGGCTCGCGCAATGAGGGGTGGGTCGGGGCGGGGTTGCTCCGCGTACGCTGGGGGGCATGGCCCGACTTGACGATGACGCCCTGAGCTGGGGCGGCGACGACGACCCGACGCTCGACGTCGGTGTGCCCGCGACACCGCCGCCCACCGGACTCCCGAAGGGCTACACGGCGGTCGGACGGGGGAGTGAGGCCACCGTCTCGACCCCCGCGGGTGCGACTCCGGATGCGGACGCGACGCCCGGAACCGCCGCTGCCTCCGCACGCGCGGCCTCGGCAGGCGCGACCGCTGCAGGATCACCTGCCGTGTCAGCCGCTGCCGCCTCGCCCGCCGCCGGAGCGCCGGCCGGCAACGCGACGCTCGTCTCGCTCGGTGTGCTCGGCGGGATCTACCTGCTGCTGGCGGTCGGCTGGTTCATCGGCGGCTCGCGTCTTCAGTTCGTCGCGCAGCTCTTCCTGGACTCCACGGGGTACGTCGTGACCTGGGGTCTCGCTGTGCTCGCGCCGGTGATCTGGTTCGGCACGGTCTTCTTCCTCACCCGGGGCGGGCGCACATGGGTCCGGATGCTGCTTCTCATCGTGGGCGCGATCGTGTTGCTGCCCTGGCCGTTCCTTCTCGTGGGAGTGGGTGCCTGATGGCGCACACGACGTCCGACGCTCCGACCCGCCGCTCCGCCTTGCCGGTGTGGCTCGTCGCGACCATCGCCGGCGGCTTCGGCCTGTTCTACGCCTGGGCGGTGTGGACGGCGGTGTCGTTCCTCGCCCAGCAGGCGTCGGGTGTCGAAGGGCTCACCGGCTACGGGTGGTTCGTTCTCGTGCTGCCGGTGCTGTTCCCGATCCTCGCGTTCGCGGGCGCCTTCGCGCTCGGGTGGCGACGGCGGGTTCTCCCGTTCGTGCTGGTGATGCTGACGGGCCTCGCGCTCGTCGCCGTCTTCTGGCTCGACGTGCTGGCGTACGCATCCGTCAACACCTCGTTGTACGGCGGCTAACGGGCGTCACACGGTCCGAACCCTCGGGTGCGGGCCGTTAAGCTGGCCTTTCCGCCGTGCCTCCCTGTGGCGTGCGGCGGCCCGATCCACACCCTTCGTCGCGCCTGCCGCGACGTCCCGCACGCCTAAGGACACCGCCGTGACCAAGCCCGTCGTCCTCATCGCCGAAGAGCTCTCTCCCGCCACGATCGACGCGCTCGGTCCGGACTTCGAGATCCGTCAGGTGGACGGAGCAGATCGCTCAGTGCTCCTGCCGGCTCTTGCTGACGCCAGCGCGGTGCTGATCCGCTCGGCGACCAAGATGGACGCCGAAGCCATCGCGGCGGCGCCCGCGTTGAAGGTCATCGCCCGTGCGGGTGTCGGCCTCGACAACGTCGATATCAAGTCGGCGACCACGGCCGGTGTCATGGTCGTGAACGCGCCGACGTCGAACATCGTGTCGGCGGCCGAGCTCACGATCGGGCACATCCTGAGCCTCGCGCGCCGTATCCCGGCCGCGCACGCCTCGCTCGCCGCCGGTGCGTGGAAGCGCAGCTCGTTCACCGGAACCGAGCTGTTCGAGAAGACGGTCGGCATCATCGGGCTCGGCCGCATCGGCGCGCTCATCGCCGCGCGTCTTCAGGCGTTCGACATGCGCGTCGTCGCCTACGACCCTTACGTCACGAGCGCCCGCGCGCAGCAGCTCGGCGTCGAGCTGCTGACGCTCGACGAACTTCTCGCCCAAAGCGACTTCATCAGCATCCACATGCCGAAGACGCCCGAGACGACCGGCATGATCAGCACCGAGCAGTTACAGCGGATGAAGCCGACCGCGGTCATCGTGAACGTCGCCCGCGGCGGACTGATCGACGAAGAGGCGCTGTACACCGCGCTGACCACCGGTGAGATCGCCGGCGCCGGCCTCGACGTCTTCACGAGCGAGCCCCCCGCTCAGGGCGGCCCGGCGGCCAGGCTGCTCGACCTCCCGAACGTCGTCGTCACCCCGCACCTCGGCGCGTCGACCGAAGAGGCGCAGGAGAAGGCCGGTGTCTCGGTCGCGAAGTCGGTCAAGCTCGCTCTCGAGGGCGATCTGGTTCCGGATGCGGTCAACGTCGCCGGTGGTCTCATCGACCCGTTCGTCCGGCCCGGCATCGCGCTCGTCGAGATGCTCGGGCAGTTCTTCTCCGGGCTCGCCCAGGGTGCGCTCACGAACCTCGACATCGAGGTGCGCGGCGAGCTGGCTGGGTACGACGTCAGCGTCTACCGCCTCGCCGCGCTCAAGGGGATCCTCGCCAACATCGTCAGCGAGAGCGTCTCGTACGTGAACGCCCCGCTGTTCGCCGAGCAGCGCGGCATCGAGACCCGCCTGATCGTCGAGGCCGACAGCCCGCTGTACCGCAACATCACGATCCTGCGCGGAACGCTCTCCGACGGCACGGTGCTCACCGTGTCGGGCACTCTCGCCGGCACCCGGATGGTGCCGAAGATCGTCGACGTGAACGGGTACGAGATCGAGGTGCCGATCGAACGTCACCACGTCGTGATGCGCTACGCGGATCGCCCCGGGATCGTGGCGATCTACGGGCGTCTGCTCGGTGACGCGAACATCAACATCGCGGGTCTGCAGGTGGCTCACCCGGATGCCACGGGCCGCGCGCTCTCGGTGCTGACGGTCGACTCGCCCGTGCCCGACGCGCTGCTCGACGAGATCGGGGCGGCCGTGGGCGCCGACCTGTTCCGGCAGATCGCCATCACGGAGTCCTGACCACGGCGCTCTGAGAGCGGAGCTCTGGGAGCGGCGCGCTGCGGGCGGCGGGCGCCGGTCAGTCCTTGGTCGAGCGCTCGACCAAGGCGATCAGGGCGTCCATCGCGGGGCCCGTCGGGATGGGGCCGGTGAGGCCGCCGGTCTCGAGCGCGTTGTTGTAGTACAGCCCGTCGCTCACGAGCATCACCAGGTCGAGCGCGGTGTCGTCGGCCGTGTGCGGACGCAGGGCGTCCGCCCAGCGCCCCCGGATGGCGCGGAGCGCGGCTCCCGCGGCGGCGTGGCCGCCCTGCGCGAGCCGCGATGCGGCGATGAGTGCGCGGTCGAGCGGGTCGTCCGACATGACCGAGGTGCGTACGAAGTATGCCACCGGCCCGTCCGGGGCCACCGACATCCGCTCGATGTCGTCTTGCGCGAGCGCGTCGAGGCGTTCGATGAGCCCTGCCTCGAGCGCGTCCTTCGAGCCGAAGTGGTAGAGCAGGCCGCCTTTGGAGACGCCCGCCGCGCGTGCGGTGGCCTCCATCGTGGCGGCACGTTCGCCCTCGTCGATAAGCAGCGCTTCGAACGCGTCGAGCACCAGTTCGCGGGCGCGGGGTGGTCTGCTCATGGATCCGATCGTAACGACGGGGGAGGGCGGATGTCTGTTACTATACCAGCTGGACGGTATACAAATGATGACACTCACTGAAGAACTCGACCTCGCACAGGCCCACGGACGACGGGTCGGCTGGCGCGGCTGGACCGCGCTCGCGGTGCTGATGCTGCCCGTGCTGCTCGTATCGGTCGACAACACGGTGCTGAGCTTCGCCCTGCCCGAGATCGCGTTGCAACTGCAGCCGACGAGCGCACAGCAGCTCTGGATCATCGACGCGTATCCGCTCGTGCTCGCGGGGCTCCTCGTGACCATGGGGACGCTCGGCGACCGCTTCGGTCGGCGCCGGATGCTGCTCATCGGCGCGACCGGCTTCGCCACGGTCTCGGCCCTCGCCGCCTTCGCTCCGTCGGCAGAACTGCTGATCGCGGGCCGCGCCCTCATGGGTGTCTTCGGCGCCATGCTCATGCCGTCGACCCTGTCGCTGCTGCGGAGCATCTTCACCGACCGTGATCAGCGCCGACTGGCGATCGCCGTCTGGGCGTCCATGTTCTCCGCGGGCTCCGCGCTCGGTCCGATCGTCGGTGGACTGCTGCTCGAGCACTTCGCGTGGGGATCCGTCTTCCTTCTCGCGGTGCCGGTGCTCGTGCCACTGCTGATCTTCGCGCCGCTTCTCGTGCCCGAGAGCCGCGATCCGAAGCCCGGCCGGATCGACCCGATCAGCATCGTGCTCTCGATGGCCACGATGGTGCCGATCGTCTACGCGATCAAGGAACTCGCCGTTCACGGCCCGACGCCGATCATCGGCGTGCTGTTCGCCGCGGGCGTCGCGTTCGGTGTGGTCTTCGTGCGCCGGCAGCTGCGCGTCGCGAACCCGATGCTCGACATGCGTCTGTTCCAGCGCGGATCGTTCAGCGGCGCGCTCGCGGTCAACCTCCTGAGCATCATGGCGCTCGTCGGGTTCCTTTACTTCGTCGCGCAGCATCTGCAGCTGATCATCGGTCTGTCGCCCCTCCAGGCGGGCCTCGCGCTCGTGCCGGGACTCGCGGCGATGATCGTCGCGGGACTCGTGGTGGTTCCGATCTCGAAGCGCCTCTCGCCGCGGGTGGTCATCCCGGGGGCGCTGGTGTTCTCGTTCGCGGGGTACATCATCATCGCCCTCTCGACCGATCCGAACGCCGTGGGCGTCCTCGCCGCCGCATTCGTCTCTCTCGGCATCGGTATCGGCATGGCCGAGACCGTGTCGAACGAGCTGATCCTCTCGAGCGCCCCGCCCGCGAAGGCCGGCGCGGCCAGTGCAGTGTCGGAGACGGCGTACGAGGTCGGTGCGGTGCTCGGCACATCCGTGCTCGGCGGACTCCTGACCGCGCTCTACCGGTCGAACCTGCAGCTGCCGGCGGGCATGCCGGCGGATGCGGCGACCGCCGCCCGCGAGACCCTCGCGGGCGCGATGGCCGCGGCCGATCGGCTCGAGCCGGCGACGGGCGAGGCACTGCGCAGCGCCGCGGCGCACGCCTTCGACACGGGAGTGGGCGCGACGTCGCTCATCGGCTCGGGTCTCGTGATCGTGGCGGCCGTCATCGCGGCCACTACGCTGGGACGAACCCGCTGAACTCCGCGCGGTGCGTCTGCGCGCCGGCGGCATCGTGATCAAGGAGTGCCATGTCGCGCGTCGTGAAGCTCGCCGTCATCCCCGGTGACGGCATCGGTCCGGAGGTCGTCGCCGAAGCCGAGAAGGTTCTCGACGCGGTGACCGCCGCATCCGAGGTCTCGTTCGAGAAGACGCGCTTCTCGCTCGGTGTCGGGCGATACCTCGAGACCGGCGACACCCTGACGGACGAGGATCTCACCGCGATCGCGGGCCACGATGCGATCCTGCTCGGAGCGGTCGGCGGCGTGCCCGGCGATCCCCGACTGAAGAACGCGAACATCGAACGCGGACTCCTGCTGAAGCTGCGGTTCTCGCTTGATCACTACGTGAACCTGCGCCCGTCGAAGCTCTACGCGGGTGCACCCGGGCCGCTCGCCGCGCCCGGCGAGATCGACTTCGTGGTCGTCCGCGAGGGCACCGAGGGCCCCTACGTCGGCAACGGCGGCGCGATCCGCGTCGGCACCCCGCACGAGATCGCGAACGAGACCTCGGTGAACACCGCCTTCGGCGTCGAGCGCGTCGTGCGTTTCGCGTTCGCGCAGGCCGAGCGTCGGCGCAAGAAGCTGACCCTCGTGCACAAGACCAACGTGCTCGTGCACGCCGGTGGGATCTGGAAGCGCATCGTCGACGAGGTGGCCGCCGAGCACCCGGAGGTCGCCGTAGACTACCTGCACGTCGACGCGGCAACGATCTTCCTGGTCACGAACCCGGGCCGCTTCGACGTGATCGTCACCGACAACCTCTTCGGTGACATCCTGACCGACCTGGCTGGCGCCGTCACCGGTGGCATCGGCCTCGCCGCATCCGGCAACATCAACCCGGACGGCGCGTTCCCGTCGATGTTCGAGCCCGTGCACGGTTCGGCGCCCGACATCGCCGGCCAGCAAAAGGCCGATCCCACCGCCGCGATCCTGTCCGTTGCGCTGCTGCTCGATCACCTCGGGCTGCAGAGCCAGTCCGCTCGCGTCACCCGCGCCGTGGAAGAGGACATCGCGACCCGCGGCGCCCACGCGCGCCCCACCGCAGAGATCGGCGACGCGATCGCTCAGCGCGTCCAGGCGTAGCCTGGATCGCAGCATCCGTCGCCGCCCCCGACCACCGCGCACGTCGTGCGCAGATGAAGCGAGACACTCATGACTCTTCTCGATACCGATCCGGACGCCGGCCTTGCCCCTCTTTCGTTCCTGGTCCGCAAGAACCTGAACGCGAAGAGCGCGGCCGAGCGCGAGCAGATCCTGCAGAACCCGGGCTTCGGCACGCACTTCACCGACCACATGGTCGACGTCTGCTGGTCGGTCGGCGGCGGATGGCACCGCCCGCGCGTGCAGCCGTACGGTCCGATCTCGCTCGACCCCGCCGCCGCGGTGCTGCACTACGGCCAGGAGATCTTCGAGGGCATCAAGGCCTACCGGCACGCGGACGGTTCGGTGCACACGTTCCGACCCGACCAGAACGGACGACGTCTGCAGCGTTCGGCCCGCCGCCTCGCGCTGCCCGAACTGCCCGTGTCGTACTTCGTGCAGTCGATCCGCGAGCTCGTCGCGGTCGACGGCGCCTGGGTGCCGAGCGGCGCCGACCAGAGCCTCTACCTGCGACCGTTCATGTTCGCCAAGGAGGCGTTCCTCGGGGTGCGCCCGGCGAACAAGGTGAACTACTACGTGATCGCGAGCCCCGCCGGGGCCTACTTCACGGGCGGCGTGCAGCCCGTGTCGATCTGGCTGAGCGAGGACTACGCGCGCGCAGGCAAGGGTGGCACGGGCGCGGCCAAGACCGGCGGCAACTACGCCGCGAGCCTCCTGCCGCAGTCCGAGGCCTACGAGAACGAGTGCGACCAGGTCGTCTTCCTCGACCAGGAGGGCAACGTCGAAGAGCTCGGCGGAATGAACATCGTCTTCGTGAAGAAGGACGGCACGCTGGTCACCCCGCAGTCCGAGTCGATCCTCGAGGGCATCACCCGTGACTCGATCCTCCAGCTCGCCCGCGACCGCGGCCACAAGGTCGAGGGTCGTGACGTGTCGCTGGCCGAGTGGCGCGAGGGTGTGGCCTCCGGTGACATCGTCGAGGTGTTCGCGTGCGGTACGGCCGCGGTCGTGACTCCGATCGGCGTGCTGAAGGGCAAAGGCTTCTTCGACGAGCAGCCCACCGGCTCGCTCGCCCTGTCGCTCCGCGAGGAACTCACCGACATCCAGTACGGCCGCCGCGAAGACACGCACGGCTGGCTGCTGCGCCTCGACGCCTGACCCCTCGCACGGTGGTGCCCTCGAGCAGGGTGCCCTCGAGCAGTGATGCCCTCGGGCGGTGGTGGCCTCGAGCAGGGTGCCCTCGAGCGGTGGTGCCCTCGGGCGGTGGCGTCTCCGCATCCATGTCCCACTATTTGCAGTCCATGTCCCACTATTTGTCGCTCTGACCCGCCCATAGCGGCAAAAAGTGGGACACAGAAGGCGAGGGGGCACCGGATGTGGGACACAGAAGGCGACGGGGCACAGGATGTGGGACACACCGGATGTGGCGCACCGAGCGCGGTGGGTATGGCGGCACCATGAGCGGGAGTCCCGGAGATCGGCGTCCTGGGTAGGCTGAGCGGGTGAGAATCGCGCGCTTCAGTCACCAGGACGCCATCACCTACGGCATCGTCGACGGGAAAGAACTGGTCGTTCTGGCCGGCGACCCGATGTTCGTCGGGTACGAGACCACCGACGTTCGCGTCCCCATCTCCGACATCGCCCTGCTGGCGCCGGTCATTCCTCGTTCGAAGGTGGTCGCGGTCGGACGCAACTACCGCGCGCACGCGGCCGAGTTCGGTAACGACGTGCCGGCCGAGCCGATGCTGTTCTTCAAACCCAACACCTCGGTCATCGGCCCGAACGATTCGATCGTGCGCCCGAAGCAGTCCGCGCGGGTCGAGTTCGAGGGCGAGCTCGCGGTCGTCATCGGCCGCATCGCGAAGAACGTGCCTGCCGAACGCGCGCACGAGTACGTCTTCGGCTACACCATCGCGAACGATGTCACCGCCCGAGACCTGCAACGCTCCGACGGTCAGTGGGCGCGCGCGAAGGGTTTCGACACGTTCTGCCCGATCGGTCCGGCCATTGAAACCGAGTTCGATCCGTCCGGCGACGCGCGCGTCGTGACCCGGGTCAACGGCGACGTCCGCCAGGACGCCCCGCTCACCGACATGGTGCACTCCGTCGCCGACGTGATCGCCTACGCCTCGGCCGCCTTCACGCTGCTTCCGGGCGACGTCATCCTGACCGGGACGCCCGCGGGCGTCGGCGAGATCGTCGCGGGCGATGTCGTCGAGGTGGAGATCACCAGGCTCGGCATTCTGCGCAACACCGTCCGCGACGCGTGAGCGCGATGCCGGATGCGGCGCCATCCGGTTCTGAGATCGAAGGCGCCCAGCGGCGCACGGTCCGAGTCCTTGCGGCGGGGCAGGTGCTCGGCGGGGTCGCCTTCGGCGCGACCGTGTCGCTCGGCGCCCTGCTCGCGGCGGACCTCTCGGGTCAGGACGGACTGTCGGGGTTCGCGACCGCATCCGTCACCCTCGGCGCCGCCCTGGCCGCCATCCCGCTCGCCCGACTCGCGGGGCGCCGCGGTCGCCGCGTCGCGCTGACCCTCGGCAACGGCCTCGCGCTCGTCGGGATCGCGATCGTCGTTACGGCCGCCGCGGTCCGATCGTTCCCCCTGCTGCTGGTCGGGGTCGTCTTGATCGGCATGGGAAACGCCGGCAACCTTCAGTCGCGCTTCGCCGCGACCGATCTCGCGACCGACCGACGTCGCGCACGCGATCTGTCGGTCGTGGTGTGGGCGACGACCGTCGGCGGGGTCGCGGGACCGCTGCTGGTCGGTCCCGGCGAGGTCGTCGGGCAAGCGCTCGGCATGCCGCACCTGACCGGCTCGTATCTCTTCTCCTTCGTCGCACAGGTGCTCGCGCTCGCGCTGTATCTGGTGGCGCTGCGCCCCGACCCGCTGCTCTGGGCGCAGCGCATCGCGGCCTCGGGAGCGGCGAGAGCAGGACGCGTCAACGATGTCGATCGCCCGCGCGCGGCGCGCTACGCGATCTTCGCGGTCGCCGGAAGCCACGTCGTGATGGCGTCGGTGATGGCGATGACGCCGGTGCACCTGTCGCACATGGTGCACGGCGGCGACGTCACGGTCGTCGTGGGGGTGACGATCGCGCTGCACGTCTTCGGCATGTACGGACTGTCGCCCGTGTTCGGATGGCTGGCCGACCGGATCGGCCGGCTCGCCGTGATCCTGGTCGGTCAGGCGGTGCTGGCCGCATCGCTCGTGGTCGCGGCGGTCTTCCCGCACTCGCAGGTCGGTGTCGCCGTCGCGCTTCTCCTGCTCGGGCTCGGCTGGAGCGCGGCGACGGTCGCGGGCGCGGCGCTTCTGACGGAGTCGACGCCCACTCTCCGGCGCCCGCGCCGGCAGGGACTCAGCGACACCGCGATGACCCTGAGTGCGGCGGCCGGTTCGGTGCTCGCCGGATGGGTGCTGACGAACATCGGCTACGACGGTCTTGCCCTCACGGCGCTCGTGCTGGTCGGGATGGTGACGGTGTGTTCTCCGCTCGGGCGCGTCAGCGGCCGAGTGCCTGTGCGGCGCGGGTGACGTCTTCCTCGTCGTTGAAGATGTGGAAGGCGACGCGCGCCCGCCCGGCGCGACCGGATGCGACGATGCCGGCGGCGCGAAGATCCGCGAGCGACTGCCCGTTCGGGTCGTGCCAGGCGACGATGGCGCTGGGGCGTTCGGGGAGAGGCAGGTCGAGGCGGCGACGGAACTCATCGGCCATCCCGGTCGTGTAGCGGTGCAGGGCGTGGCGGTCCGCATCCGCGAACAGTGTCAGCGCGGGGGCCGCGCCGACGAAGGCCTGCCAGGCGGGGGAGACATCGAACCGGCGTGCGTCGCCGGCGAGATCGACGTCGGCGCCGTAACAGGATGACCAGGGGTCTTCGCCCGCGAACCATCCGGCCTGCACGGGGCGGAGCGTGCGGACTAACGCGTCGCTCAGGGCGAGGAAGGCGACCCCGCGCGGCGCGCACAGCCACTTGTACGAATGGCAGACGAGCGCGTCGAACAGGGTGGCGTCGACGGGCAGCCATCCGATCGCCTGCGTCGCGTCGGCGAACGTGAGCGCACGGTGACGCCGCGCCGCGGCGATGATCTCGGCCGCATCCGCCACCTCTCCGGTCGCCGACTGCACGATCGAGAAGGCGACGAGCGTCGTCTCGGCATCGATCGCCTCAGCGAGGTGCGCGAGCGGCACGGTGCGGATGCGGATCCCTCGACCCGCGTGCACGAACGGGAGCACAACGGAGGAGAAGTCGCCCTCGGCGCACAGCACCTGCGCGCCGTCGGGAAGGTTGGCGGCGATCAGCGCCGCGAGCACCGACGTCTGCGATCCGATCGCGACCGCGCCGGGGGCCACACCGACCAGGCGGGCGAAGGCCGCACGACTCTCGACGACGGCGGCGTCGTACCGCGCCGGGTCGGCACCCGTGCGAGCACCCCGTTCCAGATCGGCCACGATCGCAGCGTGCGTCGGCCGCATCCAGAGCCCCGAGGTGCAGGCCGAGAGGTAGCCGGCGCCGCCCGTGAACGCGCCGCGAAGCGGGGCGAGGACGGCGGGGAGGATCATGCGTCCAGCATCCCGGGCTGTCTCGCATTCGTCTACAACATGTGTGTGATCGAAAACATGCGCTGATGTTATGGTTTCGACGTGACGGATGACACCGACCTCGAACTCGCCGACCTCCGAGTCATCCGGGCCATCGCCGAGGCCGGGTCGATCACCGCGGCGGCCGCGGCGCTCGGCTACAGCCAGCCTGCCGTCAGCCAGCAGGTGCGTCGAGCGGAGTCGCGGCTCGGGCTCGCGGTCGTCGAGCGGGTCGGGCGATCGGTGCGACTGACCGACGCCGGGCGCGTCCTCGCGCGCCACGCTGCGGAAGTCGACCGCGCCCTGACGGCGGCGTCGGGGGAGCTCTCGGAGCTGCGCGGGCTGCAGTCGGGGCGGGTGCGTTTCGTCGCATTCCCCTCGGCATCGCCGACCATCGTGCCGCGCATCCTCGCCGATCTCGCGGAACGCTCGCCCGGGCTCACCGTGACCTACGTCGAGGCGGAGCCCCCGGAGGCGGTCGCCGCCGTCCGCGAGGGGAGAGCCGACATCGCGCTCACGTTCAGCTACCCGGGCGACCGCGACGATCCGCACGGGGCGAGCGCCCACGGGCTGGCGGTTCGCACCGTGGGCTCCGACGACCTGCTGGTGGTCGTGCCCGCCGACCACCGCCTCGCCGCGCGCTCGACCGTGGATCTGGCGGAGCTCGCCAAGGAGGACTGGATCGCCGGATGCCCGCGCTGCCGGGGGCATCTGCTCGAGTCCTGCGCGCGTGCCGGTTTCGAGCCCCGGATCGCGTTCGAGACCGACAACATCGTCGCGGTCGAGAGCATGGTCGCTCGCCGTACCGGCGTCGCGACCCTGCCGCGGTTGGCCGTCGAATCGTTCCCCGTCCTGCCGGGCGTTCGAGCGATCGCGCTTCCCGGTGAGGAACGCACGCTGCACGTCGTCACCGCGCACGACGCGGAGCGGGTACCGGCGCTCCGCGCGGGCCTCGCGGCCCTCACCCGAGCGATCGCGGCGATCGGCGACGACCGCGCGTACCGCAGCTGACGCCGCATCCGGCCGGCGCCGATCCCGCCGGGAGCGCCGACCCCGCGCGGGTAGGCTGGATGCCTATGGCTTCCGCACCAGATCCCCGCACCACCACCGCAACCGGCGCCGAAGTGCGCGTGCGGTTCTGCCCCTCGCCCACCGGCACGCCGCACGTCGGCCTGATCCGCACGGCACTGTTCAACTGGGCGTACGCCCGGCACAACGGCGGCAAGCTGATCTTCCGCATCGAAGACACGGATGCGGCCCGCGACAGCGAAGAGAGCTACCAGCAGCTGCTGGATGCCCTGCGCTGGCTCGAGATCGACTGGGACGAGGGCGTCGAGGTCGGCGGCCCGCACGCGCCCTACCGCCAGTCGGAGCGGCACGACCTCTACCGTGGCGTGCTCGAGAAGCTCGTCGCGGCGGGCGTCGTCTACGAGAGCTACTCGACCGCCGAAGAGATCGACGCCCGCAACGTCGCGAACGGTCGCGCGAAGCAGCTCGGCTACGACAACTACGACCGCGATCTCACCGACGAGCAGAAGGCCGCCTTCCGGGCCGAGGGGCGCGAACCCGCCTGGCGCCTGCGTGTGCCGGACGAAGATCTCACCTACGTCGACCTCATCCGGGGCGAGGTCACTTTCCCCGCCGGGTCCTTCCCCGACTTCGTGATCGTGCGCGCCGGGGGAGTGCCCCTGTACACGTTCGTGAACCCGGTCGACGATGCGCTCATGGGCATCACCCACGTCATCCGCGGTGAAGACCTGATGCCCTCGACCGCGCGTCAGCTCTCGCTCTACCGTGCGCTCGTCGAGGCGGGAGTCACCGACTTCGTGCCGCGCTTCGGGCACATGCCGCTCGTGCTCGGCGAGGAGGGCAACAAGAAGCTCTCCAAGCGCGACCCGAAGGCCGACCTCTTCCTGCAGCGCGAGAAGGGCTTCATCCACGAGGGCCTGCTCAACTACCTCTCGCTTCTCGGCTGGTCGCTGGCGCCCGACCGCGACGTGTTCTCACTCGACGAGATGGTCGCGGCGTTCGATATCGCGGACGTGAACCCGAACCCCGCTCGCTTCGATCAGAAGAAGGCGGAGTCGATCAACGGTGACCACATCCGGATGCTGTCGCCCGAAGACTTCGAGACGCGGATCCTGCCGTACCTGCGGGAGGCCGGTCTCATCGGCGACACTCCGACGGGGGAGCAGCAGGCGCTGATCACCGCATCCGCCCCGCTCGTGCAGGAGCGCGTGCAGTTGCTCGGCGAGGTGCCGGGGCTGCTCGGGTTCTTGTTCCGTGACGAGGTCGTCTATGACGAGGATGCGCTGAAGGGACTGCCCGCTAACGCCGGCGAGGTTCTCGTCGCATCGGTGGGCGCCCTCGAGCTCATTCCCGAGGCGGAGTTCGTCACCGAGCGCATCCAGGCGGACCTGCAGGAAACGCTCATCGCGGGTCTCGGCCTGAAGCCGCGCGTCGCGTACGGGCCGCTCCGCGTGGCCGCGAGCGGACGGCGCATCTCACCCCCGCTCTTCGAGTCCCTCGAGCTGCTCGGCAAGTCCGAGAGCATCCGTCGTCTCGGGGCTCTCGTGCAGCGCGTCGGCTGACCCGGGCGACGGGTCAGGGGTCCGAGGTCACGCGGGAGCCGACTCGGGCGTCGGCCCGTTCTGGATCAGGTGCAACTGCGATCCATCGGGGTCGACGAGGAACCCGGCGCGCTGCCCCCACGGCTGCGGGCGCACCGGAAGTAGGCGCGGGCGACCCGTCGATGCCTCGACGACCCCGGCCGCCGCGATCGCTCGATACAGCTCGTCGACGTCGTCGACGCGGATGCTGCACATGAAGGAGCTGTCCTCCGGTGCGAGATCGGGGAATCGGAAGAACTCCAGCTCGAGGGTTCCTCGGCGCAGCACCAGCCACTCATCGCTCCGGTGTGTGACGGTGAAGCCGAAGGCCCCGTAGAACGCGACCGTTGCGGCGAAGTCGCGGGAGGGCAGGTTCGGCACGGTGCGCTCGGTCATTCCGCGACCCTACCGACCCGTCCTGCCACCGCGCACGCTCCGGTGCAGGCACGCGTCATGAGGCGGGTCGATCCGCATCCACGGCGGCACACGATGAGAGGGTCGCCGTGCCCGGGGCGTCGCTCACGACGGCGCAGTTCTCCTGCACCCACGCGCTGATCGCCTCGGTCGTCGATGACGACGACCCGCCGCCGAATCCTCCCGTCGCCGAACCGAGTACATAGACGACCTCGCCGGCCGCGACCATCTGCTGGAACTCCTCGAGCGTCGGCACGGAATCACTACCGCCGAATCCGCCGATCGGGAGGACGGACTGACCTCCCGAATCGATGATGAGGGATGCGGCCGCCTGTGCGCCGAACGTCGCGACGAGGTAGCTCGCCCCGTCCTGATGTGCGACGAGGTAGTCGATGAGTTCGCCATCGGACCCCGCTTCGACGGAGGAGAAGGGAGTGCGGCCGGTCGTCGACGAGCCGCCGTCACGGGCCGACGAGCCGCCCCGCATGCCGCCGTTCGGCGCAGATCCGCCGGGGGCCGACCCGCCGGGGGCTCCGGCGCCGGAGCCTGCCCCGGGCGCGGCGCCGGGGCCGCTGCCGCCCGCACCGGGCGCGCCGCTGCCGGCCCCGCCGCCGAATCCGCCGCTGCCGGCCCCGCCGCCCACGGACATGACCGCCACCCCGGCCGCCGTCGGGTTGATCGAACTCGGCGCGGCGATGGTCAGCGCCGACCACGCGGCCGGAGCGAACAGCATCCCGATCAGCACGAGCACGACCGTCGCGGTGCGCGCGACTCGGCGCCGGTGCTCGATGAGGAGCGCGACCAGGGCGACGACCGCGATGGCCGCCTGCACGCCGGCGAGGATCGGGGTGGGGTCGGTGTACATCGCGGCGACAGCGACGGCGGTCACCGCGGCGGTCGCGAGCAGCGCGAGCTGCGCCCACAGCACCCGCCGCGCGCGGGCGACGAAGAAGGCCGTCCCCACGAGGAGAGCGACCGGAAGCGCGAGCGCCGACGTGTAGAACTGGTGCATTCCCGCGACGACCGAGAACATGGCGGCGAAGGTGACGAACCACACGCCGAGGAAGACCACGAGAGCCGACCGGAAGCGCAAGACGGCCAGCACGACGATCGCGAGCAACGCCGCCGGCAGCAGCCAGGCGATCTGTCCGGCGAGCTGTTCGTTGACGAGCCGGAGGGCGCCGGGGTCACCCGAGAAGGGCGGTGTGAACGATCGGTAGTCGGTGCTGTCGGCGGATGCGGTGAATCGTCCGAGCCCGTTGTATCCGAACACCATCTCCCACGGGTTGTTTGAGTTGGTACCGCCCACGTAGGGGCGCGCGGATGCGGGAATCAGCCACACGATCGCGACCCAGGTCAGCGAGGCGACGAGGCTGAGCGAACCGGCGACCGCGGTGTGCCAGATGCGCCGCCACCACGATTGACGGGTGCACAGATACGCCGCGGCCAGGGCCGCCCACACCGCCCACGCTTCCAGCATGTAGGTCTGGAACGCGACGGCGATCAACAGCCCCGCGACGAGATACCAGCGAAGACTCGCCCGCTGGATCGCCCGGACCGACGCCCACGCGACGAGCGCGAGGGCGAGAACGAAGAACGACTGCGGCTGGTTGGAACGGGCGACGGCGACGAGGATCGGCGTGGTCGCGACGATCGCGCCGGCGAAGAGTCCCGCGCCCGTGCCGGCCAGGCGCCGCGCGGTGATCGCGGTGACGACGGCCGCCGCGCTGGCCGCCAACGCGTTCGGGATGATCACGATGGCGGGGGAGAAGCCGAAGGCGCGAACGAAAAGGGCCGGGATCCAGAACGACCCGGGGATCTTGTCGAGAGTGACCGTGCCCGCCGGATCGAAGGCGCCGAAGAAGAAGTTCGACCAGCTCTGGCTCATCGACAGCGCGATCGCGCCGTAGTACTCGCTCATCGAGCCGGATACGTTCCACGCCGTCAGCACGACGGCGATGCCCGACAGGGAGAGCAACCCGATCGGCCACGCGAGTCGCTTCGGATTCCGGATGGATACGGGCGGAGAGAGGGGGGTGTCCACGGTTGTCACCGCTGCACACTACGAAGCGCGTCGTTGCGTCTCGGATGCGGCGCCGATGAGTTCGCTCCACGTCGGGCCGGTTTGAACCATCGCCCGGGGTGGTCTAAGCTAGACACTCGGTGCTGCTTCTCGTAGTAGCCCTTGGGGTATGGTGTAATTGGCAACACGGAGGTTTCTGGTACCTTTGTTCTTGGTTCGAGTCCAGGTACCCCAGCAATGTAAAACCCCCGGTTTTCCGGGGGTTTTTGCGTACCCCGAACAGGGTTGAACTCACCGCTCGCGCCTTCGGAACAGAGCTGACCCCGTCGCTCGCTCCTTTGGGGCGGCGTTCGCTCGGCTAACTCCTCCAGAATCGATCGCCGTCGCTACTTTCCTGCCCGAAAGCGCGGAGTTGGAGGAGTTGCGCGCGTCGGACGGCCCGCACCCGCCGAGCATCGTCAGGCGGAGGCAGATGACGACCGCGAAGGCGGATTCGAGGGAATCCTTCGCATCGTCGGGTCGCCACGCTCAAGTGCCGAAGGGCGCATCGCGGATTCGTCGGCCCGTGACCTACGGGTGAACGGCATGCGCACACTGGGCGCGGTCGGCGCGTCGAGGGTCCTCCCCTCGATACCGTTCAGTCGTGCGGGGGAGAAGAATGTTCACGGTGTCCGGAGCGCGAGAACGGACGGCGCGACGGACGGCTCGCCTGGCGGTGTTCGTTGTCGTCAGCGCGGTTCTCGTGCTGGGTGCCGTTCCTGCGCAGGGGGCGAGCGGTGCATCCGTTTCCGGCTCCGGGTCCGTGTGGGCGCAGAGCGCAATGAGTGCGTGGGCCAGGGATGCTGAGGCGGACGAGGGGATGACTGTCTCCTACGCCGGAACCGGCTCCGTTGCGGGGCGCGAGGACTTCATGAGGGAGAACGTCGACTTCGCGGTCGGCGAGGTGCCCTTCCCTCGGTCCCCGGAGGGGAATTCCGGTGCTGCGCTGCCCGCTCGCGCCTACGCCTCTGTGCCTCTCCTCGGAGGTGGCACTGCCCTGGCCTACAACCTCACCATCGACGGCGCACGATTCGCCGATCTCCGATTGTCGGGCGCGGCCATAGCGGGGATTTTCAGCGGAGCGATCACGCGGTGGAACGACCCGCAGTTGCTCGCCGACAACCCGGGCATCGCCCTTCCCGACCTCGCCGTCGTTCCGGTCGTCCGGGCCGACGCCTCCGGTTCCTCCTCGCAGTTCACCGCGTGGATGGCATCTGAGCATCCAAACATCTGGACGCAGGGGGAAATGTCGCTCTTTGTGCCGCCGACATCCGCGTTCCGTGCACAGAGCGGCTCGTTGGGGGTCGCCGGATACGTTTCGCAGAGCTACGGCAGGGGGGCCATCGCGTACGTCGAGGCGTCGTACGCGGAGAGCATGGGGCTGACGGTGGCAGCGGTGCGGAATGCGCACGGCGACTTCGTCGGTCCGGGCGCCGTCAACGTCACCGCGGCACTCGCGGGGGTCGACATCGACCCCGACTCGTCGTCCGCCGCCGAGACGCCGAACCTCGACGGCGTGTACCGCAGCGCCGACCCGATCGCATACCCCATCTCGGGTTACGCCGCGCTCATGGTGCCCACCGAGACCAGCACTCGCTTCACGGTGGCGAAGGGCGAGACGCTCGCCGCGTTCGCTCGCTACGCCCTTTGCGCCGGGCAGCAGCGCGTTGCGTCGCTCGGATACGCGCCGCTCCCGGCCGCTCTGGTCGCGGTCGGCATCGCGCAGGTGGCGCGGATCCCGGGCGCGGCGAAAGCCGGATCCGGATGCAGTGCACCCGCGGTCGATCCGACGGCGGGCGAGATCGGCATCGAGGCGCCGGTCGTGGACGGTCACGATGGCGCGCTCTCGCTCGCCGTTCCCGTCGGCGCCCGCGTGACCCTGATGCCCGAGACCCGGCACGACGGGATCCGGGTGTCCACCGGGGTACTGCCCGCGTTCGCTGTCGAGGATGCTCGCGTTCTCTCGCGGCCGGGATACACGGTCCAGGTCACCACCACGGACTTCATCGCCGACAGCGCCCGAATGCCAGCGAACGCGTTGACGTTCTCGCCCGTGAGGGTTCCGACGGACTCGACGGCGCGAGGGGTCGTTCTGGCGGAGCCTTTCGCCGCGGGCACCGGGGCGATGACGTTCGCATCGGCGGCGGAAGGAACCGGAGTCGGTCGGGCCGTTCTCAGTGCGCTCCTTCGACTCGAGGTCCCCGGTGACGTCCCCGCGGGTACCTACCGATCGACGACGACCCTCACCGTCGTCTCGCGGTAACCACCCGGCCCGGAGAAGTCGCGCGGACCGCGCGTCTCACGGCGCTCAGCGCAGCACGAGACGTGGTTCGACCAGCACGTGCGCGGTGCCGGCGGCCGCGACGCGGGGAGCGACGATCGTGCCGCTCGATCCCATCAGGAGCTGCAGGGCGCCGGAGGCGACGTCCTCCGGGCGTTGCTCGATGCTGGAGATGCCGAGCGCTTCGGCGGCAGGCGTGTTGTCGAACCCGATCACCGGTACGTCCCGGCCGGCGGCGACGAACGCCAGTTGCGCACCGATCGCGAGCGAGTCGCTGGCGCAGACGACGGCCCGCGGCACCTCTCCTGCCGCCACCGCCTCGCCGACGACGCGGCGCGCTTCGTCGACGGACTCCTCAGCGACCCAGCGCGGGCCCTCGCCGACGCCCGACAGGGCCTCGCGCCAGCCCCGCTCGCGATCATCGCCGGTGCCCGACCCGGACGGCCAACCCAAGAAGGCCACCGGCCCGTCGCCGATGCCGAGCGCATGGGTTGTCGCCGCGCGGGTTCCGGCCGCGCCATCCACGTCGACCCAGAGATGCGCCGGATCGGCGACATCATCCGCGCCCCATGGGCGGCCGAACGACACGAACGGCACGTCGTGCGCGGCAAGCCATCCGGTGCGCGGGTCTCCGCGGAACGTACCGGTGATGACGATCGCGTCGACCTCGCCCCGGTCGACCAGCTCGCCCATCCGTTCGATCTCGTCGTCCGCGTCCCGTGCGGCGTACAGCATCACTCGCATCCCGCGCTCGCCGGCATGTTCGGTGAGCGCGTGCACGAAGCGGTCGAGCACCACGCCCGAGACACCGCCGGCATACGGGTCGAGGTGGATGCCGATCGTCGAGCTCCGTCGGGTGCGCAGTTGCCGCGCGGCCGCGTGCGGACGGTAGTTCAGGGAGCGGATGGCGTCTTCGACGCGTTCGCGCGTTTTGGGTCGCACGATGTGCGGTGAGTTGAGCACGTTCGACACCGTTTGGCGAGATACGCCCGCCGCCAGAGCCACGTCTTCCACCGTCGGTGACTTCGACACGCAATGCCTCCTTCGGCCGTCATCGGATCAAATCGCCATCCTAAGCCGCGCGGGAACCTTGACACCGGAACGACGTCTGCTTAGCATCGCCGACAAGACTTGAACGATCAAATTCTGTTCGAATGATCGACGACGGCACCGTTGCCCGCACGATCGCACTCATCAAAGGAGAGAGAAATGGAACGGAACACGCGCGCGCTGCTCGGAGCGGGCACGCTATTCACGATCGGAGCGCTCGTCCTCACGGGCTGCGGCGGCTCCGGGTTCGACGACGCCGGCGAGACCGCGTCCGGTGGCAGCGGAGCACTGACGCTCCTGATCGGCTCGTCCGGCGACGCCGAGACCGCGGCCGTGGAAGCCGCCGTCGACGCCTGGTCGGCCGAGTCCGGCGTCGACGCGACCGTCCAGGTGGCGAACGACCTTCCGCAGCAGCTCTCCCAGGGGTTCGCGGCCGGTTCGCCGCCGGACCTGTTCTACCTCGCCCCGGAGGCGCTGGCCGGGTACGCGGGCAACGGGTCCCTGGCGTCCTACGGCGACCAGCTCGCGAACAAGGACGACTTCTATCCGTCGCTCGTCGACAACTTCAGCCTCGACGGCGACTTCTTCTGCGCGCCCAAGGACTTCTCGACGCTGGGCCTCATCATCAACACGGATCTCTGGGCGGCCGCCGGACTGACGGATGCCGACATCCCGACCGACTGGGATCAGCTTGCCGACGTCGCCGCGACGCTGACGACGGCCGACCACGTCGGGCTCGCGTTCGGCGCCGAGTACCAGCGGGTGGGCGCCTTCATGGCCCAGGCCGGGGGAGGACTCGTCGACGGAGACGGCGCGGTCATTGCGAACGGGTCGGAGAACCTCGAGGCGCTCGACTACGTGAAGACGCACCTGAACGACGGCAGCTTCGCCTTCGCCGCCGACGTGGGGGCGGGCTGGGGCGGCGAGGCGTTCGGAACCGGCAAGGCCGCGATGGTGATCGAGGGCAACTGGATCACCGGAGCCATGACCAACGACTACCCGGATGTCGCCTACACGGTCGCCGAGCTCCCGGCGGGTCCGGGCGGCAAGGGCACCCTGCAGTTCACGAACTGCTGGGGCATGGCGGCAGACAGCGGCAACCAGGAGTCCGCGCTCGCGCTCGTCGAGTACCTCACGGGCACGGATCAGCAGCTCGCGTTCTCGGAAGCGTTCGGACCGATGCCGTCGATCGAATCGGCGGCGGATGCATGGACGAGCGCGAACCCCGACCTCACTGCCTTCCTGAGCGGCGCCGAGTACGCGCAGTTCCCGCCCACGATGGCCGGTGCCGCGGACGTCATCAGCGACTTCAACGCGCAGCTCGAGACGCTCAAGACCGCGGACCCGCAGTCGATCCTCGATTCGGCGCAGTCGAACCTCGAGGCGATCGTCGAATAGGGCGTCTCGCTGTGACCGTTCTCGCCTCGCGGCCCCGGCCCCCCCCACCCCCCCCCCCCCCCCCCGCGGGGGGGGGGGCCCCCCCCCGGGGGGGGCGCCCCCCACCCCCGG
>NZ_JAJHGO010000002.1:0-92844 GCF_020805625.1 Microbacterium sp. cx-59
GCGGTGCCCGTGCTCGCCGCGGGGCCCCGCCGCGCCGAAGCCCCCCACGCGGGACTTCGGCGCGGCGAGGCCGCCGCCGGCTGGCTCTTCACGCTCCCCGTGCTCGTCATCCTCGGTGTGTTCCTGCTCATCCCCGTGCTGATGGCGCTGTGGGTGAGCTTCTCCGATTGGAGTGGGCGCGGCAGCCCCCTCGCCTCGACAGTGGGGTTCGTCGGCCTCGACAACTACGCCGCGGTCACGACCGAGAGCGGGCTCGCCCGTCGCGACTTCGGCATCGCGCTCCGCAACAACGCCTGGTACGTGCTGCTGGTGGTACCGCTGCAGACGGCGCTGGCCCTGTTCCTGGCCGTGCTGGTCAACCGCGCGGTGCTGCGCGGGCGCGGGTTCTTCCGCACGGCCTTCTACTTTCCGTCGGTGACGAGTTCGGTCGCGATCACCGTTCTGTGGCTCTTCCTGTTCTCCACCTCCGGCGCCATCAACGAGGTGCTGTCCTGGCTCGGTATCAACGGGCCCAACTGGTTCAACGACCCGAGCGGGGTGCTTCACAACCTGCTCGGCGTGTTCGGGGTCACCACAGGTCCCGAGGTGCTGACCGGAAACGACTTCCTCGGGGTGAGCTGGTGGGACTGGGCGGCCGGCCCGTCGGTGGCCATGTCGGCGTTCATCCTGATGGCGATCTTCACCACATCCGGCACGTTCATGCTGCTGTTCATCGCGGGGCTGCAGAACATCGGAGCCGATGTCGAGGAGGCGGCGATGATGGACGGCGCGAACGCCTGGCAGCGCTTCTGGCGCGTGACTCTTCCGCAGCTCAAGCCGACGCTGTTCACCGTGCTGACGCTCGGCCTGATCGGCACCTGGCAGGTGTTCGACCAGATCTACACGGGCACCCAGGGCGGCCCCGCGAAGACGACGCTGACCCCCGCCTACCTCAGCTACGACTCCGCGTTCATCTCTCAGCAGTGGGGTCAGGGCGCGGCGATCGCCTTCGTGCTCTTCGTGATCATCGTGGCCTTCACGATCCTGCAGCGCTGGATCCTGCGGGATCGGCCCGTGTCGCGGCGTCGAGCCCGGCAGTACGAAGTGAAGGGCGGCCGATCATGAGCGGCATCACCCCCCTGCAGGCCGACGTGCTCGCGGAGCAGCGCGGCGCGGCGGCGGCGCCGGCTGCTCCGAAGAAGAGGCGCGTGGGGAGGCCCCGACGCGGGCTGGCGTGGCAGATCGCGCTCTATGCGCTCCTGCTCGCACTCGCGGCGATCTACATCGCCCCGTTCCTCGTGCAGCTGGCGACATCGGTGAAGACGGATGCGGACGCCGCCGCCGACCCGATGTCGCTCGTGCCGAACCCCCTGACGTGGGCGGCGTACGAGCGGCTGTTCCTGAACTCGGACTTCCCGGTCTGGTTCGCCAACTCGGCGGTGGTCACGGTGTTCGTTACGGCCGGGCGCGTGTTCTTCAACTCGCTGGCGGGGTACGCGCTCGCCCGGCTCCGCTTCCGCGGCCGTGGCGTCGTCTTCGCCGCGCTCGTCGCGGTCATGGCGGTGCCGACCGTGGTTCTGCTGATTCCGAAGTTCCTGGTGATCAACCAGCTCGGCATCTACGACTCGTATGCCGGCATGATCCTGCCGCTGTTGGTGGATGCGGCGGGCGTGTTCATCATGAAGAACTTCTTCGAGTCGATCCCGCCCTCGGTCGAGGAGCAGGCGCGGATCGACGGGGCCGGGTCGTTCCGGATCTTCTGGTCGGTCGTACTGCCGATGGCGCGGCCCGCGCTGATCACGATCGTGATCCTCTCGTTCCAGGGATCGTGGAACGAGCTGAGCCACTTCGTGATCTCGACGCAGTCGCCCGAACTCACGACCTTGACCAAGGGGGTCGCATCGCTGGCGAGCGGACAGCTCAGCCAGGGCAGTCAGTTCCCCCTGAAGCTCGCCGCCGCCGCCATCATGACGATCCCCGTCGCCGTGATGTTCTTCATCTTCCAACGCCGAATCATGAACGCCAGCGAAGGGGCCGTCAAGGAATGACCGTCGAGACGACCGCGGCAGTATCCGCGCAGCAGCCGTTCCTGCACGACGCGCTCATCGCCCTGCGCGCGCCGACCCAGGTGTGGTCCGCGCGAACGGGAGACCTGGGCACAGCGCCGATCCACGGGATCTACCACGGCGATGTGCGGCACGTGCGCCTGCTCGAATGCGCGGGCGAGGGCTCCGAGATCGAGTGGATCTCCGCCGCGGAAGAAGGGGCGAGCGACCTGCTGTTCGTCGGACTTCTGCGCGGACTCGATGGCGGCCAACCCGACCCGAGGGTGCGTCTCGAGCGTTCTCGACGAGTGGGCCCGGGCGCGCTGACCGAGACGTGGATGCTGCGTAACGGCCGGGACGTCGACGTGACCACCGAGCTCCGTCTCCGACTCGTCCCCGACTTCGCCTCGATGCACGACGTGAAAGCCGGGCAGCCCGGCGGTGGCGACGTGGACGTGCGCGTGGAGGGGGAGACGGCCGTGATCGTCTCCGGCCCGCAACGCAGCGTGCTGCGGGCACCGGAAGCCGAGATCGCAGTCGACGCGGACGGGATCCACGCGCGGTGGACGGTGACCGCACCGGCGCGGAGTGCGCGCACCGTCACCTTCGCGCTCGCCCTGCACGACGACGAGATCGTCGTCGCCGCGCCGGCGGACTCTTCGGCCGGGGGCCACGACGAGACGATCGCGGAAGGCCGCGCGCTCGAGCCCCGACTCGGCGCCTGGCTTCGCCGCGCGCTCTCCGATCTCGATGCCCTGCGGCTCGTGATCCCCGGCCAGCCCGCGGACGAGTTCTACGCCGCCGGCGCGCCCTGGTTCTTCACCCTGTTCGGGCGGGACTCGCTGTGGTCGGCACGCCTGGCCCTTCCGCGGGACGTCGGCATCGCCGCATCCACCCTCCGGGTCCTGGCCCGTCTGCAGGGGAGCATGGACAACGTCGACACGGCCCAGGAGCCGGGAAAGATCCTGCACGAGCTGCGGGCGACGGCGCTCGAGATACCGGGGGAGGGCGTCGTTCTCCCCCCGCTCTACTACGGGAGCGTGGACTCCACGCCGCTGTGGATCTGCCTGCTCGCGGACGCCTGGCGGGCCGGTATGCCGGAGCAGGAGGTGCGCGACCTGCTTCCCGCGCTGCATCGCGCACTCGAGTGGATGCTGGTCTCGGGTGACAGCGACGGAGACGGCTTCCTCGACTACATCGATCGCTCGGGTCGCGGGCTCACCAATCAGGGGTGGAAGGACTCGGGCGACTCGATCCAGTGGCGCGACGGTCGCTTGGCCGAGGGGCCGATCGCCCTGTGCGAGGTCCAGGGATACGCGTACGAAGCGGCCGTCGCAGCCGCCGACATCCTCGAGGCTCTGGACGATCACGACGATGGGCACGTTCCGGGAGACCTGCGCGAGTGGGCGGCGGCCCTCCGCGACCGATTCCGCCGGGCCTACTGGGTGAGCACGCCCGAGGGGCGCTACCCGGCCGTGGCGCTCGACCGCGACAAGCGCCCCGTCGACACGCTCACGAGCAACGTGGGCCACCTCATCGGCACCGGAATCCTCGACCCCGCCGAAGAAGCGCACGTCGCCGGTCTTCTGCTCGGCGCGACGATGTCGAGCGGGTTCGGCATCCGGACCCTGTCGACGGATGCGGCCGGCTACTGGCCGCTCTCGTACCACGGCGGCAGCGTCTGGGCCCATGACACCGCGATCGCCGCGCACGGCATGCTGCGCGCCGGGCTGGTCGAGGCCGCGGCATCCGTCGTGGGGGCGCTGCTCGACGCCGCAGAGGGATTCGACTATCGCGTGCCCGAGCTGCACGCGGGCGACCTGAAAGCGCAGACCGGCGCTCCGGTGCCCTACCCCGCGGCCTGTCGCCCCCAGGCCTGGTCGGCCGCCGCATCCGTCACCGCGCTGGCCGTTCTTCGCGCGGAGGCGTTGCGTCTGCGCGCGTAGAGTTCCGGGGTGACCGACATCGAGCTGGCCGCGATCCCCGGCGGCACCGTGACGCTCCACGACGCGCGGCGCCGCATCCGCCGGGACGTCGATCTCGAGCCGTTCGAGATCTCGGTGTACCCGATCACCCAGGATGCGTTCGGTGAACTGCTCGGCCTCGGCGGAACGCATCCGCGTCGCCCGGTCGTCGATGTGAGCTGGACGCGCGCGGTGCGATTCTGTAACGCGCTGTCGGAGTGGGAGGGGCTCGACGCGGCGTACACGTTCGACGGATCGGATGTGCGCTGGAGCGCGGATTCCGACGGTTTCCGCCTCCCCACCGAGGCCGAGTGGGAGTTCGCCTGCCGCGCGGGCTCGTCGGCTCCGCACTACGGCGCGCTTCCGGACGTGGCATGGACATCGCTCGACGGCGTCGGCGCACCGCAGAACGTCGGCGGCAAGATGCCGAACCTGAACGGCATGTTCGACACGCTCGGGAACGTCTGGGAGTGGTGCTGGGACCTTCTGGACCCGGCCCGCTACGGCGACTACCGCGTCTTCCGCGGCGGTGGGTTCGCCGACGACGCGTGGAGCGTGCGTGCCTCCGTCCGACGCGGCGGATCACCCGGTTCTTCCCAGGACGACGTCGGGTTCCGCGTCGCGCGCGGTGCGTCCGAGAACCCGGATGCCGCCCAGGGGTGGTCGCGGGCGGCAGACGACGAACGCGCCGCCTACGACGATCCGCTGCCGCCCGGCTGGACGCCGATCAGGCGCTGATCCGCGGGCCGGTCGATCGCCCGGCCGGTCAGTCGCGCATCGCGGTGCCGATGTAGGAGTACTTGACGAAGACCTCGGCGGCGATCCCCGCTTCATCGAGCACGCCCTGGATGGCGCTCAGCATGTAACCCGAGTCCCAGCCCATGTAGAGGAACGCGCCGTCGCCGAGCTCGTCCCACTGACCGTTCCACGCCTGGGCGTCGTAGACGGGCCCGCCGCGGCGGTCGCTGAAGGCGATGACCGCGCTGCGCGCGTCGGCCCACAGCCGTCTGAAGATGCGGTTGAAGAGTGCCGCGACGTCGTAGATCTCCCAGTGCTCGCCGCGGTACTCGACGTACGACCACTCCCGCTGCCAGCCGGGCGGGAAGCCGCGGCGCTGCGTCGCGTCGAGGATCGGGGTGAGATCGTCGTCATCGATCAGCACGTCGACCGGGCGCTCCCAGGTCGCGACGAACGTGTCGCTGAGGGTCACGGTGCGATCGGCGATCGCGGCCGTTCCCCACGCATCCCGCGCGGCCAAGGCGCGCGTCAGCGGCACGTCGCTCTTCGCGTAGATCGCGCGTTTGTCGGGGAACGACGCATCGAGGATCCGTTCGGCCAGTGGATCCTCCAGAAGCGCGAGGTTGCCGAGCGTGCGCGCCAGGGCGCGGTGGCTGTTCTGCTCGTCATCTGAGTAGTCCGCCCACACCCGCGTGTCGTCGCCGCTCCAGTCGTCACCCGGCACGAGCGGGAAGACGTGCTCCACGCCGAACTCGGCGACCGAATCGACTCCCGAGATGCGGCCCAGGACGTATGCCGGATGCGGCAGGTCGGTGTATTTGAGCGCGGCCCGCACGCGCACATCGGACGGGGTGATGCGCCCGAACGCGCGCCCGAGTTCTTCGGCGCTCTCGCTGCGCGCCCGGCACAGCCGGGCCACGAGACGGTCGTTCGATAGGCCGACGATCGCTCGTCGCACCAGCAGCGACTGGATGCTCTCGAGCACGGCCACGAGTTCATCCCGATCGGTCTCTCCGCGCACCCACTCGCCGTACGCGCGCAGCACGAGCGGATACATGCTGCGCCCGAAGGTGTTCACGTAACCCAGGTGCCGGGCGACGTGTTCGTCGGGCGCATGCGCGGGTTCGAGGAGCACCCGATAGATCTCGGAGAACTGCTTCCACTCGGCCGCGTGGTGGGGGAGCGACGCCGGATCGAGCACCGGGAACTCGCGACGGAACGCCTCGTACACGCCCCGGGGGGCCGCCCCGGCGAGCTCTCGCCCCGTGCGCATCACGAGGTAGTGCCGCCAGAAGTCGGCGATCGACGAGCCGGTGTTCTGTTCGATCGGCACCCAGAATGCGTCTTCGAGCGCCGTCTGTTCGGCGTGCGAGAGGCCCATCAGCACGTAGTTGTGAATGAGCTCGTGATCGCGGAGGGGTTCGCCGGTGGAGTTCAGGCTCTCGAAGATCTGCTGCGCGTTCGCGCCCGCGCCGAGCGCGATCGCGACGTGCTCCAGGCGCTGGAGTCCCCGCCAGATGCGCGGGGCCTCGTCGGCGCGGATCTGGCTGCGGAAGAATGCGTAGTTGTCGGCGAACCGCGACTCGGGCTCGTCGGCCCCGGGGGAGTGCCGGCCCCGCACGATGCTCTCGAAGACGCCGGCCCAGGCCCGGTGCGGGCGCAGCCGGGTGCGCTCGGGATCATCCGACCGCACGAGCACGCGCTGCGTCTCCGCCGCGAGCGCCGGGTCGCTGTCGGCGACGGTGTGCTGCAGCGCCGCGATCAGGAGCATGAGCGTCGTGATGCGCTGCTGGCCGTCGATCAGCACGAGCTCGCCCGCGTCCGCATCGCTGCCCCGGGACGACAGGATCGAGGCGAGGAAGTGCGTGTGCCCATCGCCGAGGTCGGCCACCGCGCGGATGTCGCCGAGGAGCTGCTCGCATGCGCCGATGTCCCAGCGGTATTGGCGCTGGTAGACGGGGACGACGATCCGGGTGTCGGATGCGGACAGCCAGGCGATCGTGTTCACGGCCGTGGCATCGACGTTGGTGGCGCTGACCATGTTCCTCGTTCTCGTCCCTCGACGTGCACTCCGACGGGTGGTCGGAACCACCCGCATCCCACTCTATGTGGATGCCCTCCGAGGCCCGCGTCGCCCCTCGGCTCGGCGGAACACGGGAGGTAGGCTGCCCTTACCAGGGCCTGTAAAAACTTCGCTGGCCCCAGAAGAAAGGCGTGATCCGTCATGGGTTACATCAAGTCTGCCGCTCTCGAAGAGACCGGCTATGTCGTCCTCGACAGCTATAACCAGGAACTCGATCCCAAAGAGTGGCTCGACATCGAGTACAACGACTGGAAGTCCTCGGGCGACACCCGGTTCGCCCCACTCGCCAGCGCCTTCGGCGACATCGAGTGCAACGGCTTCTGGAACCACAAGCCGCCGCGCACCGACAAGGACGGCGTCTGGATCGACTCGCAGGTCGCGAAGGCCCCGAACCTGGCCCGCCGCGCGCAGGAGCCGGGCGCGAACGTCGGCCGGTGCCGCGTGATCGAGCTGCAGCCGACGCCCTACGGCGAGACGCTGTACAACCTCCACCAGGACGACAACAACCGTCTGAACCCCGACGGCACCGGCTGGGTCGTGCGCGGGTTCTTCAACCTCACGAACGACACCGACAGCTTCTTCGTGCTCCGGGAGAACCGCACCGACCCGAAGGGCGAGGTTCGCATCGCTCTTCCGGCGGGTGCTCAGCTCATCATCGACACCCAGCGGCTGTGGCACGCCGCCACGCACCGCGGCACCGACCCGCGCTACTGCCTGATCACCTCCTGGACCAGCGGTCCGGAGCTCGACGCGTACATCGAGAAGTACAACGGCGTGCCGCACGCGCCCAACGTCGAGGTACCGCAGGAGGAGCTCGAGGCGGGCTACGCCGAGCAGGCGCGGAAGGATGCGGCCCGTGCCGCGTACTACGCGGCCAAGGGGCAGGCCGAGGTTCGCGCGATGAGCGAAGCCTGATCCACAGACCATCAGCGATGGCCCCGGTCCGCCTGGACCGGGGCCATCGCTGTGTCCGGGACGTCAGCGGCGAGGATGCGCCGACTTGACGAGCGCCACGATGTACCGGCACTCCGACGGGCCGGCATTCTCGAACGCGCAGTGAGCGGGTTCGCCGAGCTGCAGACAGTCGCCGGACCGGAGCTCGTGAACGTCGGCGCCCTCCCGGAATCGCAGGGCTCCGGACATGACCCAGATCTGCTGAGTGATGTGCCGATACGCCTCGGTGGGATAGTCGACCGATGCCCCCGGGGGAAGGGTCACTTCGATGAGCTCGATCGCCGCGCCGGTGGACGGCGAGAGTGCACGGCGGCTGTACCCGGACTCGGGATCCGTCCACACCGGTTGCTCGGCGGCGCGGCGCAGGCGGGCGCCGTCAGACTCGGCGCGGGCGATGAGTTCGGACAGCGTGAGACCGAGGCTGGCGGAAAGCCGGGCGAGCAGCGCCGCCGTCGGCTGCACATCGCCGCCCTCGATCCGCGCGATCATCGCGCGCGACACTCCGGACGACGTGGCGAGGCCCGAGATCGAGAGGGCCTGATCGGACCGCGCGGAGCGCACCGCACGGCCGAGCGCCGGTCCGAAATCGGCGGACGCTGCGGGAGTGTCACTATGTGCGCGCATAGTGCTTATTATACGAACATGAATCACGAGGGAACCACCCGAACGGCACAGCCGAGCGACGCTGCGGCGTGCGCGGCGATCTACGCCCACTACGTCGAGAACACGGCGATCACCTTCGAGACCGAGGCCCCCACCGAGACGGAGATGGCCCGTCGTATCGCGCAGGCGCAGGACCGGCACGCGTGGTTGGTCTGGGAGATCGATGGATCGGTCGTCGGGTACGCCTACGCCGGACCATTCAAGGCCCGCGCCGCCTATCGCTGGAGTTGCGAGGTGAGTGTGTATCTCCGCCCCGACCATCGAGGCGCGGGCGGGGGGCGGGCGCTCTACGACGGGTTGCTGCGCGACCTTCGCGCGCGCGGATATCGACGGGCGGTCGCGGCGATCACACAGCCGAATCCGGCCAGCATGCGATTGCACGAGCGCTACGGGTTCGAGGGGGCCGGACTGCATCGCCGGATCGGGTGGAAGCACAGGGCCTGGCACGACGTGGCGTGGGCGGAGCTCGATCTGATGCCCGGTGCGGATCTGCGCACACCTCCGGCGGAGCTGAGCTGACGCGGGGAGGGCGACCGATCGACGGGACTCCCGTCGAGCATCCGCGATTCGGGTGAATTCTCGCGGTCCACATCTCTGTGCTTATGTTGATTTGTGTTGTAATCTGTGGGCATCAGGGAGGATGGCCATGTACGCAACGGAGCGCCAAGACGAGATCGAGCGCATTCTGCAGCTCGAGGGACGACTCGTCGTCATCGACCTCGCGCAGCGTCTGGACGTCACCACCGAGACCGTTCGCCGTGACCTGGGCGTCCTCGAACAGCGCGGCGTGCTTCGCCGGGTGCACGGTGGCGCCGTCGGCGCCGACCGGTCGAGTACCCGTGAGATCTCACTCACCGAACGCATCCGTGAGCGGGGCGACGCGAAGGGATTGATCGCGGCGGCCGCCCTCGACGAGCTCGGCTCCGGCTTCGCCGGATCCGTCTTCCTCGACGCCGGGTCCACCGTCGGTGCGATTGCCGAACGACTGCCCGCCTACCTCGAAGCGACGCAGGGCACCGCGGATGCGGTCACCCACGCATACGCCCTCGCGCCGTCCCTGGCGGCATCCGACCGCGTCACCCTCACGCTCATCGGCGGTCGCATCCGCGGCGTGACCGGTGCTGCCGTCGGGGCGTCGACGACATCGATCGTCGCCGGCCTCCGCCCCGATGTCGCCTTCATCGGCACGAACGGCCTGTCGGCGGACTTCGGGCTCAGCACTCCCGACCCCGAAGAAGCGGCGGTGAAGCGCGCGATCGTCGCGGCGGCGCGCCGCATCGTGGTCGTCAGTGACTCGCGCAAGTTCGATACCGAACTGCTCGTCGGGTTCGCCCCCCTGTCTGCCATCGACACGCTCGTGACCGATGCAGAACCATCCGCCGAGCTCGCCGCGGCACTGGCCGAGGCGGGCGTGGAAGTGAGAGTCGCATGATCGTCACCGTCACCGCCAATCCCTCGCTCGATCGAGCGGTCACCCTCACCGAGCCGCTCCGCGTCGGCGAGGTGCAGGTTGCCGCGGGCGTGCGTGAAGACGCCGGCGGCAAGGGAATCAACGTCGCGCGCGTCGTCGCCGCCGCGAACGTCAAGACGCTCGCGGTTCTGCCGCTCGCCGACACGGATCCGTTCGCCACGGCACTCGCGGCGACGGGCGTTGCCGTGCACGCGGTGCCGATCTCGGGTCACGCGCGGTCGAACCTCACCGTGCTCGACCCCGACGGCACGACCACGAAGATCAACCTCCCGGGCCCGCACCTGGGCGGCGCCGAAGAGGCGGCCCTCCTCGAGAACGTCATCGCCGCCGCCGCGGGGGCCGACTGGCTGGTGCTCGCCGGATCCCTGCCGCCGGGCGCCGAGCCGGACCTGTACGTGCGCATCATCGCCGCCGTCCGCGGGGCCCACGGTGATGCGGCTCCCCGCATCGCCGTCGACACGTCGGGCCCCGCGTTGCACGCGGTCGTCGCCGACGCGTCGCCCGACCTGATCAAACCCAACGAGCACGAGCTCGCCGAGCTGACCGGTGCCGAGGCGGACCCTGACGATATCCCGGGCATCATCGAGCTCGCCGAGGGCCTCGTCGGACGTCGCGTCGGTGCTGCCCTCGTCACCCTCGGCGCGGCCGGCGCCCTGCTCGTCACCGCAGACGGCGCATGGGTCGGAACCGCCCCTCGCATCACCGCGGTCAGCACAGTCGGTGCCGGCGACAGCTCGCTCGCGGGATATCTCCTCGCCGACGTCGCCGGTCTCTCTCCGGAGGACCGCCTCCGGGGCGGCATGCGTTACGGCGCGGCCGCCGCATCCCTTCCTGGAACCCAACCCCCGACGCCGGCGGATCTGCCCACCGCCGACATCCCCGTCCGGCGCTTCAGCCGCTGACAACCCGACCACTGGAGGTCATCGTGTCTGACACCATCATCCCGGAGCTCGTCAGCCTTGACGAGAACCTGGGGGCCGACAAAGCCGCGGTCATCCGCGCGCTCGCTGCGCGCGTCGTCGCCGCAGGCCGCGCGACCGACGCGGAAGCGCTCTTCGCCGATGCGTGGGCGCGTGAGGAGAAGGACGAGACCGGGCTTCCCGGCGGCATCGCCATCCCGCACGCGAAGAGCTCCGCGGTGACGCAGGCGTCGCTCGCCTTCGCCCGCCTGACGCCGGGAGTGGATTTCGGTGCGTCCGACGGTCCCGCCGATCTCGTCTTCCTGATCGCCGCCCCCGAGCACGCGGCCGAGGAGCACCTCGCGGTGCTCTCGAAGCTCGCCCGGAGCCTCATGCAGGATCCCTTCACGAGTGCGCTGCGTTCCGCGGCCGACGCGGATGCCGTCGTGCACATCGTGCGCGAGGCGATCGGTGAAGAAACGTCCGCGCCGGCCGCCCCCGCCGCTGCGCCCGCTGCGGTGCCCGCCGCTGAGCCCGCCGCCGAGGCGTCGAGCGAGCTCCTGATCGACGGGCGCCCCGCCCGGATCGTGGCCGTCACAGCGTGCGCGACCGGCATCGCGCACACGTTCATGGCCGCCGACGCACTCACCGCCGCGGGCGTTGCCGAGGGCGTCGACCTGGTCGTCGAGCCGCAGGGCTCGAGCGGCTACAAAGCGCTCCCGCAGAGCGTCATCGACAACGCCGACGCGGTGATCTTCGCGACGGATGTGGACGTGCGCGAGCAGCAGCGGTTCGCGGGCAAGCCCGTCATCCGCTCCGGCGTGAAGCGCGGCATCGAGCAGCCGGTCGCGATGATCACCGAAGCCGTCGCCGCCGCGCGGAACCCCCGCGCCGCGCGCGTCGCGGCAGCGACCGCGGATGCCGCATCCGACGCGCCGACGCAGTCGATCGGCTGGGGCGCGAAGATCCAGCGCATCCTGCTCACGGGCGTCAGCTACATGATCCCGTTCGTCGCCGGTGGCGGTCTGCTGATCGCACTCGGCTTCCTGCTGGGCGGCTTCAACGTCACGGAGAACGCGGCGACTGTCATCACGCAGAACTCCTTCTGGGATCTACCCGCGGGCGGTCTCGGCCAGTACCTGGGGTCGGTCGCCTTCATGATCGGCAAGACGTCGATGGGCTTCCTCGTCTCGGCTCTCGCCGGTTACATCGCGTTCGCGATCGCCGACCGGCCGGGCATCGCTCCCGGTTTCGTCGCCGGTGCCGTGGCCGTGCTCATGAACGCAGGCTTCATCGGCGGCATCATCGGCGGTCTGCTCGCCGGATTCGTCGCCTGGTGGCTTGGACGCCTCAACCCGCCGCGCTGGCTGCGCGGTCTGATGCCGGTCGTGATCATTCCGCTCGTCGGGTCTATCGTCGCGTCGGGTCTCATGATCCTGTTCCTGGGCCGGCCGATCGCTGCGCTCATGGAGCTTCTGAACGACGGACTCACCAACCTCGCCGGCACCTCCGCGATCGTGCTCGTCGGCGTGATCCTGGGGCTCATGATGTGCTTCGACCTCGGCGGACCGATCAACAAGGTGGCATACGCCTTCGCGACCGCGGGACTCGCCAGCGCGTCGACCAGTGACATCCACGCCGTTCCGTTCCTCATCATGGGCGCCGTCATGGCCGCCGGGATGGTGCCGCCGCTCGCGATGGCGCTCGCCTCCACGGTGCTCGCGAAGAACCTCTTCACCCCCGTCGAGCGTGAGAACGGCAAGGCCGCCTGGCTGCTCGGTGCATCGTTCATCAGTGAGGGTGCGATCCCCTTCGCGGCGGCAGACCCGCTGCGCGTCATCCCGGCGTCCATGGTCGGTGGCGCCGTCACCGGTGGGCTCGCGATGGCCCTCGGCGTCTCGTCGCTCGCCCCGCACGGCGGCATCTTCGTGCTCTTCGCCATCGACCCGTGGTGGGGCTTCCTCATCGCCGTCCTGGCTGGAACCGTGGTCTCCGCCTTCGCCGTCGTGGCACTGAAGAAGTGGGTCGGGCGTAAAGAACTGGCCGAGGCAGAAGCGGTACCCGTCGCCGCCTGAGACAATAAACCCAAAGACGGAAGGAAACAGTCATGGCAGAACGTCAGGCAACCATCGCGAGCAGCTCCGGATTGCACGCTCGCCCCGCGAAGCTCTTCGTGCAGGCGGTGCAGGAGAAGAAGCTCCCGGTGACGATCGCCGCCGCCGGCGGACCCGACCTGAACGCGGGCAGCATCCTTTCGCTCATCGGACTCGGTGCGGCCAAGGGCTCCGTCGTGACGCTGAAGGCCGAGGGTGAGGGCGCCGAGAAGGCGCTCGACGAGCTCGTCGCTCTCCTCGAGACGGACCTCGACGCGCAGTAATTCGCGCAACGAACCAGAATGGCGGATGCCGCGGGCCCGAGTGGTCCGCGGCATCCGCCATTTCGCGTGCGGTGTTACAGCTCCGTGCTGTCGCCCGGCTCGAGAGCGATGAACTCGCCGCCGTTCTGCTCCACTGCCCAACGGAGCCGGCTGAGCCCCATGTCACGACCCGCGACCGACAGGGTCATGTCGTGCGTTCCGAAGACGCGGCGCGGCTTCACGGCGAGGACGAAGTCCATCGCGTCGCCGATCTTCAGCCACGGCGCACCCACGGGGGCCGCCAGCACCTCGACGGCGGCGCCCTTCGGCACGCTGTACGAGTCGCCCGGGTAGTAGAACGCATCGTCGACGAGAACGCCGACGTTGTCGATCACCGGGATGCTCTCGTGGATCACCGCGTGCTGGCCGCCGAAGAACTCGAGATGGAACGAGTCGATGTCGATGCTGTCGCCGGGGGAGACGACCGTGATCGGGTACCCCGGAGCCGCGTTCGCGAGACCCTGCGGCGCGACGATCGGGATGCCCGGGTTCGCCTTCAGGATGCGGTCGAGGTGATCGCCGGTCCAGTGGTCGGGGTGCTCGTGGGTGATGACGACCCCCACGATGTTGTCGAGGGGCTCCAGGGAAGCGGTGAAGACCCCGGGATCGATGATGAGCTTGCGGCCCTGCTTCTCGAGAGTGAGGGCGGCGTGCTCGTGCTTGGTGATACGCATACGACGAGTCAACTCCCGGTCTGCGGATGCGGCAAGCGGCGGCGCGCGGATGCCGGCTCGATTTGTCGCGTGCCGAAATCCCGTGCATAATTGAACGGTTGCCAAAATGCGGCCCCATCGTATAGCGGCCTAGTACGCTGCCCTCTCACGGCGGTAACGCGGGTTCGAATCCCGCTGGGGTCACCAACACGAGAAACCCTCGACCGAACGGTCGGGGGTTTCGTCGTTGGTGGGATGAGTGTGTTCTCTCGCGAGCTCGCCGAGGCGAGGGCGAACAGCCCAGATGAGGGCGATTCGCCCCGGAAAGCCCTCGTCTCGCGCAGATGTCCTCGCCTCAGCGGACAGGCGACCCGGCGCCGGAGCGGGGCGCGCGCCATCCGAAGCGTGTGAGCACGCCGAATAGGATGGGAGGGAAGGAGGGGCATGTCGTCTCGGGCTGATCGCGCAGGGCGCGTCTTCCGCGGATCCATCGCGGCCCTCCTGGCGACCTTCGTGGCCACCGTCTCCCACTCGGCCGCGACCGCCCATCCGCCGTCGCTTCTCGGCATCCTCCTCGGACTCGGTATCGCGGCACCCCTCTGCGTCCTGCTCGCCGGACGCACCCACTCGTGGTGGCGTCTCAGCATTGCGGTCGGCGCAAGCCAGGCGATGTTCCACTCGCTCCTGGCACTGCAGCTCGGCGAAGGGGTCGGCACCACGGCCTCGTCCGCATCGAGCCTTGCGCACGCGCACCACGTCTCGGGGTCTGCGGCCGGCGTGGTCATCGACGGTGCCGCGACGAGCCACACCGCCGAATCACCTTGGATGTGGGTGGCTCACGCCATCGCTGCGGTGATCACCGTCCTCGCCCTCGGCCTGGGCGAACGCGCCGTCCGGCTGCTCGCAGCGCTCGTGTCGCGCGCGTTCCGCGCCCTCATCCCCGGGCGCGCGATGCACCCGGCGCCCGTGCTGCCGGTGGCACGCCGCGAGCCCGCGGTGCTGTTCGGTCTTGCTCTGCTTTCGGTGATGCGGCGGCGGGGGCCGCCGGTGACGGCGTAACGCCTCGTCACCCTCACCCTTTTCCGCACGTCCGGCGCCTCGACGCGCCCGTGCGTATTCAGAAAGCAGCACAACCATGTCATCGAAGAACACAGTTCGTCGCGCCCTCGTGGGCCTGACCGCCGGCGTCGCCCTCGCGATCGCGGTGCCACTCGCCGCATCCGCACACGTCACCGTCAACCCGAATCAGGCAGAGCCTGGCAGCTACTCCGCGGTCGTCTTCCGCGTGCCCAACGAGTCCGAGACCGCCTCCACGGTGAAGCTCGAAGTCACCCTTCCGACCGACACCCCGTTCACGAGCGTGCGCTACGAGCCGATCCCCGGATGGACGACCACGATCGTGCGGTCGACGCTGCCGGCGCCGGTGGAAGTCGCTGGAAACACGATCTCCGAGGCCGCGACGAGCATCATCTGGGAGGCGGAGCCGGGCGCCGGTATCGCGCAGGGCCAGTTCCAGAACATGACCGTCTCGCTCGGCCCGGTGCCCGATGTCGGCAGCATCCTTTTGCCTGCCGTGCAGACGTACGACGACGGCGAGGTCGCCGAGTGGACGGCGACGCCCGACGAGGTCGCCGCCGACGACACCCTGGACCCGGCACCCGTGCTCTACGTCAACGACGCCCCGCCGGCCGACGAGCACTCGGGCAGCCACGCCACCGACACGACCGACCACGACACGACCGTGACCGCGGCCGCCCCGGCGGACCCGCAGGCCGGGGTCTCGCTCGGACTCAGCATCGCCGCGCTCGTGATCGCGGCCCTCGCGGCCGTCCTCGCCGCGTTCGGCCTGGCGCGTCGTCCGCGCAAGGCATGACCGGGGTGCCGCGCATGACCTCCTCCCGACCGAGACCCGCGCGCCGCGCGTTCGCCCGCGTGGCCGTCGTCCTCGCGCTGACCATCGGTGCGGTCGCCCTGGGGTCCCAGGGTGCTTCGGCGCACGACAGTCTGACCGGCACGACGCCGGCCGCGGGGGAGACCGCGGCGAGCATCACCGAGGTCTCGCAGACGTTCAGTGAGAACCTCATCGACGCCGGGGAAGGCAACTTCGCCGAAGTCACCGGACCCGACGGACTGCATTACGAGGCGGGATGTTCGGTGCTCAGCGGACCGACCATCACGACCCCGGTCGCCCTCGGGCCCGCCGGCACCTACCGTGTCGCGTGGCGCGCGGTGTCGTCCGACGGGCACCCCATCGCCGACGAGTACACGTTCGAGTACGCGCCGCCCGCGGGCACCGAGGCGGCCACGGGTTCGCCCGAGACCGCCTGCGCCGCGGTCGCCGCGGAGGAGGGCACCGAGGAGGGCACTGCGGAGGGCACCGAGGAGGGCACTGTGACGACCCAGTCGGATCCTGATGCGGATGCCCCCACGACCTCCGCAGCGGCACCCGCCGCGGGGTCGAGCGCCGATGGGCTGGCCCTCGGGCTCGGCATCGGCGGCGTCGCCGTCGTCATCGTCGCCATCGCGGTCGTCGTGATCCTGCGGTCCCGCCGCAGCTGACCGTCGCCGCCGCGCCCCACCGCATCCGCTATTCGTCGGATGCGGTGGGGTGTTCGCGCGTGCGCCGACGCGTGACGGCGCGCCGCACGCCCCAGACGATCGCTCCGACGAGTGCGACGAGCGCGATCCACGGGAGCAAGAATCCGAGCGCGACCACCGTGCCGTTGAGGGCGGCGATGAGGCCGTTCCAGCCCGCCGCGAGTCCGTCGCCGAACCCGGCCGGGTCCGCCTTCGCGGGGGCACTCTCGGGCGTGAGCGACACCGTCACGCCCGACAGCGCGACGCGGTCTTCGAGCGAGGCGAGCTGCTGGGTGTCGGAGTCGAGTGCGGCCTGGCGTTCCGAGAGCGCGGTCTCGGCCGCGATCAGGTCGCCCACGGACCCCGCCTGAGACATGAGCTCGGTCAGTCGATCGACCGAGGCCTGCTGGGCTGCGATCCGCGCCCGCAGATCGACGGTCTGATCGGTGACGTCGGTGCGGTCGAGGGTCGACGAGGTGACCTCGCCCAGCCCGCCGATGCTCTCGATGACGGAGTCGAGACGTTCGGCCGGCACGCGCACGGTGACCTGGCTGCCCGACATCGGCAGTGAGACGTCGCCCTCCAGCGGCTGCGCGCCGCTCGACCCGACGCTCGCCGATTCGACGTATCCGCCCTCGGTCTGCGCCAGGTCGGTGATCTCGGCGATCGTCGATGTGACATCGGCGACGGTCATCTGCACCCACCCGGTCGCGACGACATCGCGTCCCGCGGTCGCATCGCCGACCGTGTCGCGCGCCGCATCCCCGGCCGCGCCGGTGAAGGACTCCGGCGCGGCGCCGTCGACCATCTGACCCGGCTGTTCGAGCGCAACCTCGCCGGTGAGGGGCACCGCCGCACCCTCCACCGTCGACGATGATCCGCTGCTGCCGGACATGCTCGACGTCAGCCCCGGAGCGATCACTGCCGCCAGAGCCACGACCGCCACCGCGGCGGCCGCCCCGCCCCACACGCGGGGGCGCCACGTCTTCCGCGTCGCGGTGGGTGCGGCGGGCTGTGCGCTGCGGATGCTGTTCATCACCGTGGTCTCCATTCGATCGATCTGATCCGTCGTCGGCGGCTCCGGCAGCATCCGTTCGTCCTGTTCGTTCATGATGGGGTTCCCTCCTCGACGGTCCGCCGCAACCGGCCGCGGATACGGGAGAGACGGTTTCGGACGGCGCCGTGGCTGAGGCCGAGCGCCGCGGCCGCGGGGCCGTAGGCGTATCCCTCGGCGACGCAGAGCACGAAGATCTCCCGGTCGATGTCCGACAGGAGACCCACCTCGCGTGCGATGCGTTCGGCGAGTTCTGCGCTGACGACGTCCTGCTCCACGTCGACCGTGGCCGGCAGGTGCTCATCGGCCGGACCGACGACGTGCGCGCGTTCCCGACGACGCGCCCGCAGCCGATTCGCGCACGTGAAGCGGCAGATCGTCGCGAGCCAGGGGAGCGCGGACTCGCCCTCGAGCCGGAACCCGGTCAGCTTGCCCCACGCCGTGACGAAGGCGTCCTGAACGGCGTCCTCCGCATCCGTCCGGTCCTCCAGCAGCAGCACCGCAATGCGATACACCGCGTCCACGTGCCGGCGGTAGAGCTGGCGGAACGCTTCCGCCTCTCCGCCCTCCGCGCGCGCGATCAACTCCGCGTCCGTCGCCATGCCGTCCCCCTCGCCGATCCCGCCGGTCGATGTCTCTCACCCTCAGGTGTCCGGAGAATCCTGACCGTCTCACATGGATCCCGACAGAATCCGCCCCGCTTGTAGACTCGTGGCTTCCCCCCGCATCCCACGGAAAGGCTCTCATGGGCTACGAAATCCCCGTGTGGTTCGAGATCACGGCGCTCGTCGCACTGGTGCTCGTGCTGCTGGCCGACCTTCTCATCATCCTGAAGAGGCCGCACATCCCCTCCATGAAGGAGGCCACACTGTGGGTCGCGTTCTACGTGTCCCTCGCGCTGGTGTTCGCCGTGATCCTCTTCGGCGTGACCGGCAGCGGCGACGCCGCGGGGGAGTTCGTCGCGGGTTGGCTCACCGAGTACAGCCTCTCGGTCGACAATCTCTTCGTCTTCGTCCTCCTGATGAGCCAGTTCGCGGTTCCGCGTAAATACCAGCAGGAAGTGCTGATGGTGGGCATCATCATCGCGCTCGTGCTGCGCGGCGGCTTCATCATGCTCGGCGCCGTGCTGATCGAGAACCTCAGCTGGATCTTCTACGTCTTCGGGGCGTTCCTCATCTTCACCGCCTGGCGTCAGGCGTTCCCCGGCAAAGAAGACCACGGCGCCGAGACCGAGACCGGTCTCGTGCGGTTCCTTCGCCGCTTCATCAACATCAGCGACTCCTACGACGGGTCGAAGCTGCGCACGACGGTCGGGGGCAAGCGCATCTGGACGCCGATGATCCTCGTGTTCATCGCGATCGGCTTCACCGACCTGGTCTTCGCCATCGACTCGATCCCGGCCATCTTCGGCATCACCCAGAGTCCGTTCATCGTCTTCACGGCCAACCTCTTCGCCCTGATGGGCCTGCGTCAGCTGTTCTTCCTGCTCGGCGGCCTGCTCGAAAAGCTCAAGTACCTGCACTACGGAATCGCGTTCATCCTCGCCTTCATCGGCGTGAAGCTCTTCTTCCACGCGTTGCACGAGAACGAGCTGCCCTTCATCAACGGCGGAGAGCACGTCGAGTGGGCGCCCGACATCTCGACGCTCGCGTCGCTCGCGGTGATCATCGCCGCGATGGCGGTCGCGACGATCGCGAGCCTCATCGCCGCGCGCGCCGACGAGAAGAGCACGACCGACGCGGATGCGGCGGCGAAGGTCGCCCAGGAGAAGGGCACTCCGCCGACCGTCGAGCAGCCGAACGACTGATGTGCTGCCCAGGGACGTTGGTTGAGGTGTGACGCGATAGACGGGTGAGGACCTCCCGGTCGAGAGTGGAGCTGTCTAGTTCCCGCACTCGATGACCAAGGTGGTCCTCGTGACCCACGCTGACGCTGCTCTGACTCCTCGCCAACGGCTTCGGCTCGCCCGACAAATCGTCGATGACCGCTGGTCCGTCGCTGCGGCCGCCGACTATTTCCGGGTGTCTTGGCGTACCGCGGAACGCTGGGCGCGCCGCTACGCCGAGATGGGTGAGGCGGGAATGCTGGATCGTTCCTCCCGTCCGCACTCGAGCCCGAACAAGACGCCGCGGATGCTGGTGCGCAAGGTCGTGCATCTGCGGTGGAAGAAGCGGCTGGGGCCGGTCGGGATCGGCGCTCAGCTGGGGATGCCCGCCTCGACCGTTCACGCGGTCCTCACGCGGTGCCGGATAAACCGTCTCGGCCACGTCGACGTCCGCACCGGGGAACTCGCTCGACGATACGAGCACGAGTACCCCGGCTCGATGATTCACGTCGACGTGAAGAAGCTCGGCAACATCCCCGACGGCGGCGGCTGGCGCTACGTCGGCCGATTCCAAGGCGACCGCAACCGTGCGATCACCGCGGAACGGACCGGGAAGCGCGGCGTCGCCGGCGACATGATCACGGGGACCGCGTTCGTTCACGCCGTCATCGACGACCACTCCCGCGTCGCCTACGCCGAGATCCACGATGACGAAACCGCCGCCACCGCCGTCGCCGTTCTGCGCCGCGCGGTCAACTGGTTCGCCGCGCGTGGTGTCGTCGTCGAACGCGTGCTCTCCGACAACGGCTCCGCATACCGGTCCTTCGCCTGGCGAGACGCTCAGCATTCGACCGAAACGAACTCGCCCCTACCGGCCCCAAACGAACGGCAAGATCGAACGCTTCCACCGCACCCTCGCCGACGGCTGGGCCTACGCCCGGCCCCATAACACCGAATCAGCCCGTCGAAACGCGCTCCCGACCTGGCTGCACTCCTACAATCACCACAGGCCCCACACCGCGATCTGCGGCCACCCACCCATCAGCAGATTGACCAACCTGCCTGGTCAGCACAACTAGCGCACGATGGGAAGCGGAGTGAAGATCCGTCTCTTGGTGGACTGTGCATGCGAGCTCTCGTTCATGTTTGAGCGAGAGCTCGCATGCACATGCACTAACTATCGTGCGGTTTCTTGTCAGTTCGGAATGCTCCCACGAGTGGTCTGATGCCAGATAAAGCGAGAATGATTCCGCTGGCGACGCCGACGACGCCCAACGCGACGTTATACGCGATGTACGGAGTGCTTATCCCTGCAAGCGCGAGTCCGAGTGCGATGAGCAAGATTGGCAGCACAGCATCCTTCTTCATAGCTCTCACTATCTCCTAAAGCGAGCCGTCGAGTTCCACAAATCACGGCAGGGGCCTGACACTGCGGAGCCGCCGTTCACGACCGCGGCCAGGACACTCAAGACGTTCTTTCCCGCGATACCGCCGGCGATTCCCAGACCGGAGCCCGCGAGCCTCCAGTAGCACTGCTGTCGGAGCTGTTCTTCCCTGGCAGTCAATGCTGGCCCCTTCGCAAAGATGGGCTTGCCGTCCGACCCTGTGTAGCAGCCGACTGACGGCGAACAGTACGGAGCTGGCGCTGGCTGCCCCCATTGTGCGTGCGCTGCGGGAACAACGCCGAGCATCAGCGCTGCTGCAAGAATGATCGAGGAGAATACGTTTCTTTTTTTCATCTGCATGCTTTCTTCAATGAAATGGATGAACTGCCGCGAACGTACTGCAAGCGCGTGCTTAACCGCAATGAGCAAGTCTGCAATTCGACTAGAACGAGCGGAGGTTCGCGCGGAGTCCGCCCTGGTCGTACTCGTCGCGGAGGATGCCGCGACGGCGGAGGATCGGCACGAGTTCGTCCAGCATCCGGTGCACGGTGACCGGATGCAGGTCGCCCCACAGGAGCACGCCGTCGTTGCCCCAGTCGCCGAGCTGCTCGATGCGATCGGCGAGTTCGCCGGCGGTGCCGACGAACCCCGAGCCGTCGCGGAGCCGGCCCAGGCGCGCCTGCGCGCCGAGGATCTCCCGGAGCGGGGTGTCCGGGGCGTGGTCGCCGATCAGGCGACGGATGCTGCCGTGCGAGACGTGGTCGGCGAACACGCGGAGGTCGAGCGGAGCGTCGAGATCGAGCGCGGTGAGGTCGGTCTCCAGGTCCGAGGACTGGCGCCGCGCGATCGTGCGGAGCGTCTCCTCATCCGGATTCCGGGAGGCAGCCACCAGCCGATCGGCCTCCTCCGCCGACGAAACGAGGACGGGCTGGATGGCGAACAGCACCAAGATGTCACTCGCCGAGCGTCCGCGGGCTTCGGCCGCTGCGTGGATCTTCGCGCGGTAGGCGCGGATGCTCTTCTCATCGAGCGGGGCGAGCGCGAGCTGCACATCGGAGTTCGCGCCCGCGAACCCGAGGCCGCGACCCGACCCGCCGGGGGAGACGATGATCGGATCACCCTCGTGGAACGGCACGGCGTTGAGCGGCCCGTCGAACGAGAAGTACTCGCCGCGGTGCGCGGTGGGCAGCATCCGTGATCCGTCGGCGTACCGTCCGCTCGCGACATCTTCGAGGAGCGCGCCGTCCTCCCAGCTGCGCCAGAGCGACCGGATGCCGCCGAGCCACTCCTCCGCGCGGTCGTACGCCGCGTCGTGACCGAGGGGCGGGGCGGTGCCGAAGTGCCGGGCGCTGCCGGTGTCGGTGACGACGTTCAGGCCCAAACGGTCACCGCTCAGGTGCTGCAGCGAGGCGAACTGACGTGCCGCCGTGTACGGAAGGTACGCCGCGGGATTCACGGTCGGGACCACGCCGAGGTGCTCCGTGGCGGCGAACAGGTAGGGAGCGAGCAGGAGCGGATCGTGTTTGGGGCCCCCGAACGCGTGGCGCACCCGCAGGTCGATCGTGTCGGCGGAACCGAGAGACGGGGCGTCCTCGATGATCAGCAGGTCGAAGCCGGCCTGTTCCAGGGAGCGCGCGGACTCCTGGTACAGCCGGGGCTCGGTCCAGCGGTAGTTCCAGTCGAGATACGGATGACCCCACCCGTGCGGGCCGAAGCCGCGGGCCAGGAACCAGCCGAAGTGCTGCGGGCGACTCACCCGAGCACCTCGACCACCCGTTCGCCGGAGCCCGCCTGCGCGGCCGCGGTGAGGGCGCGGCGGGCGTCGGAGAGGAGGTCGTCGATCTCCTCGATGCCTATCGACAGGCGGAGGGTGCCGGGATGAACGCCGAGGGCCACGCGATCGGCCTCGCTGTGCTGCGCGTGGCTCGTCGTTCCCGGATGCAGCACGAGGGAACGGACGTCGCCGAGGTGCGTCATGTGCGTGAACACGCGCACGGATTCCACGAATGCGCGCGCAGCGGGCTCGCCGCCGTGCAGCGTCACCGTGAACACCGAACCGAATCCGCGCGGCAGGTAGCGCGCCGCAAGGTCGTGATGCGGGTGCGAGGGCAGGCCCGCGTAGTCGACCGATGCCACCTCGGGCTGTTCCTCGAGCCACCGGGCGAGAGCGAGCGCGTTGCCCGACTGCTCCCGAACGCGAAGGCTCAGGGTCTCGATGCCCTGGGCGACGAGGAACGCGTTGAGCGGCGACGGCGAGGGCCCGAGGCGGGGCGCCGTCGACTCCCGGATGTAGCCGATCCGGGCCGAGCCGCCGTGCCTCTCCCACACGCTCGGGCCACCGCTGCGGCTCGCCGCGACCAGATGCGGGAACAGGGCGCCCGCCCGTGCGGCGTCGAACCGGCCGTCGTCGATCACGACTCCGCCGAGCGCTGCACCGTGACCGGCGAGGAACTTGCTCGCCGAGTGCACGACGATCGCGGCGCCGTGCTCGATCGGGCGGAGGAGATAGGGGGTGGCGAAGGTGTTGTCGACGACGAGGGGGAGGGCGCGTTCGTCGGCCACCGCGGCGATCGCGGCGATGTCGAGGATGTCGTTCCGCGCGTTCGCGATGGATTCGGCGAAGTAGGCGCGGGTGTTCTCGCGGGTCGCTCGGCGCCACGCCTCCGGGTCGGAGACGTCGTCCACGAAGTCGACCGTGATCCCCAGGCGTGCGAAGTTGTCGAGCAGCAGGCCCCGCGTCCCCTCGTACACGTGGGTGGAGCAGACCAGGTGGTCGCCGGCGGAGAGCAGGCCGAGAAGCGCCGTCGACACCGCAGCCTGGCCGCTCGCGACGAACACCGCATCCGCTCCGCCCTCGAGATCGGCGAGGCGCCGCTCGAGCGCGTCGATCGTGGGGTTGCCGGTGCGGGTGTACCCGAATCCCGCGCCCGTCTGGAAGTGGTGTGCCGCGTGATCGAAATCCTCGAAGCGGAATCCGGCCGTCAGGTAGATCGGCAGCGCGCGCGCCGCAGCGTCGTGCCAGTCCGTTCCGGAGTGCACCTGCCGGGTGCTGAAGCCGGTGGCGCGGTCGCTGGCGTCGGAATTCTCGGTCGTCATGGCGGTCCTGTCACGTTCGGGTGTTGCGCACCAGCGTCGCATGCCGCGCCGCTCGGCGCTCGCGTGCTGAAACAGAGCGACACCGGGGTGAGGGCCGGCGGAGAACGTCTCGGTGGTAGCCTGGGCGCGTGCGGATCGCCCGACTCCTCCTTAGCGGCCGCGACGAGTCCTAGCCCCAGGCCACTCTCGTCGCGGAGTTTTCTGCGGGCTTGATCCACCGTCATTCAGGAGACAGAGCAGTGAGCACATCCGAGCACTCCGCAGCGTCCGCGCCGCGCACCCTGGCCGAAAAGGTCTGGGATAACCACCTCGTCGTGAAGGGTGAGGACGGCCAGCCGGACCTCATCTACATCGACCTCCACCTCATCCACGAGGTGACCAGCCCGCAGGCGTTCGACGGCCTGCGCGCCGAGGATCGTCCGCTCCGTCGGGTGGATCTCACGATCGCGACCGAAGACCACAACACCCCGACGCTCGAGATCCACAAGCCGATCGCCGACCCGACGAGCCGGCTGCAGATCGAGACGCTGCGTGCGAACGCGGCCGACTTCGGCGTCCGCATCCACTCCCTCGGCGATGCCGAACAGGGCATCGTGCACGTCGTCGGCCCGCAGCTGGGTCTGACCATGCCGGGCATCACGGTCGTCTGCGGCGACTCGCACACCTCGACCCATGGCGCGTTCGGCGCGATGGCCTTCGGTATCGGCACGAGCGAGGTCGAACACGTGATGGCGACGCAGACGTTGCCGCTCACGCCCTTCAAGACCATGGCGATCACCGTCGAGGGCCAGCTGCGCCCGGGCGTCACCGCGAAAGACATCATCCTCGCCGTGATCGCGAAGATCGGCACCAACGGCGGTCAGGGCTACGTCCTCGAGTTCCGTGGTAGCGCCATCCGCGCCCTCTCCATGGAGGGGCGCATGACGATGTGCAACATGTCGATCGAAGCGGGCGCGCGCGCCGGTATGGTCGCCCCTGACGAGACGACGTTCGCCTACCTCGAGGGGCGCCCGCACGCCCCCCGAGGACAGGACTGGGACGACGCCGTCGCCTACTGGCGGACGCTCCCGAGCGACGAGGGCGCGGTCTACGACGCCGAGGTGTTCCTCGACGCCGATCTGCTCGAACCCTTCGTGACCTGGGGCACCAACCCCGGTCAGGGCGTGTCGCTCAACGACGTCGTGCCCACGCCGGGCGACTTCGCGGACGCGAACGACCGAGTCGCCGCGCAGCGCGCGCTGGACTACATGGACCTCGTGCCGGGCACCCCGCTGAAGGACGTGCCCGTGGATGCGGTCTTCATGGGCTCCTGCACGAACAGCCGCATCGAAGACCTGCGGGCCTTCGCGTCGATCGTGAAGGGCCGGAAGAAGGCGGATGGCGTGCGCGTCATGGTCGTTCCCGGCTCGGCGCGGGTGCGGTTGGAGGCCGAGGCCGAAGGGCTGCACACGGTCTTCCAGGAGTTCGGCGCCGAATGGCGGTTCGCCGGCTGCTCGATGTGTCTCGGGATGAATCCCGACCAGCTCGCGCCGGGGGAGCGGTGCGCTTCCACGTCGAACCGCAACTTCGAGGGGCGTCAGGGCAAGGGCGGTCGCACCCATCTCGTCTCGCCGCTCGTCGCCGCGGCGACCGCCGTGCGGGGCACGCTCTCCAGCCCGAGCGACCTGGAACCCGCCACCGCGCCGGTGGCCGTCGGATCGGGGGTCTGAGATGCAGGCATTCACCACGCACACCGGAATCGCGGCACCGCTCAAGCGGTCGGCGGTCGACACCGACCAGATCATTCCGGCGGTGTACCTGAAGCGCGTCACGAAGACGGGCTTCGAAGACGCCCTCTTCGCGAACTGGCGACAGGATCCGGACTTCCTGCTCAATCAGCCCACTTACGCGGCGTCGTCGATCCTCGTGGCCGGCGCCGACTTCGGCACCGGTTCCAGCCGCGAACACGCGGTGTGGGCCCTGCGTGACTACGGTTTCCGCGTGGTCCTGAGCCCCAAGTTCGCCGACATCTTCCGCGGGAACGCGGGCAAGCAGGGTCTCGTCACCGGCGTCGTCACGGAGGCGGATGTCGAAGCCCTGTGGGCCGCGATCGAGGCGCAGCCGGGCGCGGAGATGACCGTCGACCTCGAGCGACGCGACGCGACGATCGGCGACCTCCGGGTCCCTTTCCAGATCGACGATTACACTAGGTGGCGGCTCTTGGAGGGTCTCGACGACATCGGGCTCACCCTCCGGAACGAAGACAAGATCGCCGCCTACGAAGCGCGACGCGAATCCTGGAAGCCGCGCACTTTACCGGTGCCGCCCCTTCCCGCACAGTGAGGCACCACATATGACACTGCTCGGCGACACCGCGACAACTGGCGGCCGGAAGGGCGAAGCGGGCGAGATTCTGGCGATCCGCGGCGGTCGACCGCTGCGGGGCACCGTGCAGGTGCTCGGTGCCAAGAACCTCGTGACGAAGGCAATGGTGGCGGCGCTGCTCGGCGAGAGCCCCAGCACGCTGCGCGACGTGCCCGAGATCAGCGACGTGGCCGTGGTCCGTTCGCTCCTCGAGGTGCACGGCGTGCGCGTCGACGAGACCGAGCGCGGCACGCTCGTGCTCGACCCGAGCGACGTCGAAAGTGCGCACTTCGAAGAGATCGACGCGCACGCCGGGGCGTCCCGCATCCCGATCCTGTTCTGCGGTCCGCTGCTGCACCGGCTGGGTCAGGCGTTCATCCCCGACCTCGGCGGATGCCGCATCGGCGACCGTCCGATCGACTTCCACCTCGATGCGCTCCGCAAGTTCGGCGCGGTCGTAGAGAAGCTGCCGAGCGGCATCCGGCTGTCGGCGCCGCGCGGACTGCACGGCGCGAACATCCACCTGCCGTACCCGAGCGTCGGGGCGACCGAGCAGGTGCTGCTCACCGCGGTGCGTGCCGAGGGCATCACGGAGCTCCGAAACGCCGCGATCGAGCCCGAGATCATGGATCTCATCGCCGTCCTGCAAAAGATGGGCGCGATCATCTCCTACGAGCCCAACCGCGTGATCCTCATCGAGGGCGTGCCGCGTCTCGAGGGCTACGACCACCGCGCGATCTTCGACCGCAACGAGGCCGCGAGCTGGGCGAGCGCCGCGATCGCGACCGACGGTGAGATCTTCGTCGCGGGTGCCCGCCAGCAGGAGATGCTCACCTTCCTCAACGTGCTCCGCAAGATCGGCGCGGACTTCGACGTGCGCGAGGACGGCATCATGTTCCGCCGCGGCGGCGACCTCCGCGGCGTCATGGTGGAGACCGACGTGCACCCGGGCTTCATGACCGACTGGCAGCAGCCCCTCATCGTCGCGCTCACGCAGGCGGAGGGTCGCTCCGTCGTGCACGAGACGGTTTACGAGAACCGCTTCGGCTTCACCGGTGCGCTCGTCAAGATGGGGGCCGACATCACGGTCTACCCGCACGGCCTGCAGGAGGGTCCGCGTCGCGTGCCCCGTCGTTCGCTCGAGCAGGCGGCGGTCATCACTGGCCCGACCCCGCTCCGCGCAGCCGACATCACGGTCCCCGACCTTCGCGGCGGGTACAGCCACGTGATCGCGGCGCTGACGGCCGAGGGCGAATCGACGGTCCGCAACATCGGCATCATCCGCCGCGGCTACGCCGACTTCCTCGACAAGCTCACCGCCCTCGGCGCCGATTTCGACGTCATCGGCTGATGACCCCGGGCCCCACCCGACGTCGCCGACTGTCGGCGGAGAAGACGCGTCCGAGCGTGTTCTGGCCGCTCGCGGCGATCGTCGTGCCGCTGGTCGGACTCATTGCGAAGATCGAGATCGAGGGCGCCGAGAACCTTCCCGAGGACGGCGCCTACGTGCTCGCGCCCAACCACTACAGCGAGATCGACCCGGTGATCGTGGCCGCTGCCGTGTGGCGTCTCGGTCGGGCCCCGCGCTTCATGGCCAAAGAGAGCCTGTTCCGGGTGCCCGTCCTCGGGGCGGCGCTCCGGGCGACGGGAATGATCCCGGTCGCGCGCGCCACGAGCGGCGCCGCCGCCAAGCAGGCCATCGAAACGGCGGAGAAGCTTGCGGCGCAGAGGGCGGGCGTCATCGTCTACCCGGAGGGCACGCTCACGCGTGACCCCGACATGTGGCCCATGCGGGGCAAGACGGGTGCGGCGCGGCTGGCTCTCGCCGGCGGGATGCCGCTCATCCCGATGGCGCACTGGGGCGCCGAACGTATCTATCCCCGCTACGGGAAGCTGAGCTTCTGGCCCCTCCGCAAGCGCGTTCGCGTCGTGATCGGGCCGGCTCTTGATCTCGACGGCTTCACCGACCGTGCGCAGCATCCGGCCGCGCAGCAGGAAGCCACCACCCTCGTGATGAACCACATCGCGGAGCTGCTGTCCGGGCTCCGCGGCCTGCCCGCGCCGGCGGAGCGGTGGAACCCGGGAGCGCACGGCCAGACCGAGACCGGTCGCCTCGGCCGGGACGGCGACGCGTGAGTCGTCGAACGGAAGTGCGTCCGCCCCGGGTCGCGGTACTGGGTGCCGGCAGCTGGGGAACGACCTTCGGCAAGGTGCTCGCCGACGGCGGTGCGCAGGTCGAGATGTGGGCGCGGCGCCCTGAGCTCGCCAACGAGATCCACACCGGCAAGCGCAACACCCGCTACCTGCCGGGGATCAACCTTCCCCGGTCGATGACCGCCACCGCCGACCTCGCCGGCGCGATCGAAGGCGCGGAACAGATCTATCTGTCGATTCCGAGCCAGTCGCTGCGTGAGAACCTCACCGTGCTCCGGGCGCTGCTCGCCGACAGCGACGTTCCCGTCGTCTCGCTCATGAAGGGCGTCGAGAAGCGCACGGGGCTTCGGATGAGCCAGGTCATCGAGCAGGAGCTCCGGATCGACCCCGCACGCATCGCGGTGGCATCGGGTCCGAACCTCGCGCTCGAGATCGCCCAGGAGCAGCCGACCGCTGCGGTCATCTCGTCGATCAGCGCAGAGACCGCCGCGGCCGTTGCCCGGCGCGCCCGCAACCGCTACTTCCGCACGTTCGTGAACGACGACGTGATCGGCACCGAGTTCGGCGGGGTATTGAAGAACCTCATCGCGGTCGCGATAGGCATCGTCGACGGCGTGGGGTACGGCGAGAACACCAAGGCGTCGATCATCACGCGGGGGCTCGTCGAGATGACGGACTTCGCGGTGGCGCAGGGCGCGAAGCCCGAGACGCTGCAGGGGCTGGCCGGACTCGGCGACCTCATCGCCACCTGCCAATCGCCGCTCAGCCGCAACAACACGGCCGGGCGCCTGCTCGGCCAGGGGTACAAGTTCCAGGACGTCGTCACGCAGATGCAGCAGACGGCGGAGGGGTTGGCCTCGGTCGCCCCGATCCTTCAACTCGCTCGCGCGAGCGGCGTCGAGATGCCGATCGTCGAGCAGGTCAAGCGCGTGCTCGACGGCACGATGAACCCGCGCGAGATCGCGCCCCATCTGACAACAGACGACGACACCCCCCAAGGGGAGAGGACGCAGCATGGACAAGCCGGTGGTGGCGGTGCTCTTTGGCGGTCGATCCAGCGAGCATTCGATCAGCTCCGCCACGGCGGGCGGGGTGCTGCGGGCGATCGATCGTGATCGCTACCGGGTGATCCCGGTGGGCGTCACGCGCGATGGCGCGTTCGTGCTCGAAGACGACGACCCCGACAAGTTCGCGCTCGATCCCGAGCACCTTCCCGAGGTCGCCGACAACGGATCGCGCGTGCTGTGGCCGGAAGCGGCCGGAGCGCGGCGGATGCGGGTGCGGACGGCCGACGGCTCGGTCGAGGAACTCGGCGATGTCGACGTCGTGCTGCCGATCCTGCACGGCAGCCACGGCGAGGACGGCACGATCCAGGGCTTCTTCGACACGCTCGAGCTGCCCTACGCGGGCGCCGGAGTGATCGATTCGGCCATCTGCATGGACAAGCACTTCATGAAGGTCGCGCTGCGCGGAGCGGGCGTTCCCGTGTCGCCGGGAATCACCGTGCGACGCGCGGATGCGGATGCCGCATCCGTCGTCGCCGCGATGGGCGATGCCGCCTTCCCGTGGTTCGTGAAGCCGGCGCGTGCGGGATCCAGTGTCGGCGTCTCGAAGGTGCACTCCGTCGACGAGCTGGATGAGGCGCTCCGCGTCGCCTTCGCGGAAGACGACAAGGTGCTCGTCGAGCAGGGGATCGTCGGCCGCGAGGTCGAAGTGGGCGTGCTCGAGGGCCGCGCGGGCGCCGAGAACCGCGCCTCGCTCCCCGGAGAGATCGTGCTCACCACACGCGAGTTCTACGACTTCGAGGGCAAGTACCTCGGCGGCGAGGGTGTCGACGTGGTCTGCCCCGCGGACCTGACGGAGGCGGAGATCGATTCGCTGCAGCAGATGGCGCTCCGCGCGTTCGCCGCGGTCGACGGGCGGGGTCTGGCGCGGGTCGACTTCTTCCTGTCCGCCGACGGTCCCGTCGTCAACGAGTTGAACACCATGCCGGGCTTCACCCCGATCTCGATGTTCCCGAAGTGCTGGATCGCCTCCGGGATGACCTACCCGGAGCTCATCTCCGACCTGATCGAGACGGCGCTCGCCCGATAGCGGACGCGCCCGGTCACTCGGTGCCGGGGCGCTCCGTGCACTCGCCGGTCTTCGGGAGCTTCGCGACGAGGGTTCCGAGCGCGTTCAGCACGTCGGCGCTGGATACCACGTCGTAGTCGAGGTACACCTCGACGGCCGGTGTGCGGCCGAAGCTGGTGAGGCGGTAGTTCGGGGCCTCGGTGTCGTCGATCAGCCAGTCGACACCGCCGGCCGTCTGGCACGGGAGGGTCGAGGGGCCCGGGGGTGTCACCCCGCAGGTCATGAGGATCGTGGTGGGGTTGCCCCACGCGCCGGTCGACTGCGCATCGGTCCACCGGCGGTCCTGCCCGGCGATCGAGGACGGCAGGTAAGCGGTCACCTCGGCGCAGAGCGGGTTGTTGGCGTCGCCGGCGGGCTCGAGCGCCACGGTCGACGAGCAGCCGCTGAGTGCGAGAGCGAGCGCGGCGAGGGCGAGGAGGGGGCGAAGACGCGGGCGTGGCACGTCTCCCAGGCTAACGTGGAGAGATGACCGCTCCCTCCGAAGACCCCACGGTCGGAGACCTCAGCGAGGGCCAAATCCTGCGCCGCATCCTGAGCCGTTTCGCACCGAGCACCGCCGAGATCGGTCCGGGCGACGATGCGGCCGTGATCGGGCTCGGCGGCGGCCGTGTGGTGGCCACCGTCGACTCCCTCGTGCACGGCCCCGACTTCCGCCTCGCCTGGACGACGGGCTACGACCTGGGTTGGAAGTCCGCGGTGGTGAACCTCGCGGATGTCGCGGCGATGGGTGCGCGTCCGGTCGCGCTTCTCGTGGCGCTGGCCATGCCCGAGCACACCCGTATCTCGTTCGTGGAGGCGATCGCCGACGGCCTGCGTGCCGCCTGCGAGGCGCTCGCGCCGGGATGCGCGGTCGAGGGCGGCGACCTCACGATCTCCGACACGCTGACGGTGGCGGTCACCGCGCTCGGTGCGTTGGACGGCCCGGCCGTGCGCCGGTCGGGGGCGCAGCCCGGCGACACGATCGCGCTGGCGGGTGCTGCGGGCGACGCGGCCCGCGGACTCCAGATCCTCTTCGACCGCTTCCGCGACAGCTCCGGCACCCCGGTGCGCGTGGACGACGCGGCCCTGACACCCGCGGAGCGCGACCTGGTCGCGGCGCAGCTGCGTCCGCATCCGCCGCTCGGCCGGGGACCCGAGGCTGCCCGCGCCGGGGCGACCGCGATGATGGACGTCTCGGACGGACTGCTGCTGGACGCCACCCGGATGGCGGATGCCTCGGGCGTCACCCTCGCGATCGACAGCGCGGCCCTCGGGCCGGATGCGGCGTCGGCTCTGTCGGGCGGCGAAGACCACGCCCTCCTCGCGACGTTCCCACCGGGATCCGTGGCCGATGGCTTTCGGCCGATCGGCGTCGTGCGGGAGCGCGGCGAAGCCCCGGTTCTCGTCGACGGAGCCCCCTACGCGGGGCGGACGGGCTGGGACCCCTACCGCGACTGGGATTCGTCGCGCGGCTGAACGGCGTCATCCGGAGCGTCGTGGGGCTCGGCCCAGAAGACCGTCGTGTCGCCGTAGGTGCGGGCACGCACCGCGTCGAGGCCCGCCGCGTTCCAGTCCGGTTCGACCGAGCGCTTGCCGCGCTCGACGACGACCAGGGCGGTGGGGGACAGCGTGGGCCTCAGGAGCGCGAGGGCGGCGGCGAGGTCGGCATCGGTCAGGTCGTACGGCGGATCGATGAAGACCAGGTCGAACGGGCCGACCGCGCGGGTGAGATACGCCGACACGGCCGCCCGGTGCACACGCGCGGTCACGTCGCCGCACGCACGCGCGACGCGGTCGGCGTTCCGGGTGGCCACGGATGCGGCGGGGCCGCCCAGCTCGACGAGATCCGCCGTCGAGGCTCCGCGGCTGAGCGCCTCGAGCGCGAGGGCGCCGGAGCCGGCGTAGAGATCGAGCACCCGGGCGTCGTCGATCGCGCCGGCGGAGTCGAGGGAGCCGAACATCGCTTCGCGCACCCGCTCGCTCGTGGGGCGCGTTCCCGATCCCGGTACGTCGAGGCGGATGCCGCCCGCGGCTCCAGCGATGATGCGCGTCACCGGAACAGCTTACCGACGCGCGTGCGCAGCCCGGGGACGGCGGGGGTGGTCTCTCAGAGGGGCGCGGCGGAGTCCGAGGTGGGCTCGTCGGAGAGGCGCGGCTCGGTGCGGAGCTCGGGACGGAATCCCGCCTTGTCGGCGTAGAAGGCGCGGATGCGGTCCATGTCGCCCGCGACGTTGCCGGTCATCTCGATCGTCGGGCCGAGGCCCGTCGACATGGTCGTGCGGTCGACGTACCCGAGCACGACCGGCATGCCCGTCTGTCGAGCGATGCGGTAGAAGCCCGACTTCCAGCCGGCGCCCGATCGGGTGCCTTCCGGCGTCACGACGAGGCCGAACACCTCACCGGTCTGGATGCGGGCGACGACGTCGTCGACGACGCGTGCCGGGTTGTTCCGGTCGACGGGGATGCCGCCGAGCGCGCGCATGATCGGCCCGCGCCATCCGCGGAACAGGCCGTTCTTCCCGAGCCAGCGCGCCGGGATGCCGAGTCGCCAGGCGATCGCGAGCATGAGGACGAAGTCCCAGTTCGAGGTGTGGGGCGCGCCGACCAGGATCGTCGGCCGGGTGGGAGCGGGTTCGGTGACGAGCTTCCAGCGACTGAACATCCAGAACAGGCGGGCGATGAGGCGGCGCATCGCCCCACCGTACGCGATGCCGCCCCAGCTCCTCCGCGCATGTCGGGAGCGCGTCCTAGACTTCAGGGATGCCGGTCACGCTCGACAGTCGCCTGGACGGCGTCCTGGGTGGGAAGACCGCATCCGCTCTGCAGCGATCGTTTCGGATGCACACCGTCGGCGACCTTCTCTCGCACTACCCGCGGCGCTACGCGAAACGTGGTGAGCTCACACCGATCGACTCGCTCGCCGTCGGCGAGCAGGTGACGATCGTCGCGCAGATCAAGAGCGTCTCCGAGCGCACGATGCAGAGTCGGCGCGGCTCGCTCCTCGAGGTCGTCATCACCGATGGTGTCGGCGATGTGAAGCTCACGTTCTTCAACCAGGCGTGGCGGATGAAAGATCTGAAGGTGGGCAGCCGAGGGATCTTCTCCGGCAAGGTGGGGGAGTACCGCGGGGGCAAGCAGTTCGCGCACCCCGACTACGAGCTGTTCGCGGGCGAAGACGAGGCGCTCATGAGCGCCCAAGCGTATGCGACGCAGCCGATCCCCATCTATCCCGCCACCTCGACGATCTCGAGCTGGCAGATGACGTCGTTCATCCGCACGGTGCTCGATCTGCTGGCGCCGCTCGATGATCCGCTGCCGCTCGATCTCCGTCAGCGGCAGCAACTGCTCGGCTTCGGTGAGGCGCTCGAGCGCATGCACCGTCCCGACTTCGAAGACAGCATCGCCCCCGCGGTGCGCACGCTCCGATGGCATGAGGCCCTCGTGCTCCAGACCGCTCTTCTGCAGCAGCGCGAAGCGGTGCGCGCGCTGGCGGCGACGCCGCGCCCCCCGGGATCTCTCCTCGAGCGATTCGACGCCGCGCTCCCGTTCGAGCGCACGCCCGACCAGGTGGCGGTGGGCGAGGCGATCGCTGCCGACCTCGTCGGGGAGTGGCCGATGAACCGGCTCGTGCAGGGCGAGGTGGGTTCGGGAAAGACGCTGGTCGCGCTGCGTGCCATGCTGCAGGTCGCGCAGAGCGGCGGGCAGGCGGCGCTCATCGCCCCGACCGAGGTGCTCGCGGCGCAGCATCTGCGTTCGATCACCCGGATGCTGGGCCCCCAGCTCGCCCCCGAGGTGATGCCGACTCTGCTGACGGGTCAGATGGGCGCGGCCGATCGGCGCCGGGCGGCTCTCCGCGTCGCATCGGGGCAGTCGCTCATCGTCGTGGGCACGCACGCGCTCCTGAGCCCGAAGACATCGTTCGCCGATCTCGCCCTCGTCGTCGTCGACGAGCAGCACCGGTTCGGTGTCGAGCAGCGCGAGACGCTTCGCGCGAAGGGTACGAGTCCGCATGCGCTCGTCCTTACCGCGACGCCCATTCCGCGCACCGTCGCCATGACCGTGTTCGGTGATCTCGACGTCTCGACGATCCGCACGATGCCCGCCGGTCGCGCAGGTATCGAGACCTTCGTCGCGCCGTTGGCCGAGCGACCGGGATGGTTCGCACGGGTGTGGGAGCGCGCCGCCGAAGAGGTGCGGAAGGGGCATCAGGTGTTCGTCGTGGCCCCGGCGATCGACATCGATCCCTCGGGCGCCCCGGTCGACGACGACTCGTCCGATCCGCCCGACCCGGCGAACGCGCCCGACGACCTCGACACCCCGGAGAGCAGTCGCACCCGGTGGGGCGTGGTTCAGGCGGCTCAGCTCCTGGCGGAGCACCCGCTGTTCGCGGCGCTCCGGGTGACGACGCTGCACGGCAAGATGCCGGCCGAAGAGAAAGACGCGATCATGCGCGCGTTCTCGGCGGGTGACATCGATGTGCTCGTCGCGACGACCGTGATCGAGGTCGGCGTCGACGTTCCCAATGCGTCGACGATGGTGATCCTGGATGCGGACCGCTTCGGAGTGTCGCAACTCCACCAGTTGCGCGGACGCGTCGGTCGAGGTGACGTGCCGGGCCTCTGCCTGCTCGTCACGGAAGCCCCCACCCGCACACCCGCGCGCTCGCGCGTGGAGGCGGTGGCCGCCACGCTCGACGGGTTCCAACTCGCCGAGGTCGATCTCGAACTCCGGGGCGAGGGCAACGTTCTGGGCGACGCCCAGTCGGGTGTCCGTTCGTCGCTCCGCCTGCTCCGGGTCGTCACGGATGCCGATCTCATCGCCATGGCCCGCGAGGAGGGCGAGCGGATTCTCGCCGATGACCCGGGGCTCGGCCGGCATCCGGGGCTCGCCGGGGCCATCGAGCGCCGACTCGACACGGTCGAGCGCGCCGCCCTCGCGAAGAACTGATCCGCAGAGTGGTCGCAGGGGGCGCCCGGTAGGCTGACCGCGTGAGCAATCGGATCGCTGTCGTCCCCGGTTCGTTCGACCCGCCGACCCACGGTCATCTGGACGTCATCCGGCGGGCGGCGAGTCTCTACGACCACGTGCACGTGCTCGTCGTGCACAACCCGGGCAAAGAGGCGATGCTGCCGATCGCCCAGCGCGTGGCGCTCCTGGAGCAGTCCATCGTCGACGACGGCATGGACGCGGGGCACCTGACGGTCGCCGCGTGGAGCATGGGCCTGCTCGTCGACTACGCGGTCGATGTGGGCGCGGGGGTACTGGTGAAGGGCATTCGATCCCAGGTGGACGTGGCCTACGAGACGCCGATGGCGATCGTCAACCGGCATCTCGCGGGCATCGAAACCGTGTTCCTCCTGCCCGACCCGTCGCACGCGCTCGTCTCGAGTTCGCTCGTGCGGCAGGTCGCGGGTCTCGGCGGCGATGTATCGCCGTACGTGCCGGCCGTTGTCGCGCGATTCCTTGACACCGGCGCCCGCGACATCTGAATCGCCGAGGCGGCGCACGTGCGGTGCCGCCCGCCGGAGCGACGGCCCGTTGCGGCGCCGCGCCAACTAGACTCGCGTGGTGAGAAACCAACGTCCCGGCCCGTTCAGCGTCAATGTGCGCGACATCGTCCGCCGACCCGGTGAGATGCGCGAAGTCGTTCGCGACGTCGCCCTCGCAGACAAGTGGGGCGAGGGTCTCGTCTCCGTCGCCGAGAAGGAGAGTGTCGACATCGACGCTCGCCTCGAATCGGTGCACGAGGGCATTCTGGTCTCCGGCACGGCGTCCGCGGAGGCGACCGGAATCTGCGGTCGATGCTTGATCGACATCGCCCTGCCGGTCGAAGTCGAGTTCCAGGAGCTTTTCGCGTATCCTGGAGAAGAAGCGGCTGATTTCGAAGTTCAAGACGACCACGTGGATCTTGAAAATCTGGTCAGGGATGCTATCGTCCTCTCGCTTCCGTTCCAGCCAGTGTGCCGGCCGGACTGCCCAGGTCTCGACCCCGAGACGGGCGAACGTCTGGCAGAGCACGCTGACACGGAGCCGCGCAAAGCCCTCGATCCTCGCTGGGCAGCGCTTGCGGACCTGGCCTCGGATCAGAACACCGAGCCGGGCGGGTCCGGACAGAGCACACAGACCTCGTAGGAAAGAGAAGACCATGGCAGGTAACCCCCCGAAGCGCAAAGTTTCGCGCTCGAACACCCGTTCGCGTCGCGCGCAGTGGAAGGCGACTCCCACCACGCTCGTCAAGACCGTAGAGAACGGCAAGACGGTGTACAGCCGTCCGCACCAGGCGAAGGTCGTCACCGACTCGCAGGGCACCGAGCTGTTCCTGGAGTACAAGGGCCGCAAGGTCGCCGACGTCTGATCGGTACCACGTGACTGACGTCACTGCGGATGTGTCCGCACTTTCCGAGAAGCTCGGGGTCGATATCGATCCCGAGCTTCTCGCACTCGCTCTGACGCACCGCTCGTATGCGTACGAGCACGGTCAGATCCCGCACAACGAGCGCCTCGAGTTCCTGGGCGACTCCGTGCTGGGTCAGGCCGTCACCGTGCGGCTGTACACCGCGCATCCCGAGCTCGACGAGGGTGCCCTGGCGAAACGTCGTGCCAGCGTGGTCTCGACGGTGGCGCTCGCGGAGGTCGCCCGTTCCCTCGGGCTCGGTCGATTCATCCTCCTCGGGCGCGGTGAGCAGCTCACCGGGGGTGACGACAAAGACTCGATCCTGGCCGACACCACTGAGGCCATCATCGGCGCCACCTACCTGTCGAAGGGCCCGGATGCGGCGACCTCGCTCGTGCTCCGACTCGTCGAGCCCCTGCTGGCCGATCCCGATCGCTACGGCGCTGCCGTGGATCCGAAGACGAGCCTGCAGGAACTCGCGGCGGCGCGCGGGTTCGCCGCGCCCGTGTACCGGGTCGAAGCGACCGGTCCCGACCACGCGCGCGTCTTCACGGCGACCGTGACGGTGGACTCGATCGTCGAACCGGGAACGGGCACCAGCAAGAAGCACGCCGAGATGGCGGCCGCGCTTCGTGCGTGGAACGTGCTCAGCGGCCGCGACTGAGCGATGCCCGAACTTCCCGAGGTCGAGGTCGTACGGGCGGGCTTGGAACCGGCCGTCAGCGGTGCGACGGTTCGCGCCGTCGATGTGCTCGACGAACGCGCGCTGACGCGGCATCTCGGTACGGGGGCGGAGTTCGAGGCTCGCCTGGTGGGCCGCCGCATCCGTTCCGCGGCGCGACGCGGCAAGTTCCTGTGGCTGCCGCTGGACGAGCACGGCGGGGTCGACGAGGCCCTCGTCGCCCACCTCGGCATGAGCGGGCAACTGCTCCTGCGTGCGCCCGGGGCGCCGCGGGAGCGGCACGAGCGGATCAGGCTGGCGGTCGAGCACCCGCACCACGGTGAGCTCAGTGTCGTGTTCGCCGACCAGCGCACGTTCGGGTCGCTCGCCATCGACGCCCTCGTCGCCACGCCCGATGGGCGGCCGGGTGGGCGGGGGAGCGACCGCCCCGCCGTCCCGTCGCAGGTGCAGCACATCGCGCGTGATCCGCTCGACCCCGCGTTTTCAGATGCGGCCTTCCGTGCGGCGCTGGCGCGGAAGGCGTCGGCGATCAAACGCGTGCTGCTCGATCAGACCGTGACGAGCGGAATCGGCAACATCTACGCCGACGAGGCACTCTGGGCGGCCCGCATCCACCCCGAGACTCCCGCTCTGGCGCTCTCGTCCCGCGCCGTCACGCGTGTGCTCGGTGAGGTGCGCGTCGTGCTCGAGAAGGCGCTCGCGGAGGGCGGAACGAGCTTCGACGCGCAGTACGTGAACGTGAACGGGCAGGCCGGGTACTTCGCCCACTCGCTCAACGCCTACGGCCGTACCGGACAGCCGTGCCCGCGCTGCGGTCGCCCGATCGTGCGCGTCGGATTCATGAACCGCTCGAGCCACTACTGTCCGCGGTGCCAGCGTCTCACCGCGGTCGCGGGCTGAGCCGCCGTCGCGGACGCGCGGGCGGATTCCGTCACTCGAGCACCTTCTTCCACGCTCCTTCGTATGTACGGGGAACGAACCCCAGCGCCTCGTTGATGTCGAGCATCGGCCGGTTCTCTTCGGCGTTGTAGGTGATGACGCGAGGTGACTCGGGCGCGATGTCGCGCCAGGCGAGGAGTCCCTCGGCCTTCACCAGCAGCCCGAGCCGGTGGCCACGGTGCGTCGACAGCACGAGGGTGTCCTCCTGGTTGGTGGCACGGGTCGGGTCCGCACCGATCACGAGTTCGTTGAACGCGCAGAGCTCCCCGGTTTCGATGTGCTGCGCGGCCGTCACCAGCATCCGCTGTCCGCCGTCGAGGTAGTGCGCGTCATGTTCGCGGAGGCGCGCGGCGTCCCAGGCCTCCTCGTCGGATTCGAGCCCCGCGGAGGGGGCGTCCGTCGACATGCGCGACTTCATCCATGCGAAGCCGTCGACGTACTCCTCCGGCGTGGGCAGCTCCCACTGCACCACGCGGTAATCGGATGCGGCCGCCCGCGCCCGTTCGGCGTGCGACTCGAGCGCGTCGCGTGACCCGAACAGGTCGTACACGCTCATGCGGACGACCTGTTCCAGGGTGTATCCGTGCCGGAGCAGGAAGCGCGCGGCGTGGTCACGGGGCACCGAACCGTATCCGGTCGGCGGAGCCAAGTGTTCGCCCTCGGCGGCGGTGTGCTCGACCCAGGTCTGGAGGATCGTGCGCCCCTCGTCGCGGGCTACCTGCTCGACGCGCGCGTGGGCGGCCGTACCGATGCCGCGCCCCCACGCTTCGCGCAGGAGTTCGATCAGCGCGTACGCCGTTCGCGACCCCGGCTCGAGCGGGACGTTGAGACCGACCCGCCCGACCGGACGTCCGTCGTCGAGCACGAGCCAGAGGTAGCGCCGCTCGCTCGCGCTCTCGTGGTAGAAGGGCAGGAGCTCGCCGGGCAGCGCGGCACTGTCATCGTGGCCCGAGATCTCCCGGTACACGCGATTGCGCACCTCGACGGTGCGGAGGAAGTCCTCCGCACCGTCGGCGTCGACGGATTCCGGTGCATGCACCGGGCGGATCTCGAGGGTGGACAGAGGGGACATGCGGGCACCTCCAGGTGCGGATGCGGCGGTGCCGCGGGTCATCGGATCGGTCGGTCGAACACGAAGTGCGCCAGAGCGCGGTCGTGTTCGGCGCGGGTGTCAGCGGCAAGCCGCATCCGCGCGTATACGTCGTCGGCAGCGCCGCGACGCTGGGAGCGGTGGCGGCCCCAGAGGAGCAGCCACATTCCGAGCCGCATGGCGGTGCGGTCGATGAGAGTCGTCCGTCCGAGCGGCATGGGCGGATGCGTCGCCTCGGCGGGTGCCGAGCTGACGACGCGGTCGTGCAGGGTGTTCATGATGGTCCTTCGTGGAAAGAGAGCAGGAAGTGGGGCGGGGCGCGATGCCGGGCATGCGCGACGGGCGGCACGCGAAGAAGCGAGGCGCGGATCGGCGGGGCGCCGAGAGACAGCGCGGAACCGAGGCGCACGAAGCCGACAGCGAGGCCCGGATGCGGGCAGAGTCGTCTCCTGCGCGGAGTTAGCCGGCGGTGTGCGTGCGGCTGTTCTGGAACGCCCCGAGACGGGTGCGGTTCCGGACGTCACCGAGGGCGGAGGTCATTCCGGCGGCGCGGCTGAACGGCGCTTCTGCGGGGGATGTGTGAATCATCATGATGACCTCCTTTTCGACATCGGTTACGGATTGGACAGTAGCGGGGCTGGGAGAACACTGTCAACATCCCGGGCGTGTCGCGGCGCGTCGCCGGCGGTCCGAGCGCGGGTCGGGGCGTGGCATCCGGCTGTCCTCGGCCCGCTCCGGTAGCGTGAACAGGATTCGACGTCGGAGGACAACCATGCACCTGAAGAGCCTGACGCTCAAAGGGTTCAAGTCGTTCGCGCAGCCGACGACGTTCGCTCTCGAACCGGGAGTGACGGCGATCGTCGGCCCGAACGGATCAGGTAAGTCGAATGTCGTCGATGCCCTCGCCTGGGTCATGGGCGAGCAGGGCGCCAAAACTCTCCGCGGCGGCAAGATGGAAGACGTCATCTTCGCGGGCACCTCGACCCGGGGGCCCTTAGGCCGCGCCGAAGTGCAACTGACGATCGACAATGCCGACGGCGCCCTTCCAATCGAGTACGCCGAAGTCACCATCAGCCGAACCCTGTTCCGCAACGGCGCGAGCGAGTACGCGATCAACGGCCAGTCCTGTCGTCTGCTCGACGTGCAAGAGCTGCTCAGCGACTCGGGGCTCGGGCGCGAGATGCACGTCATCGTCGGGCAGGGGCGCCTGGACACCGTGCTGCAGGCGAGTCCGGAAGACCGGCGCGGGTTCATCGAGGAAGCCGCGGGAATCCTCAAGCACCGTCGCCGCAAGGAGAAGACGCTTCGCAAACTCGAGGCGATGGAAGCCAACCTGACGCGGCTGAGCGATCTGGCCGGTGAACTGCGCCGCCAGCTGAAGCCCCTGGGTCGACAGGCCGAAGTCGCGCGCGAGGCCGCGACGATCGCGGCCGTCGTGCGGGACGCGAAGGCACGTCTGCTGGCCGATGAGCTGGTGGCGCTCCGTGCGGAACTCGCCGGCTACTCGCGCAACGAGCAGGAGCGGCGTGCTGAGCGCACCCTGCTGCAGGACCGCTCGGAGAATGTGCGCGCCCGCGTGGTGACTCTCGAGACCCAGGAGCGCTCCGCCGCCGTCGACGGGGCGCGCAGCGTCACGTTCGGTCTCGAGCGGGTGCAGGAGCGGTTGCGCGGGCTGTACACGCTGGCCGGCCAACGCCTCGCGCTCCTCGCCGACGGCGACGATGCGCTCGTGACCGCACCCACCGTGTCGCAGGCGGCGATCGACGAGGCCCGCGCGGAACTCGATGAGATCTCCGCGGGCGTCGGTGCGGCGCAGGATGCCGCGGTCGCCGCTGGACGCGACGTGACTCGCGCCCGCGCGGAACTGGACGCACTCGACGTCGACATCGCCGAGCAGAGCGCGCTGGTCTCGCAGCACGACATGCGGTTGACCGCCCTCCGCGGATCCGCGGACGCGGCGGAATCCGCCCTCGCGGCGGTTCGCGCGGCGGTCGAGCGACAGCAGAAGGCCCTCGACGCCGCCATCGCGCGCCGAGACGATGCCGCGCACGAGCTCGCCGGAGTGAACCCCGACCTCGTGCCGGAGGAGTCGTCTGCGGAGCATGCCGCGGCGTACGAGCAAGCGCAGCGCCGTGCGAGCGAAGCGGAGACGGATGTCGCCGGCATCCGCGAGCGACTGCACGCTGCCGAGCGGGAGCAGGACGCGCTGACGGCCCAGGTAGCGACCCTCGGCCGGGCGCTCGACGTGCGGACGGGAGCATCGGAGCTCATCGCGGGCGGAGGCTCCGGCATCCGGGGTCTCGTCGGGGATTCGGTCCAGGTGGCCTCGGGATACGAGGCCGCGATCGCGGCGGCCCTCGGGGCCGTCGCCGAGGGTGTGCTGGTCGACACGCGCGCCGACGCAGTGACCGCGGCGGGCACCGCGCGGTCGGGTGAGTACGGAGTCGTCGACATCGTCGTCGCAGAGACGTCCGCCGAGCCGCCCGTGCTGCCCGAAGCTCCGGGGATCGTCGCGGCACGCGATGTCGTCACGGCACCGGCGGGCGTGCTCGGGCTGCTGTCGCGGGTGGTGATCGCGAGCGACCTGTCGACGGCGCTCGACCTGGTCGCAGAGCACGAGAGCGACCTGACGATCGTGACCAGCGCGGGTGAGGTCGTGACCCGGTTCACGGTTCGCGCCGGGACGGGCCAGGGCCGCTCTCGTTTGGAACTCGCCGCCGAGCGCGACACCGCCGCCGAACGACTCGCCGAGATCACGGTCATCGCCGACTCCCTCCGAGAAGCGCTGACCGACCGTTCCCAGGATCTGGCCGCCGCCCGTGCGCACACGAAATCGGCGCTCACGGACCTTCGCGAGCACGACGCGGCGCTCGCGGCGCACGCGGAGAAGGTCAATCGCGCGACGGTCCGGCACGAGGCCGCCGTCGCGGAGTGCGAACGGCTTACGGCGACGCTTCGTCAGGTCGAAGCAGCCGTCGCCGAGGCGGAGGATTCGGCCCGCGTCGCGCAGGACCGACTCAGGTCGGCGCAGGAGGCCCCGCGGCCGATGCTCGACGTCTCTGCCCGCGACGGGATGCTGGCCGCGCTGGAAGAGGCGCGCGACCGCGAGATGCGCTCCCGGCTCGACGTCGAGACGCTGCGCGAACGCATCCGTGCCGGTGAGGCCCGTGTGGCCGCGCTCGAACGGCAGCGCGAGCGCGAACGGGCCGCCGCAGAAGAGGCCGCCCGTCGGGCGGTGCTCCGTCGTCGTCAGCGCGACATCGCCGCATCCGTCGCCGCGCAGCTCCCTGCGCTTCTCGACTCGGTCGATCGCTCGGTGGCGCAGGCACGCGTCGAGCTCGCGACCGCGGAGTCCGCCCGGACGGCGGTGACCGCTGAGCTCGCCGACGCGCGCCGGGAGGAGAGTGCGCTCCGAGAGCGGTTGAGCGGGCTGACCGAGAGCGTGCACGGGCTCGAGCTCCGCATCCACGAGAAGCGCCTGCACGTCACGTCGCTCCTCGAACGCGTCCAGAGCGAACTCGGCCTGAGCGAAGATATTCTCGTTTCGGAATACGGTCCGGATCAGGGGATCCCCGACGCCGCGGCGGACGACTCCGACGAACCTCAGACGCGTCCGTATGATCGCGCGGAGCAGAAACGTCGTCTGCAGGACGCGGAACGCACACTCGGACAGCTCGGCCGGGTGAATCCGCTCGCGCTCGAGGAGTTCGCCGCGCTCGAGCAGCGCCACACGTTCCTCACCGAGCAGCTGGCCGACCTCACCCAGACCCGCAGCGACCTGTTGACGATCATCGCCGACCTCGACGAGCGGATGCAGACGATCTTCGTGGCGGCGTTCGAGGACACGCGGGTGGCCTTCACCGAGGTATTCCCCATCCTCTTCCCGGGCGGGACGGGCAGCATCGCGCTGACCAACCCGGACGATCCGCTGTCCACCGGAATCGAGGTGTCGGTGCGTCCGGTCGGCAAGAAGGTCGAGCGGCTCTCGCTGCTCTCGGGTGGCGAGCGATCCCTGGCGGCGGTCGCGCTGCTGGTGGCGATCTTCAAAGCCCGGCCGAGTCCGTTCTACATCCTCGACGAGGTGGAGGCGGCGCTCGACGATGCCAACCTCGGGCGCCTGCTCAGCGTGTTCGAGCAGCTGCGCGAGTCGAGCCAGCTCATCGTCATCACGCATCAGAAGCGCACCATGGAGATCGCCGACGCGCTCTACGGCGTCTCGATGCGTCAGGACGGCGTCTCGGCGGTCGTCGGACAGCGCGTGCGTGAACGCGAGCGGGAAACCGCATGATCGCCGCCGCGTAGGCTGGGGGCATGGCCGAGAGATCGTGGTCGCTGGGGCGCGCCCTGCGGGGGATGTTCGTCAAGCCCGTCATCGACGAGAGCACGTGGGACGACCTGGAGACGGCGCTGTTGACGGCCGACTTCGGTCCCGACATCTCCGAGCGGCTCGTCGACGAGCTGCGTGCGAAGGTCGACCGTTACCGGACGACCGACCCGCGTGACCTGCAACGCATGCTGAAAGAGACGCTCGAAGAGCATTTCGCGAAGTTCGACACCACGCTGCGGCTCACCGAACGCCCCGCCGTCGTTCTCGTCGTGGGCGTGAACGGCGTCGGCAAGACGACCACGATCGGCAAGTTCGCGCATTTCCTCCGCCGGTACGACCGGTCCGTCGTGGTGGGAGCGGCGGACACGTTCCGCGCGGCCGCCGTCGATCAGTTGGCGACCTGGGCGGAGCGGGGTGGGGCCACGATCGTCCGCCCGCAGCACGAGGGGCAGGATCCCGCATCCGTGGCGTACCAGACGGTGGAGCACGCGAAGGCGGCGGGGACGGAGATCGTGCTGATCGACACCGCCGGGCGGCTTCACACCAAGGGCGGCCTGATGGACGAACTCGGCAAGATCCGTCGCGTCGTGGAGAAGCAGGCTCCGATCAGCGAGGTGCTGCTGGTGCTCGACGCGACGACGGGTCAGAACGGGCTGTTGCAGGCGCAGGCCTTCCTCGAGCAAGCGGGTGTCACGGGCCTCGTGCTGACCAAGCTCGACGGGTCGGCCAAGGGCGGCTTCGTGCTGGCGGTGCAGGAACGCACGGGAATCCCGGTCAAGCTGCTCGGTCAGGGCGAGGGCATCGGTGACCTGACCGGCTTCACCCCGCACGTATTCGTCGACGCGCTCGTCGGCTGAACCGCCCTTCCCGCGGCGGCGCGCCGCGCGTCGGACTTCCTCCTCGACGGCCGTGCTGATTACATGGGGGGATGGCGATCGAGCACGACTTCTTCGGCCTCCTCGAGTCCGGGCCCGACGGATCCATCTTCTGGTCCGAGAACGTGGAGTTCGGCGACCAGTCGGTCACCGTGGATCTCACCGCGCCCGACCAGGAGGACGTCTCCCAGGGGGCGCTCGACGTCGCGGCGTCGCTCGTCTCGTCGCTCGAGAGTCTCGACATGCTGGCGCGGAACGCAATGATCACCGAACTCGACGACCGCACGAGCGAGGTGACCGAGTACATCCTGCAGCAGCAGGCTCGTTTCGGTGAGACCCTGCCCGACCTCCTCGTCGATCTCTCGGGAGACGTGCACGTGGACGTCATCCGGTCGTTGCAGTTCACGAGCATGACGATCCTCGCCGACGAACACGGCGGCTCCGATCCGTTCGCGGTGCTCGAATACGCGCTCGACGCCGACGAGACCGACGACGTGCTGCTGGTGAACCTCGACTCCGAAGGCAAGGTGCAGTCGGTCACGAGCGCCGACTGAGTCCTCTCAGAAGGTGCGCGCGGCCTGCACGAGTTCGCGCGTGAACGCTTCCCTCGGGCGGGCGAACACCTCTTCGGTCGGTCCGGTCTCGACGATTCTGCCGGCGCGCATCACGGCGACCCGGTCGCTGATCTTCCGGATGACCGCGAGATCGTGGGAGATGAACACGAGTCCCAGACCCGTCTGACGCTGCAGAGTCATCAGCAGCTCGAGGATGCCCGCCTGGGTCGTGACGTCGAGCGCCGAAACGGGTTCGTCGCAGACCAGGAGATCGGGATCGGCGGCGAGCGCGCGAGCGATCGCGACGCGTTGACGCTGACCGCCGGAGAGCGTGGCGGGGCGGCGGCCGAGCAGCGAGGCATCGAGACCCACGCGCTCCAGGAGCGATTCCGGAGTGGCGGTGCCCTTCACTGCGGCGGTACGGAGGATCCGCCGGACGCTCCACCGCGGGTCGAAGGACGCGGCGGGGTCTTGCGGAATGAGTCGGATGCAGCGCGCGGTGCGCGAGATGACGCCCGCGTCGGGGGATTCCGCGCCGACGAGCAGGCGCGCGAGCGTGGACTTCCCAGACCCCGACTCTCCGACGACCCCGATCGTCTCTCCTGCGCGCACCCGCAACGCCACGTCGTCGACCGCGTCGATGCGGGACCCCTGTGCGGACCGGTAGCGGCGCACCAGCCCGGTCGCCGTCACGAGATCGTCTCCCGGAGCGGCGGAGAACGGCTTGGCGCCGCGCGGCGCGGCCGCGACGAGAGCACGGGTCACGTCGTGTCGGGGGGCGGAGAGGACCTCCGCGGCGGGCCCGGTCTCCACGATGCGACCGTGATCGATCACGGCGATCCGGTCGGCGATCGCCGCGACGGCGGCGAGGTCGTGGCTGATGAGCACCAGCGCCCGGCCCTCGTCGCGGAGACGTGCGAGGAGGGCGAGGATGCGGGCGGCGACGGTCGCGTCGAGCGCGGTGGTCGGCTCGTCCGCGACGACGAGTCGTGCACCCCCGACGAGCGCCGACGCGATGAGGGCGCGCTGCCGCATCCCGCCGGAGAGCTCCTCCGAACGTGCTTTGAGGTGATCCGCGGCGCGGGGGAGGCCCGCGTCGTCGAGGGCCGAGATCACCCGCAGGCGGCGGGCCGCTCGTCGGACGCCGCGGATCGCGAGCGTCTCACCGACCTCGGCCTCGGTCGTTCGCAGCGGATCGAGCGACTGCAGGGCATCCTGCAGCACCAGGGACACCTCGACGCCGCGGACCGCGCGCCATCCCCGTTTCGAGAGCCGGCGCACGTCCGTCCCGCCGAGTTCGAAGCGGCGTGCGGCGACACGCGTGCCGGGGTCGTCCTGCGTCAGACCGAGCAGCGTGCGGGCGAGGACCGACTTGCCCGCCCCGGATTCGCCCACGACCGCGAGGCACTCGCCGGCGGCGACCGCGAGGTCGATGCCGTGCAGCACCTCGCCCGATCCCGGGAGCGAGACGGTGAGTCCGTCGATGTGCAGCATCACGCACCTTCTCTCGCGGCGAGGCGCCGGCCGAGAACCGTCAGCGCGGTCGCCGTGACGACGATCGCCGCGCCCGGGAAGATCGTCATCCACCAGGCGGTCGAAATGTAGACGCGCCCGGCGTTGAGCATCGCGCCCCACTCCGGAGACGGCGGGAGCGCGCCGAAGCCGAGGAAGCTGAGCGCGGACACCCATACGATCGCTTGGCCGATGCCGAGGGTTGCGACACCGACGAGCGGCCAGAGCGCGTTGGGGGCGATGTGCCGGCGGAACACCTGCCACACCGGTGTTCCCTCCAGGCGGGCGTAGGCGACGTAGTCGCTTCGCGCGACCCCACGGACGCGTGCGCGCAGGATGCGGGCGTAGCCCGGGGCGGTCGCCGCGCCGATGGCGAGGACGGCGGCATCCGATCCCGGACCCATCACCGCCACTAGCAGCAGCGCCATGACGAGTGTCGGCAGCGCGAACAGCACCTCGATGATTCGCCCGAGCGCGGCGTCCAGCATCCGCGGACCGAGACCGGAGGCGAACCCCAGCACGAGACCCGCGCCGATGCCGATCGCCGTGGCGGCGAGTCCGATACCGACCGACGGCGCCGTGCCGTGCACGATGCGTGTGAAGATGTCGCGCCCGGACTCGTCCGTGCCGAACGGGTGCCCCCACGCGGGCGGCGAGAACGCGTCGGCGGGGGAGATCGCGAGCGGATCGCCCGGGGCGAACAGGCTCGGCCAGATCGCCGCCAGGGCGATCATGAGCATGGCGATCGCGGCGATCAGACCCGCCGGGGCGAGTCCTGCCGTGACGCTCCGGACGCGGCCGGCGATCAGGCTCACGAGCCGACCGCCACATCGGCGGGCGTGGCCACGGCGCTGCGGCGGGTCCGGAGCCGTGGGTCCACGACGAGCTCGAGCGCATCGACCAGCACCATCACGACGACGTAGACGAGCGCGACGACGACGACCGCTCCGATGACGAGGGGCACGTCCCGCTGCATGGCGCCGTCGATGAGGAGGCGCCCGAGCCCGGGGCGCGCGAACAGGGTCTCCACGACCACGGCGCCGCTGAGAAGGCTGCCGTACGCCCAGCCGGACAGCGCCAGCGCGGGCAGACTGGCGTGGCGGAGAGTGTGCCGGAGCAGCACCCGGGACTCCGAGGCGCCGCGCGAACGCGCGGTGACCGCGAATGGCGCCGCATCCGCGTCGGCCAGCGAATCGCGCATGATCTGCGCGAGGAAACCGGCGATCGGCACGGCCAGCGTGATCACCGGGAGGATGAGCCCCGCGGGATCCGCACCGGAGCTCGTCGCGGGAAGGATGCCGAGGTTCGCGGCGAAGACGAGGATCAGCACCGCCCCCAACCAGAACTGGGGCATGACGGTCGCAACGACTTCCGCCCCGCGCACGAGGGCGGCGACGGAGCGTCCGATCCGGCCGCGTGCGGTGCGGGCGATCAGAGCGCCGGTGAGCGCGAGGACCCACGCGAGCACGAGCGCGAGCGAGGCCAGGAGCAGCGTCGACGGCAACTGCGCGCCGATCAGCTCCATGACCGGTTGGCGGCGCGCGTACGAGTCGCCCAGCTGGAGGGTGGCGGTGCGCCCGAGCAGCAGCGCGTACTGCCAGAGCAGCGGGGCATCCAGACCGTAGGTCTCCCGCGCGCGCGCCACCGCCTCCTCACCGGCCTGCGACCCGGGTCCGCCCAGGATGGCCTCGAGCGGGTCGCCGGAGGCGCGGAGGGCGAAGAACACCACCGTCGTCACCACCCACACCACCAGCACCGCCGAACCCAGGCGGGCAAGCATCCACCGCGCGACCCGCACGGGCGGGATCAGCCGTTCAGCTGCGCGTCGACGAACGTCGGCGTCGCGACCGTGCCGAGCGTGCGCACTCCGGTCACCCCGCGGGTGAGGAAGTGGTTCTGCTGGTCGTACAGGGGCAGGATCGCATAGCTCTCCAGAATGATCTGCTGGGCCTGCGCGTAGAGGTCGGCGCGCTCCGCCGCATCCGACGCCGATGACGCGGCGTCCAGGAGCTGGTCGAGCGACGGGTCGGACAGCTGCGCGTGGTTCGCGAAGTATCCCGACGGTGCCGGGGTGATCCCGTCGGAGTCGTAGAGGATCCGCAGGACGTCCGGACCGACCTTCGTGTACGGCGCGCTGACCGCCTCGTACTCGTTGGCCGCGAGAGCCCCGTACCAGCTGGAGAGGTCCATCGGTGTGAGCACGACGTCGAACCCGACCCCCGCGGCGTTCGCCTGGATCTGCTCGAACAACGACTGCTCCGCGGCGACCGACTGGTTCGTGCTGACCGGGAAGCGCACGGTGAGGCGCTGTCCGTCCTTCGTGCGGACCCCGTCCGCATCCTTCGCGGTCCACCCCGCCTCGTCGAGGAGGGAAGCGGCCTTCGCGGCATCCGTCGTGAATAGATCCGGGTCGGAGATGCCGACCGGCTCCGTGCTGGCGAGGGCGGAGTACGAGCGGTCCACGGTGCTGAGGTACAGCGCGGCGATCCCCGGATCGGGATCGGCCGCGCGGATGAACGCCTCGCGGACGCGGATGTCATCGAACGGCGCCTGGCCCGCGTTCAGTTCGATGCGGTTCGACGAACCGGGTCGGGGTGCGTCGATGTGGGTGATGTCGTCGGAGTTCTCCGCGGCGACGATCGCGTCGGGCTGCGGGTTGTCGATGACGTCGACGTCGCCGGACTGGAGCGCGGCCCAGCGGGTTGCCGCATCCGGGATGAAACGCCATTCGATGGCGTCCAGATGGGCGGCGCCGTCGTTCTCCGTCTCCGAATCAGGGGTTGCGTAATCGTCGTTGCGGACGAGAGTGATCTGCTGCTGCGGAACCCACTCGTCGACGATGAACGGACCCGTGCCGATCGGGGCGGCGCAGTTCTCGTCGGTGCCCCGGGCGAGGCCGGCCGGCGACTCGATCGCGGTCCACTGCTGGCTGAGGGATTCGAGGAGCGCCGAGTCGGGGGCCGAGAGATGGAAACGCGCGTGCGTGGCATCGACCGCCTCGACCGAGGCGACCTTCGCGACGGCGAGGTAGCCGGTCGACGAGCCCGTGTCGGGGTTCTGCAGGTGCTCGATGTTCGTCTTCACCGCGGCTGCGTCGAGCGGGGTGCCGTCGGTGAACGTCACGTCGCTCTTGAGGGTGAAGTCCCAGGTGAGTCCGTCGTCCGACACGGTCCAGTCCGTCGCCAGCCAGGGGGTGATCTCGCCGGTCGAGTTACGACCGACCAGCGGCTCGAGATACTGCGTCGAGATGAGGGCCTGCGGGTAGTTGCCGCCCACGTGTGGGTCGAGGCAGGTGGGCTCGGCGTCGCCGGTCGCGTAGACGAGCGTGCCCCCCTCGGCGGCGGAGGGCGTGCTGGCCGGTGCGGCGCACGCGGTCAGGGCGAGCGCGGTGGCGGCGCCGAGAGCGAGCAGGGAGAGGATGCGGCCGCGGGGCGCGGCGAGGACGCTGTGCATGGGTGTGCCTTCGCTGTGAGGTGCGGACCGCCGACTTTCCGGATGCGGTCCAATAAGTCGATCCTAGGCCGTCGCACGAGAGCCGAGGTCCGTATGCTGTGGGCATGCCCGCATCCGCTCGCTCCGGGCGCCCCCGTGCCTCGTCGCGCGAGACGATCGCCGAGGCAGCCGGCGAACTCTTCCTCGAACGCGGGTACGACGCGACATCCGTCGCCGACATCACCCAGCGGGCCGGGGTCGGGCGGTCGAGCTTCTTCAACTACTTCGCCTCGAAGGCCGACGTGCTCTGGTCCGGACTCGACGACCGGATCGGCCGAGCCGAGGAGGCGCTCGCCGGGGGTGCGGGTGTGCGTGCGGCGCTCGCCGAGATCGCCGAGGACTTCGCCCCCGACTCGCTCGCCCTCGCGATCACCCACGCGCAGGTCATGGGACTCGGCAGTGAATGGGAGCGGGAACGCGCGGTCCGGCAAGCGCGCGTGCAGCGCGCCGTCGCCGTCCGATTCGTGCGGGAGGGCGCCGGTGATCTGCACGCGGAAGTCGCCGCCGCCGCCTACGCGGGAGCGGTGCTGGCGGCCGTCTGGACGTGGGCCGACCGTGCGGGAAGCGGCGCGTCGCTGCCGGATGTGCTCGACCGCGCGCTGGACCTCGCGGCGCGGGCGGCGCCGTAGCCGTAGAATCGGGGAACCATGGCGACTTTCGGCACCCTCTCCGACCGGCTCACAGAGACCTTCCGCAACCTTCGCACGAAGGGCAAGCTCACCCCCGCGGATGTGGACGGCACCGTCCGCGAGATCCGGCGCGCTCTGCTCGACGCGGACGTCGCGCTGGTCGTGGTGAAGGAGTTCACCGCGAAGGTGCGCGAGCGCGCCCTCGGCGATGAGGTCAACCGGGCCCTGAACCCCGCGCAGCAGGTCGTGCAGATCGTCAACGAGGAGCTCGTGACGATCCTCGGCGGCGAGCAGCGTCGCCTGCAGTTCGCGAAGAACCCGCCCACCGTGATCATGCTGGCCGGCCTCCAGGGCTCCGGTAAGACCACATTCGCGGGCAAGCTCGCGCGCCTGCTCGAGAAGGACGGCCACACCCCGCTCCTGATCGCGGCCGACCTCCAGCGGCCGAGTGCGGTGGATCAGCTGCGGGTCGTCGCCGAGCGTGCCGGCGCCGCCATCTACGCGCCCGAGCCGGGCAACGGCGTCGGTGACCCGGTGAAGGTCGCTCGCGACGGCGTCGAGTACGCGAAGCGCCAGCAGCACGACATCGTCATCATCGACACGGCCGGTCGCCTCGGCGTCGACGCCGAGCTGATGAAGCAGGCCTCCGACATCCGTCGGGCCACATCGCCCGATGAAGTGCTCTTCGTCATCGACGCGATGATCGGTCAGGATGCGGTGAACACCGCCACAGCCTTCCAGGAGGGCGTCGACTTCACCGGCGTCGTGCTGTCCAAGCTCGACGGCGACGCACGCGGTGGCGCGGCGCTCTCGGTCGCCTCGGTCACGGGCCGCCCCATCATCTACGCGTCCACGGGTGAGGGCCTCGACGATCTCGAGGCGTTCCATCCCGACCGCATGGCGAGCCGCATCCTCGACCTCGGCGACATCCTGACCCTCATCGAGCAGGCGCAGGGCGCGTTCGACGAGGCGGAGGCGATGAAGGTCGCCGAGAAGCTCGCGACCGAACAGTTCACCCTCGAAGACTTCCTCGACCAGCTTCAGCAGATGAAGAAGATGGGTTCGATGAAGAAGATGCTCGGGATGCTCCCGGGTATGGGGCAGATGAAGCAGCAGCTCGACAACTTCGACGAGCGCGAGATCGACCGCACCGAGGCGATCATCCGATCGATGACGCCGGGGGAGCGACGCAACCCCAAGGTGCTGAACGGATCGCGGCGCATGCGCATCGCGAAGGGTTCGGGCATGACGGTCACCGACGTGAACCAGCTCGTGCAGCGCTTCGATCAGGCTGCCAAGATGATGAAGACCGTCGCCCGCGGCGGGGTACCCAACGTTCCGGGAATGGGCTCGATGGGCCGCCCGGGGGCCTCGAGCAAGCGAGGCAAGCAGCAGAAGGCGAAGGGCTCGCGGTCGGGCAACCCGGCGCGTCGCGCGGCAGAGAACGCGAACGCCCCGGTCGAGGCGGCCGCTCCCACGGGCTCCGGCTTCGGGCTCGGTGGAGCGCCGGCGACGGGGGCCCCGAGCGCCGCGGATCTCGCCGAACTGCAGAAGCTCCTCGGCAAGGGCTGAGGCTACCGGTCCTGCAGCACGTCTCGACGCGAGGGTCCGTTCCGGAACTCGCGGATGAGGTGCTGCACGACCGCGCGAAGATCGCCGTCGGCGGCATCGGCGATCGCGAGCTGGCGCTGGTAGCTCGCACCCTGCGCGACGATCGTGTCGAGGCCGGCGAGTTCTTCGCCGCACTTCAGCTCGTCGGCGATGTCGCGGATCTCGGCGAGTGTTTCGGCGAGGTGGTCGGAGACGAGCAGTTCGCGTCCGTCGGAGCCGACGATGAGCTCCGCGTCCATTCCGTAGCGGGCGGCGCGCCACTTGTTCTCCCGCACGAACCACGGCTGGAGTTCGACGAGGTCGTCTCCCGCATCCAGTCGTCGCGAGAACCATTCGACGAGCACCTGTGCGAACGCGGCGACCGCGGAGAGCTCGGGCAGAGTCGACATGCCGTCGCACGCGCGGATCTCGATGGTTCCCCACTTCGGTGCGGGCCGCACATCCCAGCGCACCTCGCTGGCATCCTCCATGACGCCCGTTCGCACCATGTCGTCCAAGTACGCCTCATAGGCGGCCCAGTCGGTTAGCGGCCAGGGGAGCCCCGCGGTCGGCAGCTGCTGGAAGACGAGGGATCGGTTCGAGGCGTACCCGGTGCGTTCGCCGGCCCAGAAGGGACTGGACGCCGAGAGGGCCTGCAGATGCGGCAGGTAGACCGTGAGGGCGCGGATGATGGGCATGACCTTCGTCACGTCGTCGACTCCGACGTGCACGTGGATGCCCCAGATCATCATGTTGCGGCCCCACCACTGGGTGCGCTCGATGAGGGTGTGGTAGCGCGTCTTATCGGTGACCTGCTGGTCGAACCACTGCGCGAACGGGTGGCTTCCCGCGCAGAGCAGCTCGATGCCGCGGGGATCGGTCACTTCGCGAACGGCGGCGATCGCGTCGGCGATGTCGTCGACGGCGGCTTCGACCGTGCCGCCGACACCGCTGGTCACTTCGACCGTGTTGGTCAGCAGCTCGCCGGTGATCGAGAAGCGTTCTCCGGCGACCTGATCGCCGATGGCGTCCAAGACTTCGGGTCCGCGGGGAACGAGGTCGCCGCTGGCGCCGTCGGCCAGCATGATCTCCCATTCGAGGCCGACAGAGGAGCGCGGGGAAGTCGCGAAAGGCACCGTCACGGGGGAAAGTCTGACATGTGAGCCGGTTCGGTTCGCAGCATGGCCCGTCATCTGGCAAAATAGGACGCTGGATCGTCGTCCGACCCTCTATCCGACCCGATCCGCCCCCTTCAGAGCTTCCGCCGGGTGTGCACCCCACTCTCCAGGCGCCCAGTTCAACCACCTTCCACACATTCAGGAGAATCGTGGCTGTCAAGATCCGTCTCAAGCGACTCGGCAAGATCCGTGCGCCGTACTACCGCATCGTCGTGGCCGACTCGCGCACCAAGCGCGATGGTCGTGTCATCGAGGAGATCGGCAAGTACCACCCCACCGAGCAGCCCTCGTTCATCGAGGTCGACTCCGACCGCGCGCAGTACTGGCTCGGCGTCGGCGCACAGCCGACCGAGCAGGTCCTCGCGCTGCTGAAGCTCACCGGCGACTGGGGCCGCTACCAGGGCGACGCCAACGCCGTCAGCACCGTCCAGGTCGCCGAGCCGAAGCAGCCGTTCTCGGTCGACGCGTCCAAGAAGTCGGTCGTCAAGCCGAAGGCCGAGAAGAAGGCCGACGCACCTGCCGAGGCGCCCGCCGCCGACGCTGAGAACACCGAGGCGTAATCATCGTGCTGTCCGCCGCGCTCGAGCACGTCGTCAAGGGGATCGTCGATCACCCGGACGCCGTGCGTATCGTCTCGTCCACGTCGCCTCGCGGTGACGTGCTCGAGGTGCACGTCCACCCCGATGATCGGGGTCGCGTGATCGGGCGCGGCGGTCGCACCGCCAAATCCCTCCGCACCGTGATCGGCGCCCTCGCCGACGGTGCGCGCGTCCGCGTCGACGTCGCCGACGACTGATGAGTTCCCCCCACACCGCCAAGACCCAGCTCCGCGTCGGCCGCCTCGTGAAGGCCCACGGACTCAAGGGTGCGATGAAGGTCGAGCTCTACACCGACGACCCCGACGGGCGTTTCACGCCGGGGGCCTCCTTCACGCTGCAGGTTCCCGACTCGTCGCCGTGGTTCGGAAAGAGCGTCACGGTGCGCGAGTTCAAATGGATGAACTCCCACGCGGTGCTCTTCCTCGATGGAGTCGAAGACCGCTCCGCCGCCGAGACTCTCGTTCGCGCGATCCTCTGGATCGATCAGGATGCCGAGACCGAGTCGGGCGAAGACGATGCCTGGTTCGATCACCAGCTGGTCGGACTCGCGGTGGTCCGCGACGGTCAGACCGTCGGCCGCGTGGCGCGTGTCGACCACATGCCCGCGCAGGATCTGCTCGTGATCACCGCTTCCGATGACCGCGAAGTGCTGGTGCCCTTCGTGAAGGCCATCGTCCCCGAGGTCGACGTCGCTGCGGGCCGCGTGATCGTGACCCCGCCGCCCGGGCTGTTCGAAGAGCTTCCCTCCGACGACACCGACGAGGATCCCGCCCCCGAGGAGCCCGAGTCCGCCGAGGACGCCGACACTGTCGAGGATCCGGCCCCGACCGACCCGAAGGACTGACGTGCGCATCGACGTCGTGACGATCTTCCCGGCGTTCTTCGACGTCCTCGAGGTCTCTCTCCTCGGCAAAGCGCGAGGCAACGGCATCCTGGATGTGCGCGTGCACGACCTGCGCGACTACACGAACGATCGTCATCGCAAGGTCGACGACACGCCGTTCGGAGGCGGCGCCGGGATGGTCATGAAGCCCGAGCCATGGGGTGACGTGCTCGATGCGATCGTCGCGGACGCGGACTCGACCCCGACGTTCGTGTTCCCGTCGCCCGCCGGTGAGCGGTTCGTCCAGCGCACCGCGCGGGAGTGGTCGACATCGGAACACCTGGTGTTCGGATGCGGTCGGTACGAGGGCATCGACGAGCGTGTGTTCACCTACGCGGCGACGCTCGGCCCCGTGAGGCTCGCGAGCCTCGGCGACTACGTGCTCAACGGCGGCGAGGTCGCGGCGATGGCGATGATCGAAGCGGTCGGGCGACTCGTGCCCGGCGTGGTCGGAAACCCGGAGAGCCTGGTGGAGGAATCCCACGAGGACGGGCTCCTCGAGTACCCCTCGTACACGAAGCCCGCGTCCTGGCGGGGCCTCGACGCGCCCGACGTGCTGCTGAGCGGCCATCACGGCCGCGTCGCGCAGTGGCGTCGGGAGCAGCAGATCGAGCGCACGCGCGCGCGTCGCCCCGACCTGCTCGGCGAGTAGCCGAGCGCGGGTCAGTCGACGCCGAGGAAGGACCGGTCGGTCAGAACGATCGGACCGTCCGCCGTGACGGCCATGGTGTGCTCGGAGTGCGCTCCGCGCGATCCGTCGACGCTCCGGAGCGTCCAGCCGTCCGGGTCGGTGACGAGCTTGTCGGTCGTCGCGAGGAACCACGGCTCGAGGGCCATCACGAGGCCCGCGCGCAGCGGGTATCCGCGACCCGGTTTTCCGTCGTTCGCGATGTGCGGATCGCCGTGCATGACCCGACCGACGCCGTGGCCGCCGAAGTCCATGTTGATCGAGTACCCCTCGCCGTGGGCGACCTCGGCGATGGCGGCCGAGATGTCGCCGATGCGGTGCCCGACGATGGCCGCCTCGATGGCCGCATCCAGTGCCCGCTGCGTCGTCTCGATCAGCCGCAGGTCTTCATCGCGCGGTGTGCCGACGACGAACGATACGGCGGAGTCGGCGACCCAGCCACCGAGTGATGCCGCGAAGTCGAGGCTGACGAGGTCGCCGTCGCGCAGAGTGTAGTCGTGGGGGAGCCCGTGCAGCACTGCATCGTTGACCGAGGTGCAGAGCACCTTTCCGAAGGGGCTCGCACCGAACGACGGGTGGTAGTCGATGTAACAGGACTCGGCTCCGGCCCGTCGGATCATGTCGTGCGCGCGACGATCGATCGCGAGCAGGTTCGTTCCGACGGAGGTCTCGTCCCGGAGGGTCGCGAGAACCTCGGCGACGAAGCGGCCGACGGGCCGCATCTGCTCGATCTCGGCCGGGGTGCGCAGTTCGATCATGGTGCTCCTTGAATGTCTCGTCCATTCTCCCGGATGCGGAGCGAACGTGTCGCCCCCGTTGGTCGGCGTCGCTGTGCGCTCCCGGTGAGTACGCCGGCGCTCCGCCCCCCGAGGCCTGCGGCGGCGTAGCATCGGGGCCATGTGGCTGAGGCGAGCGTTCTTCAATTGGCTGTTCCCGGCCGCGTTCGCGCTGCCGCTCTGGCTCTTCGTCGGATGGGGCGTCTTCAACGCCGGCGGGTGGGCGTTCCTCTGGGTGCTGTTCATCGCCATCCCGTCGGTCTTCCTCGGGCAGATCGCGCTCACGCTGATCACGCGCAGCCGACCGAGTGTGCGCGCCGCGCGTGCGGTGTCGTGGGGAGACGTCGCCGGGATCGGCGTGTGGCACGCGCTCACGATCGCCCTCGGGTTCTACGTCTCGGCGTGGTGGGCCCCGGTGATGGTGCTGACCGTCGTCTTCGGTGTCGTGCTGATCTGGTGGCAGCTGCGTCGGCTCTGGCGGGAGGCGGCGCCGAGCGCCATGCTCCTGCGTGCGGAGAACGGGGCCACCTACATCCCCGCGCCGGCCGAACAGCCGCGTGCGCAGCGTGGTGCCCAGCCGCACGAGGTCATCGTCGTCGAAGAAACCGCGCACACCGAGCGCTGACGTTTTGCCGGGCGAGCCCGGACATGGCAGAATAAACGTTTGTGCCCTCACCGGTCTCTGCCTCAGGGGATACCGCCGGTCGCTCTGCGATCGGCACGGGCACCATCCACACTTCGTGAACACCCATTTTCGCAGCCGACCTGTGGCGGTTGCAGGAAGAGAACAACATGCAGATTCTCGACGTCGTCGATGCGGCATCGCTCCGCTCCGACATCCCCGTCTTCGCTCCCGGTGACACCGTCAAGGTGCATGTGAACATCACCGAGGGCACCCGCTCTCGTATCCAGGTCTTCCAGGGCGTCGTCATCGGCCGCCAGGGCGACGGTGTGCGCGAGACCTTCACGGTCCGCAAGATCAGCTTCCAGGTCGGCGTCGAGCGCGTCTTCCCGGTGCACTCCCCGGTCATCGACAAGATCGAGGTCGTCACCCGCGGTGACGTGCGTCGCGCGAAGCTCTACTACCTGCGTAACCTGCGCGGCAAGAAGGCCAAGATCAAGGAGAAGCGCGACAACTGATCGCGTCTGTGCGAAACCCCCGGTGCTCCGCGCCGGGGGTTTCGTCGTTTCGCGAGCGCGCCGAGGCGGCGTGCGGCTGCCGCCGAATCCGTGTGCGACCCTAGATACCGGCGTCTGCCGCCCCGCACCGAAGGACCTTCATGACCACCAGTGACAACAGGGCGCACGACGCGGCCCCCGAGGTTCCGATCCGGGACCGACGTCGGCGAGGGATACTGACGTTCCTGCGTGACGTGGTGGTCATCATCATCATCGCGCTGCTCGTTTCGTTCCTCGTCAAGACCTTCCTGGTGCGCTCGTTCTACATCCCCTCCGCGTCCATGGAGCACACGCTGATCGAGCAGGACCGAATCCTGGTCGACGAGCTCACCCCCCGCTTCGGCGGGTACGAGCGGGGCGACGTCGTGGTTTTCCGCGACCCGGGCGGCTGGCTCAGCCCTGAGATGGCCGCGCCGTCCCAGGGGCCCGTCGTGGACGCGATCGAGTGGGTGCTGTCGCTCGTCGGTCTCGCGGCCCCCGACAGCGACGATCATCTGATCAAGCGCATCATCGGGCTGCCCGGCGACCACGTCGTCTGCTGCAACGAACTCGGCCAACTCACCGTCAACGGCATCCCGATCGACGAGACGTCGTACACCCAGCTGCCGGAGCCCGGTGCACCGGCGTCGGGCGTGGACTTCGACATCACGGTGCCGGCGGGCTCGCTCTGGGTCATGGGGGACAATCGCTACCGCTCGCAGGACTCCCGCTTCAACCAGGATCAGCCCGGCAAGGGGTTCGTTCCGGTCGACAACGTCGTCGGGCGCGCGTTCATCATCACGTGGCCGTTCGACCGCTTCGGTCCGCTCGACTTCCACCACGAGGTCTTCGGCGCCGTTCCGGATGCCGAGGAGGAACCGCAACCGTGACGCCTCCGGTGCCGACGCTGCGCCTGGAACGTTCGCTGTGGGCCGAGGGTCGGATCGTCATCGCGTGCGACGAGGTCGGTCGCGGTGCGCTCGCGGGCCCGGTCGCGATCGGGGCGACGGTGATGGCTCCGCGCTCGGGGCGGCCGCGGGTCCCGGAGGGGCTCCGTGACTCGAAGCTGATCCCGGAGCCGCGGCGGGCCGATGTCGCCGCGCGCGCGGGTGCGTGGGTGGACGCGTCGGCGCTCGGCTGGTCGACGTCGGCGGAGATCGACGAGGTCGGCATCATCCGGGCGCTCGGGCGGGCGGCGCACCGCGCGATCGACGTGCTCCGCGCCCAGGGCGTGCCGATCGCGGACGCGGTCGTGATCCTCGACGGAAACCACGATTACATCACCCCGGCGGGCGCGCTCGAGTGCGCCGTGCAACCGGTCATCAAGGCCGACCGGGACTGTGCGAGCGCGGCGGCCGCATCCGTGCTCGCGAAGGTCGGTCGCGACGCGCTCATGGTGGATCTCCACGACGAGGCCCCCGTGTACGCCTGGCACCGGAACAAGGGATACGCGAGCGCCGTGCACCGGGCGGCGATCGCCGAGCACGGCATCTCCGCGCACCATCGGTCGTCCTGGGCGATCTCAGACGCGCCCGCGCTGTTCTGAGGAGTGGCCAGGGGTGCAGCCGCGCGATCTAGGATGGACTCACCATGGATGAGGACGCCTTCGAAGACTACGATCGCGAACTCGAACTCGCTCTCTACCGCGAGTATCGGGATGTCGTTTCGCAGTTCCAGTACGTGATCGAAACCGAACGGCGCTTCTACCTCGCCAACGAGGTGAACGTCGTCCGCCGCGACACGGAGCACGACTTCTACTTCGAGATCTCGATGAACGACGTGTGGGTGTGGGACATCTACCGCGCGGATCGGTTCGTCAAGGGCGTGCGGGTGCTGACGTTCAAGGACGTCAACGTCGAGGAGCTCTCGCGCCGGGACTTCCAACTTCCGGAAGAGCTGTCGCTCGACAACTGATCGACTGCCCCTCCCCAGGGACTGATCACGACCGATCCGTCCCCGAAGCGGGGGTGCGGGCCGCGCGGGCCGCCCGCTGATCGCGATGCTGTCGTCATGGCAGCGAAAGACACTCTCGGTCGGGACGGCGAAGACACCGCAGCGAACTATCTGCGTGACGCCGGGTACGACATCCTCGACCGCAACTGGCGGTGTCCGCTGGGCGAGGTCGACATCATCGCCCGCGACGGCGACGAGATCGTCGTCGTCGAGGTCAAGACGCGAACGACCGAGCGGTACGGGCATCCTCTCGAGGCGGTCGACACGCGCAAGAGATCCCGGCTGTGGAAGTTGGCGGCCGCGTGGTGCCGTCAGCATCCGGACCTCGCACGGGGGCGCGGCGTGCGGGTGGATGCCGTCGCGATCGTGGGCGCGAGCGCGTCGGAGTTCCGCGTCGAGCACCTGCAGGATCTCCGATGAGCGTCGCGCGGACGTGGGCGGTCGCGCTCTCCGGACTCGACGGAGCACTCGTCGAGGTCGAGGCCGATCTGAGTGCGCAGACGCCGGAGTTCCGGATCATCGGACTCGGTGATCGTGCGCTCGGAGAAGCCGTGCAGCGCGTGCACAACGCCTGCGCCAACTCCGGGCTCCCTCTGCCGCGCCGTCGGATCACCGTGAACCTGTCGCCGGCGAGTCTGCCCAAGCAGGGGTCGTCCTTCGACCTGGCGATCGCCATCGCGGCGCTCGCGACGGACGGTGGCCTGGATCTGACCGCGGTGGAGTCGACGGTCCATCTCGGCGAGCTCGGTCTGGACGGGCGGATCCGCCCGGTCGCGGGGGTGCTTCCCGCGGTCATCGCCGCCGCGCGGGCCGGCCGCCGCCGGATCGTCGTTCCGGTGGCGAACCTCCCGGAGGCCGCCCTTGTCGACGACATCGAGGTCTTCGGTGCGACGAGCCTCGCCGAGGTCGCGTGCCGGTACGGCGCCGATGTGGAGGTGCCGGATGCGGAACCCGTTGCGCGACCGGTCGCCGCGCCGCCGGCCGGGCCGGACGCGCCCGACCTGGCCGACGTCATCGGGCAACGCGAGGCGGTCGACGCGCTCGTCGTGGCCGCGGCCGGCGGCCACCACATGCTGCTCAGCGGACCGCCCGGGGCCGGCAAGACGATGCTCGCCCAGCGGCTGCCGGGCATCCTGCCGCCGCTCGATGAGCGCGCCGCGCTGGCGGTCGCCTCCATCCGTTCCCTGTCGGGCGAGACCGTGACGACGCTGAGTCGAACGCCTCCGCTGGAGGCGCCGCACCACACCGCGAGCGTGGTGGCGCTGGTGGGAGGCGGGTCGCGGGTCATCCGTCCTGGAGCGATCGCCCGCGCGAGCGAGGGAGTCTTGTTCCTCGATGAGGCGGGCGAATTTCCCGCTTCGGTGCTCGATGCGCTCCGGCAGCCGCTCGAGCGCGGCGATATCGAGATCCACCGCTCCGGCACCGCCGTCCGCTATCCGGCGCGGTTCCAGCTGGTTCTCGCGACGAACCCGTGCCCGTGCGGAAACTACGGGGTGCGCGGGGCGGTCTGCGAGTGCGCGCCCTATGCGATCCGTCGCTACCTGAGTCGGCTGTCGGGGCCGCTGCTCGACCGCGTCGACATCGAACTTCCGCTGCGACGGGTCTCGACCGTCGCCGCTGACCCGATGGCGTCGCGGGTGACGAGCGCCGAGGCGCGCGAACGCGTCGCGGATGCGCGCTCGCGCGCGGCGGACCGACTTCGCCTCACGCCCTGGCGTCGCAACGTCGACGTGTCCGGCGCGTGGCTTCGAGACGGGCCGACCGCACCGGAACCCGCCATCCGTCGCCCGCTCGATGTCGCGCTGGAACGGGGTGCTCTCACGCTGCGCGGGTACGACCGTGTGCTCCGGCTCGCCTGGACGCTCGCCGACCTCGATCATCGACCCCGGCTCGAACCCCGTGACATCGGGAAGGCGCTGTACATGAAGAAAGGGATCGCCGCATGAGCGGGCCGATCGAGTGGGAGTCCGTCGCGGATGCGGTGGGTCCTCGCGGCGACGCCGAGGACGCGCGACGCGATCGCGCGGCACGCGTGTGGTGGAGCTGCATCATCGAGCCGGGAGACCGTGTCGGCGGCGCTCTCCTCCGGGCCCGGGGTGCGGCGGCCGCCGAGGAGATCGTCCGACACCGTCCGGATCCGCGTGATCTCGCGGTGATCGCCGGAGTTTCTCCCGCCGAAGCGCGGGCAGCTCTCGCACGGTGGCAGCCGCGGGTCGCCGCGAACGCGATGCCCGACGCGGTGGACCGGGCTCGTCGGAACCGCGTGCAGGTCATCGTGCCGGGGGATGCGTCGTGGCCCTCGCTCTTGCACGACCTGGGCGACCACGCGCCGCCGTGCCTCTGGGTGCGCGGCGATGCGGCGCGATTGGCGCTCGATGCTCCGTCGGTCGCGCTCGTCGGCGCGCGGGCGGCGACGTCTTACGGGGAGCACGTGGCGAACGAGCTCGCGGCGGGGGTTGCGCAGTCGGGTATCGCGGTCGTCTCCGGTGCGGCGTACGGCATCGATGGCGCGGCGCACCGTGCCGCGCTCGCGGTCGGCGGCGTGACGTTCGCCTACCTCGCGGGCGGATGCGATCGTCCCTATCCCGCCGGGCACACCGACCTCATCGAGCGTATCGCTGCATCCGGGGCCGTGATCAGCGAGGTCCCGTGCGGTGCGGCGCCGACCAAGTGGCGGTTCCTGCAGCGGAACCGTCTCATCGCCGCTGCATCCGACGCCACGATCGTGGTCGAGGCCGGCATCCGTAGCGGGTCGCTCAACACGGCGGGGCATGCGGCGGCGCTCGGGCGTCCGCTCGGCGCCGTGCCCGGGCCGGTGACCTCTGCCGCATCCGCGGGCACGCACCGGTTGCTGCGCGAGTTCGATGCCGTTTGCATCACCGGGCCACCCGACGCGCGAGAACTCGTCGGGTGGGAAGAGGCCAGCGCGCCGAGCCCGACGGATGCCGGCGGCGCAGACCGCACCCGCGTGCTCGATGCCCTGAGCGAGCGGACCGCCTGGCCGGTCGGTGACGTGGCGGCCCGCGCCGGCATGTCGGTGGGTGATGTCGAAGCGGTGCTTGGTTCTCTCCTGCTGGAGGGGCGCGTCGAGCCGTCGGGGAACGGATGGCGACGACGCGCCCGGTGACGGCGCACGCGGGGGAGCGGAGCTCGTGGGGACGAGCTGGGGGAGCGGGTTCGCGGGGGCGGACCCGGCGGGGCAATGCGAGCGGGGTCGGTCCACGGGGACGGAGCGGCCCCGCTCGTCGGGCAGAGGCGGACGTCCGCAGGAGCGGGTGCCCGCGAGAGGGGCCCGCAGGAGCGGATGCCTCCAGGAGCGGTCGCCGGAACTCCGGGGTGGCTCGCCGCGCGAAGGGACCTGACGAGGCATGCTGGCGGCATGGACCTTCGGACGGCGATCGAGCGATGGGCGCCATATCTGGCCGACGTGCGGCGCCTGTCGCCCGCGACTGTGCGCGCGTACCGCGCAGATCTCGCTGACCTGACGCGTGCCGTCGGACCGGGCGCCGACCTCGATCGCGTCGACCTCGAAGAGCTCCGACAGTGGCTCTGGGCCTCGACCACCCGCGGAGACAGCCGGGCGACCGTCGCGCGCCGGACGGCGTCCGCGCGGAACTTCTTCCGCTGGGCGCGCGAGAGCGGATTGATCGACGTCGACCCGAGTCTGCGCCTCGTCGGCCCCAAACGCGGGCGCACCCTGCCCGCCGTCGCCACGGCGCCCGCACTGTCGGACGTTCTCACGGCAGCGGCGGATGCGGCTGCCTCCGGTGACCCGGTCGCGCTCCGCGACCACGCCGTCCTCGAGCTGCTCTACGGTGCGGCGCTCCGGGTCTCCGAGCTCTGCGCCGTGCGGCTCGCCGACATCGACACCGACCGGGCGACGGTGCGCGTGACGGGAAAGGGCGGAAAGGACCGCGTCGTCCCGTTCGGGGTGCCGGCCCGGCGCGCGATCGACGCCTACGCTGTGCGCGGCCGGCCCGCCCTCGCCGCGCGCGCCCACACCGACCGCGCCGTGGAGCAGCTCTTCCTCGGCGTCCGCGGGGGTGCGCTCGGACCCCGGAGCGTCTACGACCTCGTCGCCCGTACCGTGGGCCCCGCCGTCGGCACGCGCGCGGTCGGGCCGCACGCCCTCCGCCACTCCGCGGCCACACATCTTCTCGATGGCGGCGCCGACCTTCGTGCCGTGCAGGAGATCCTTGGCCATGCGAGCCTCGGCACGACCCAGATCTACACGCACGTCTCCGGTGAACGTCTGATCTCCAGCTACCGTCTCGCCCATCCGCGGGCCTAGCGTGGATCCCATGCCCGTCGTCACGTATCGCCGCCGTCTCCTCGTTCCCGCTCTGCTCGTCGGCGCGGCGATCGCTCTGAGCGGATGCGGGATGACCTCGGGTGATCGGGCGACCGTGCTTCCCACCGACGGATCGCGGCAGACCGTCGCGCCGAGCCCATCGGTGAGCTCGCCGGCGCCCACCGGTGCTGCGACGACCGCAGCGCCCTCGCCATCCGCCCCCGCGACACCGGAGGGCGTCACGGACTGCGGCGGCGCCCCTGTCACCCTCGGCGGTGCGGACCTGGATCTCGTGCTCTCGGGGGACTGCCCGTCGGTCACGATCAGCGGCACGGACCTCGATATCGACACCACCGCTGCCACCGTTGGCGCACTGCAGCTCAGCGGCGACCGCAATGAGCTGGACGCCGCGGCCGCCGACAGCGTGACGGTCGGCGGGCAGGGGAACAACGTCGAGGCCGACAGCATCCGGGCTCTGACGATCAACGGCGACCGGAACGTGGCGAGCGTGCGCGGTGCGCTCGACGCCGTCACGGTCTCGGGGAACGACAACGTCGTCTCGGCCGCGCGGCTCGGAACCGTCGCCGACAACGGCCAGCGCAACAGCATCGCCGCGTCCTGAGCGGACCGTGCGCCGCCGGGCGTCTCAGCAGCAGGGCAGCAGTACCGCGCGCGGGACGTCGCCGAGAAGGAGCAGCGGGTTCACGTACTCCCCGTCCTGGCGCGCGCCGAGGTGCAGTTCTCCGGGTCGGGCGTGGCCGCCCGAGGCGAGGTCTCCGACGACCTCGCCCTGCGCGACGGAAGCCCCCGCCGTCAGCTCCGTCGTCACCGGTTCGAGGGTGGACACCAGTCCGCCGCCGTGATCGATCGTGAGAAGCGGCCGGTCCACGACCATCCCGGCGAAGACGACCGTGCCCGCGCCGGGCGCGCGGATCGACGTCGTGCCGACCAGGATATCGATGCCCCGATGGCCGGCCGCGTACGCATCCGCCGGTTGCTGGTAGGCGCGGCTCACGATGCCGGGGGCGGGCCAGACCCACTCCGCCACCGTCGCGGTGTCTTCGGGTACGGACCACACGGGCGGCGCCGAAGCGGATGAGCCTGCGGACGACGGGTCGGTGACAGATGCGGCGGCCGGAGCGCCGACCGCGGCGGCCACGGCGGCGGCCAGGATCACCGCGAGGGCGCACCGGCGAAGGGAGGAGGAGATCATCCTCGTACTCTCGGCCGAAGGGAGCGGCCAGCGGGGTCCAGAGGGTCGATATGTGGACGTCTCCGACCCTTCGGCGGTGGGGGAGGACAAGTGCTCGCGAAGGCCCCCGACTGATACACTGATGACGCACCCCGCTCGTCGGGGTGACTACGCGTGCCCAGAGCGGAGTGGATCCTCGGATCCCACCGCGGCACACCCACCCTTCGGTCACTCGCGAAAGCGACGTGCGGGTGCGTGCCGGGCACCAGGCTCGCCGACCATCCGGTCCGGTGACACAACCGCACAGAACAGGAGAACGGCCATGGCCGTCGTCACCATTCGCCAGCTGCTCGACAGCGGCGTCCACTTCGGACACCAGACCCGCCGGTGGAACCCGAAAGTCAAGCGCTTCATCCTCACGGAGCGCAGCGGCATCCACATCATCGACCTGCAGCAGTCCCTGTCGTACATCGACCAGGCGTACGAGTTCGTCAAGGAGACGGTCGCCCACGGCGGCACCATCCTCTTCGTCGGAACGAAGAAGCAGGCTCAGGAAGTCCTCGCCGAGCAGGCGACGCGCGTCGGCCAGCCCTACGTCAACCAGCGCTGGCTCGGTGGCCTCCTCACCAACTTCCAGACGGTCTCCAAGCGCCTCGCGCGCATGAAGGAGCTCGAGGAGCTCGACTACGAGAACCCGGCTGACAGCGGCTTCACCAAGAAGGAGCTCCTGCTGAAGAAGCGCGAGCTCGACAAGCTGCACAAGTCGCTCGGTGGTATCCGCAACCTCACCAAGACGCCCTCCGCGATCTGGGTCGTCGACGCGAAGCGCGAGCACCTCGCGATCAACGAGGCCAAGAAGCTCGGCATCCCGGTGATCGGCATCCTCGACACCAACGCCGACCCCGACGAGTTCCAGTACCCGATCCCCGGTAACGACGACGCGATCCGCTCCGTCGCGCTGCTGACGCGCATCGTCGCCGACGCTGCGGCCGAGGGTCTCATCCAGCGCCACCAGCCCGCCGGCGACGCCGAGCAGGCCGCTGAGCCGCTGGCCGAGTGGGAGCGCGCGCTGCTCGAGGGTGAGCCGGAGCAGTCCTCCGCCGAGACCGCCGCGGTCGCAGACGAGAAGATCGCGTCCGAGGACGCATCGGAGATCATTGCCGACGAGCAGGCCGCCGAGGGCGAAGCCGCGACCGAGTCCGCTGCGGACGAGGCCGGCGCCGAGGCTGCCGTCGCCGACGAGGCTGCCGCCAAGTAACCCCTGCGGGTCCCTCGGACCCGCGACGATCGGCGCGGTCGGCTTCCGGCCGCGCCGATCGGCATCCACGAGAACTCCCCACACAGAAGGAGCCGCCACTCATGGCAAACTTCACCATCGCCGACATCAAGGCTCTCCGTGAGCAGCTCGGCACCGGAATGGTCGACACCAAGAAGGCTCTCGAAGAGGCTGACGGCAACGTCGAGAAGGCCATCGAGATCCTGCGTCTGAAGGGTGCGAAGGGCAACGCGAAGCGCGCTGACCGTTCCACCAGCGAAGGCCTCGTCGTCGCTCGCGAGTCCGCCGGCGCGGTCACGCTCGTCGAGCTCGCCTGCGAGACCGACTTCGTCGCGAAGAACGAGCGTTTCATCGCGCTGGCCGACAAGGTCGCGGATGCGGCCGCCGCTGCCGGCGCAGACTCCGTCGAGGCGGCCCTCGCGGCCGACGCCGGCGGACAGAGCGTCGACCAGCTGATCGCCGACGAAGCCGCCATCATCGGCGAGAAGGTGGAACTGCGTCGCGTGCGCACCCTCACCGGTGAGCACTTCGAGATCTACCTGCACAAGACCAGCAAGGACCTGCCCCCGCAGGTCGGCGTGGTCCTCGCCTACTCGGGCGATGACGCGGAGACGGCGCGCAGCATCGCGCAGCACATCTCGTTCGCCAACCCGACCTACCTCGCACGCACCGACGTGCCCGAGGCGGATGTCGACAAGGAGCGCGAGATCGTCACCGAGATCTCCCGCAACGAGGGCAAGCCCGAGGCAGCGCTCCCGAAGATCGTCGAGGGGCGCGTCAACGCGTTCTTCAAGCAGGTGTCGCTGCTCGACCAGGACTATGCGAAGGACAACAAGCTGTCCGTCGCGAAGGTCGCGCAGGACGCCGGGCTCACGCTCACTGATTTCGCCCGGTTCAAGGTCGGCGCGTAATCGACTCGAAAGGCCCGCATCGTCATCCGGTGCGGGCCTTTCGCATGCCGTAAGTTTTTCCCGACGAGAGGATCCCCCATGGACGAGAAGACCGGACGCCGTCGCGTTCTGCTCAAGCTTTCGGGCGAAGCATTCGGAGGTGGTTCCCTCGGGGTCAACCCCGACGTGATCAGCCAGATGGCGCGCGAGATCGCTGCTGCCGTCGACCGCGTGGAGATCGCCGTGGTGGTGGGAGGCGGAAACTTCTTCCGCGGAGCCGAGCTCAGCCAGCGCGGCATGGACCGCGGTCGGGCAGACTACATGGGCATGCTGGGCACGGTGATGAACGCGCTCGCCCTCCAGGACTTCCTCGAGCAGGCCGGCGCGGCCACCCGCGTGCAGTCGGCCATCGCCATGACGCAGGTCGCGGAGCCCTACATCCCGCGCCGCGCGGAGCGTCACATGGAGAAGGGTCGCGTCGTGATCTTCGGGGCGGGCGCGGGGCTCCCGTACTTCTCGACCGACACCGTCGCAGCGCAGCGGGCGCTGGAGATCGGTGCCGACGAGGTGCTGGTCGCCAAGAACGGCGTCGACGGCGTCTACACGGCCGACCCCAAGAAGGACCCGACCGCGGTGCGACTCGACCGGATCACCTACGGCGATGCCCTCGTGCAGGGGTTGAAGGTCGTCGACTCGACCGCGTTCAGCCTGTGCATGGACAACGGCATCGACATGCGGGTGTTCGGGATGGAGCCGGCCGGCAACGTCACCCGGGCGCTCCTCGGTGAGCGCATCGGCACGCTCGTCACCGTCTGACGTTCCGCGGTGCGCGTGCCGCGCCGACTAGACTGAGAACTCTGCTGTACACGAGGGAGATACCGTGATCGCCGAAGTGATGACCGAGACCGCCGGTCGGATGGATCGTGCTGTGGAAGCGGCCAAAGAGGACTTCGCCACCGTTCGGACCGGACGCGCGAACCCCCAGCTCTTCCAGAAGATCAGCGTCGAATACTACGGATCGCCGACGCCGCTGGCGCAGCTCGCGTCGCTGAACACCCCCGAGGCGCGCACGATCATCGTCACGCCGTACGACAAGACCGCGCTCAAGGCCATCGAGCAGGCCATCCGCGATGTCCCGAACCTCGGTGTCAACCCGACCAATGATGGCAACATCGTGCGGGTGACGATGCCGGAGCTCACGGCGGATCGCCGCAAGGAGTATGTGAAGATCGTCCGCAGCAAGGGCGAGGACGCCAAGGTCCACGTACGGGGCATCCGGCGCAAGGCCAAGGACGACCTCGATGCGCTGAAGTCCGACATCGGCGAAGACGAGCTGGCGCGTGCGGAGAAGGAGCTCGACGCTCTGACCCGGGCGCACGTCGACGCGATCGATGAGGCGCTCAAGCGCAAAGAGGCCGAGCTGCTCGAGGTCTGATCGCTTCATGACCGATCCGCTCGGCGAATCCGCGCCGCCGCCCCAGAGCACCGACGGTGTCTCTGCTCCGGCGCGCCCGGGGGAGTCTGTCGATCCCGTCGCGCTGCCCTCGCAGATGCGTGCGGCACGGAACGAGTTCGAGCTCCAGGTCGCGCACGCGCGGGCGGAGTTCGAGGAGGCGAACGCCCGCATCAAGCAGCGCACGGGCCGCGATCTGATTCTGGCCATCCTGATCGGGCTCGGCATCGGCGTCGTGGTGGTGGCGTCTCTCATCTTCGACAAGTGGCCGTTCGTGATCTTCTGCATCGGCGTCGCCGTGCTCGGCGTGTTCGAGTTCACCCGGGCACTGCAGGCCGCAGGACGTCGCGTCGACATCGCCCCGCAACTCGCGGGCGGTGCGCTCGTGATGCTGTCGGCGGTCTTCCTCGAGCCCTGGGTGCACTGGGTCGCGGTCTTCGTTGCGGTGGCGCTCGTCATCGTCTGGCGGCTCGTCGGGCAGATGGCCGCGCGGGATGGGCGGGTGTACGCCGCGGTGATCGAGGACGTGCTGATCGGCGGATTCGTCCAGCTCTACGTTCCCTTCCTCGCGAGCCTGGCGCTCATCCTGCTTCGCCAGGACGGCGGGGAGTGGTGGGTGCTCGCGTTCCTCATCGTCGCAATCGCGGCCGACACCGGCGCCTACGTGACCGGGCTCACCCTCGGTCGTCACCCGATGGCGCCCCGGATCAGCCCGAAGAAGACGTGGGAGGGCTTCGCGGGCGCCGCGGTCGCCTCGGTGATCGCCGGCGGACTCCTCGCGTGGTTGATGCTCGGCCTGCCGTGGTGGACCGGCATCATCCTCGGTCTCGTGATCCTCGGGACCGCGACCGCCGGTGATCTCGGCGAGTCGATGGTCAAGCGCGACCTCGGCATCAAAGACATGAGCTCGTGGCTTCCCGGGCACGGCGGAGTCCTCGACCGGCTCGACTCGATCCTGCCGTCCGCGGTCGCCGGTCTCGCGCTCTACTACCTGCTCACTCCATTGGCGGTGTCATGACCGGGCTCGGGCAAGAGATCCTCACGACCGATGAGTCTGCGCCGACGGATGTGGAGCCCGTCCGGCACGCGTTCCCTCGCACCCGGCGACGTGAGAAGGGGTACGACGCCGCCGCGGTGGACGCGTTCCTCGATCGTGCCCGTGCCTCGTTCGAGTCGGACGGGACGGCCGACGACGCCGTCACGGCGGCATCCGTTCGAGATGTGTCGTTTCCGCTCGTGCGGGGCGGCTACGTCGTCACGGCCGTCGATTCGGCGCTCGGCCGCGTGGAGGATGCGTTCGCGGCACAGGAGCGCGCGCAGGCGCTGTCGCGACTGGGCGCGCGTGCCTGGGTCGAGCAGCAGCGCGCCGATGCGCAGGTCATTCTGGACCGGCTGTCGCGTCCGCGCCGCGCCCGTTTCGAACGGGTCTCCGTCGCGCGATACGGATACCGCCTCGAAGAGGTCGACCTGGTGGCGGACAAGATCGCCGGCTACCTCGCGGACGGCACCGGCGTTTCCGTCGAACAGGTGCGATCCGTGGCGTTCCGGATGCAGCGCGGCGGATACCGCGAAGCACAGGTGGATGCCCTCCTAGACGCGGTCGTGGAGATCATGCTGGCTGTCGGCTGATCCGGATGCGGATGGCGAACGCGCCGACTGCTCGGTAGAATCGGGGACACTGTGACTTCTGGCGATGAGATCCGTACCCCCGCATCCGCCGCCGTGACGCGCCGATCGGCTCGCACTGTGGCGCGTCCGGCACGCCCGGTACCGCGCGCGGCCGATGCCCGTTGGTCGCGTCGGCGCGGCGTGGTCGGGGTGTTCGCGGGACTCGCGGCGATGGGGTTCGCCGCCGCGTACCTCGGACCGGCCGGACTCGCCCTGGCCTCCGATCAGACGCCCGCCGGCACGACCGTCTACGCGGCCACCTACGGTGATGCGCAGTCTCTCGCCCTCGATGGCGAGACGGTCACGGTCGAGTTCGATCGCGGCGGGTACACCGCCTACGAGACGCCGAAGCCGACCCCCACCCCGACCCCCGAGCCCGCCGCCGTGAAGAAGGGCGGCGGGATCCCCGCACCGCTTCTATACACGGGGGGCGGGTCGAGTGCGGAGTGGATGGCGGCCGCCGGTATCGCCGAGAGCGACTGGGGTTACGTCGACTACATCGTCGGCCGCGAGAGCGGCTGGAACCCGAACGCGACGAACCGGTCCTCCGGGGCGTGCGGTCTCGTGCAGGCGCTGCCGTGCAGCAAGGTACCGGGGAACGGCTACGACCCGGTCGACAACCTGCGCTGGGGGAACGGTTACGCGGTCGGTCGCTACGGCAGCTGGCAGAACGCGTTCGCGTTCTGGACCAGCAATCACTGGTGGTAGGCCTGCGCGAATGAGTCGTCCACGCCGCCGTGCTCGGTCGCAGGCGCCGCGGAACGAGGACTCGTTCGACCGGTTGCTCGCGGGCTGGAAGCGTTCGGAGTTCCGCAGAGGGGCGGAATGGACCGTGCAACCGATCTCCGCGGCGCAGGCCGCGAAGGTCTACACGTGTCCCGGATGCGGCGGCCAGATCGCCGAAGGAACGGCCCATCTCGTGGTGTGGCGCGCGGACGGCGTCCTCGGCGACGCCGCCGATCTTGCGGCCCGACGACACTGGCACACTCACTGCTGGAAGGTGCACTGACATGGAGATCCGCGGAGCCACCCTGCTACCCGCCCGTCGCGAAGACATCGAACTCCGGACCGCGGACGGACTGACGCTCGTCGGCGAGCTCGCCCTGCCCGCGCACCGCGACCCCGTCGCGACCCTGGTGACGCTGCATCCGCTCCCCACGCACGGCGGATTCATGGATTCGCACATCCTGAGAAAAGCGGCGGCGCGATTGCCGGCGCTGGCCGATCTCGCGGTGCTCCGATTCAACACCCGCGGCACTGTGTCGCCACGGGGCACGAGCGAGGGAGTGTTCGACGGTGGGGCGCTCGAGCGTCACGACGTCGCCGCGGCCATGGCGTTCGTCCGCGCGCGCGGGCTCCCGCAACCGTGGATCGTGGGATGGTCCTTCGGAACCGAGCTCGCGCTGAAGTACGGCCGCGAGCACGACATCGACGGGGCGATCCTGTTGTCACCGCCCCTTCATCGCGCTACCCCCGACGAGGTCGCGGCGTGGGCCGGCGACGATCGTCGGCTCATCGCGTTGATCCCCGAGTTCGACGACTACCTGCGTCCGGCAGAGGCCGTCGAGCGGTTCTCGTCGGTGCCCGAGGCGACACTCATCCCCGTCGAGGGCGGCAAGCACCTCTGGGTGGGGGAGTCGCAGACCAGGCGCGTGCTCGACGAGATCGTCGGGGCCGTGAACCCCTCCGCCTCGCCGCTGCCGACCGAGTGGGACGGACCGCTCGGCTAACGCGCGTTCTGCCGGGGAACGATCACCTGGCGGTAGATGATCAGGATGCTGGCCGCGACCGGGATGGCGACCAGCGCGCCCAGCAGGCCGAGCAGGGAGCCCCCCGCGAGAGCGGCGATCACGACGACTGCTCCCGGCACGGATACCGCGCGGTTCATGATGCGCGGCGAGATCAGGTACGCCTCGAGCTGCATGTAGATCAGGTAGTAGATCGCGGCGACGAGCGCCGTCAGGGGGGATCCCAGGTCGGGGATCAGGCAGGCCAGCACGATGATCACCGCGCCGGTGAGGGTGCCGACGAGGGGGATGAGCGAGAAGAAGAACGCGACCACCGCGAGCACGGCCGGGAAGGGTGCCCCGATGATCGACAGGAACACGGCGCTCAGCACGCCGTTCGCTACACCGAGTGCTCCCTGGCCCATGACGTAGTAGCCGACGGAGTCGGTGATCTGCTCGGACAGATCGATGAAGCGCGGGCGCTTGGAGGCGGGCACGAGGCTGTACACCGCGGACTTCAGGTTCGGGGTCGAGGCCGTGAAGTAGATGGTCAGGATGAGCACGATGAAGGCGCCCGTCAGCCCGCTGAAGAAGGCGATGCCGACGTTGATGACGCTTCCGGTGATGTCGCCCCAGTTCGAGAGCAACCAGTCCTGGAAGTTCGCGATCGTGTCGTTGATCGACGACACCTGGATGGCCGGGAAGACCGAGTGCACCCATTCCTTGACGTCGTCGAGCGACGTGCTGTTGAGGAATGTCGTGATCGCATCGACCAGCTGACTCACCTGGCTGACGATGATCGGCACGATCATCCAGACGATGCCCGCGAAGATCGCCAGCACCCCGAGCACGGTGATCAGGACTGCGACCCAGCGCTTCAGCTTGCGTCGCTCGAGCCACGCCACGACGGGTTCGAGCCCGAGGGAGAGGAAGAGCGCCGTACCGACGTAGAGCAGGATCGTCGACAGCGTTTGCACGCTCATGATGAGTAGCAGGCCGAGCCCGACACCGAGCGTGCCGATGAACGCGACGCGGAAGGGGTTGTGCACCTTCACGGGAGACTCCTTTGGGGGCGGGACTACGCGGCAACTTTACGGCTCCGCGGGGTCTGGGCCGCACAATCACCCCTCTCGAAAAACACCCAGCCGCTCTCGGCTAGGCTGGAACGTCGGATCGAGCCGCCGTCATGGCGTCGGGAGGATGTTTCGTGCGTTTCGTCTGGGCTGTCGCCGCCTTCGTGGTCGCGGCCGTACTCATCGGTGCGGGCATTGCCCAGCGCACGGTCTTCCATGGTCCCTCCACGCAATCGGCGGAGATCGCGCTGACCGACGACTCCCCGTATACAGTGATCGACGGCGCGGTGCTGAATGCTCTGCCGGGCACCCAGACGCTGAAGGTCGAGGGCGACGACGGCGTCTTCGTTGCGTACGGGCGTACCGCCGACGTCTCCGCTTGGCTCGCCGACCAGAAGTACACGGCGGTCGCTGCCGGCGAGGAGAACTCGATCGTCTCCACGGTCGTCGAGCCGGAGCCCACGCCCTCCTCGACCACGACGCCCGACGCGGCGACGCCCGATGCCGCGACCGAGACGGATGCCGCCGCGGAGACGGATGCGGCGACGGACGGGTCCGCACCGGAGACCACCCCGACGCGGAGCCCCGTCGGTTCCGACCTCTGGCTGGCCGAGTACTCCGACCCCGCTGCGGTCGTCGCTCCGCTGCAACTGCCGCCGACGATGAGCGTGCTCGTCGCGTCCGACGGTACGAACGCGGCGCCCGCATCCATCAGCATCACCTGGGACGTGTCGCAGAGCACACCCTGGTCGGGTCCTCTCATCCTCCTCGGGATCATCGTGCTCGTCGGGGGCGTCGTGCTGTACGTGCTCGCCATCCGCCACGCCCGCAGGTCGCGCGGCCCCCGCCGCAAAGCGCCCCCGCCGCTTCTGGAGACCCAGCCGATCGACGTGTCCATCGAAGCCGCCGAAAAGGGTGTCATCACCGCGGGCCCCACGACGCGGCGGAGCGGTCGGCGCAAGGCCGTCATCGCGGTGCCCGCTCTCGTCGGCGCCGCACTGCTGTTCACCGGGTGCTCCGCCGATGCCTGGCCGCAGTTGGCCCCCACGCCTACGCCGAGTGCCACGGCTCCGATCGTCGACTCCGACGAACAGCAGGCCCCGGCCGTCACCGAAGGACAGGCCCGGCAGATCCTGGCTCGGATCTCCGAGACCGTTGCCCAGGCAGATGAGGCGCGCGACGCGACCCTCGCCGGAACCCGGCTGACCGGCGCGGCCCTGGCCGAGCGGGCGACGAACTACACGCTGCGGGGGAGTATCGCGGACTACACCGCGCTGCCGGCGATCCCTTCGGAGCCGACGCAGATCATCCTGCCGCAGGCCTACGACGGCTGGCCCCGGACCGTCATGGCTGTCGTGCAGAACAACGCCTCGGATGCGACGACGTCGACCATCATGATGATGACCCAGGCCGATGCCTGGTCCGAGTACAAGCTCTCGTACCTCGGAAACCTCGGTGGCTCGACGGAGATGCCCGATCTCGCGCCCGCCTACATCGGCGCAGCCCAGGTGCCGCCCGGATCGTCGTTCCTGCTGGTGGCACCCGACCAGCTGGCCTCGGCCTACGCGGATGTGTTGAGCAACGGCGACCAGAGCTCGTTCGCCGGACTCTTCGACGAGCAGTCCGACCTCTTCAGCGAGAGCGTCGCGGCCGACCGTCAGAAGCGCCTCGACGCCTTCAATACCACGGCCACCAACACGGGAACGCTCGAGTTCAGCTCAGCGGCGGGAGCCAACGCTCCGCTCGCCCTGGCCACGCTCGAAAGCGGCGCGATCGTCGCCGTCACGGTCACCGAAACCGACACGGTGAAGCCCGCGAACGAAGACGTCGTGATCAAGTTCGAGGGCAACCCGACCGTGCAGGCGCTGACCGGGGTCGCGGAGTCCAAGAGCGGCGTTTCGACCACATTCGCTGACCAGCTGTTCTTCTACGTGCCGGCACAGAGCTCGACGGAGAAGGTCCGGCTGCTCGGATACTCGTCCAACATCCTGGAAGCAAAGGTTCTCTGATGACCGATCCCACCCCCGGCGCGGTCCTTCGCGGCGCTGTCGACCTGTCCTCGCTCCGCAACCGCCCTCAGCCCCCGGCCGCGGGCGCGGGCCAGCCCGTGCCGGAGGCGTCCGCATCCGCGCTCGTGATGGACGTGACCGACGCGAGCTTCCCCCAGGTGCTCGAGCTGTCGCGGACGGTTCCGATCGTCGTCGACCTCTGGGCCGAGTGGTGCGGGCCGTGCAAGCAGCTGAGCCCGATCCTCGAGAAGGTCGTCATCGAGCTCGGCGGACGGGTCGTGCTCGCGAAGGTCGACGTCGACGCGAACCCGCAGCTCCAGCAGGCCTTCCGGGCGCAGTCGATTCCGATGGTCGTCGCGCTCGTCGCCGGGCAGCCGGTGCCGATGTTCACCGGCGCGGTGCCCGAGCAGCAGGTGCGCGAAGTGTTCGCCCAGCTGCTGCAGCTCGCCGCGCAGAACGGTGTGACGGGCACGGTCCCGGTCGGAGATCAGGACGCGGCGGATGGTGCGTCCGAGCCCGAGGAGCCGCCGGTGCCGCCGCTGCACGCGGAAGCGTACGACGCGATCGAGGCCGGCGACTACGCTCGCGCGGTCGACGCCTACGAGCGCGCGCTCGCGGAGAATCCTCGGGATGCGGACGCGCAGGCGGGTCTCGGACAGGTGCGGCTTCTGCAGCGGGTGCAGGGACTGAACCTGCAGGAAGCTCGGGCCGCCGCGGCGGCAGCGCCGCTCGACGTGGGCGCGCAGTTCGCCGTCGCCGACCTCGACGTCTCCGGCGGTCACGTGGAGGATGCCTTCGAGCGTCTCCTCGAACTCTTCGCGGCACTGCCGACGGACGAACGGGCGCCCGTTCGGGAACGGCTGCTGGAGCTCTTCGGGCTGATCGGCGACGCCGACCCGCGCGTCATCCGGGCCCGCGGCCGCCTCGCCTCGCTTCTGTTCTGAGGTTCAGCGGCCGCGGTGTGGGCGGTGCGGAGCGGTCAGGACTCGTGCCGCAGCCAGAGCGCGCCGAGCGGCGGCACGGAGACGCGCGCGCGGCCCTCGGCATCCGTCTGCACCGAGCCGAAGTTTCCGACGCCCGATCCGCCGTACTCGGACGCGTCCGAGTTGAGGATCTCGGCCCACGTGCCCGCGGCCGGCAGGTCGAGCGCGAAGTCCGTGAGGGGAACTCCGGAGAAGTTGCACACGATCGCGACCGTGTCGCCGGCACCGTCACGCCGGACGAACGCCGATACGTTCGGGTTCCAGACCGGACCGCCGATCCGATCGAACGCGCCGCCGTCGCTGTCCCGCGCCCACAGCGCGGGCTGAGCCCGGTAGGCCGCGTTCAACGCGGCGACGAAGTCCTGCAGCTGACGATGAGAAGGCTGGTCGAGCAGCCACCAGTCGAGCCCGCGTCCTTCCGACCACTCCGACATCTGGCCGAACTCCTGGCCCATGAATAGCAGCTGCTTGCCCGGGTGCCCCCACATGTAGCTGAGGAACAGGCGCATGCCGGCGAGCTTCTGCCAGTGGTCTCCCGGCATCCGCGTGAACAGGCTCCCCTTGCCGTGCACGACCTCGTCGTGACTGATCGGGAGCACGAAGTTCTCGGTGAACGCGTAGACGAACGAGAACGAGAGTTCACCCTCGTGATGCGAGCGGTACATCGGATCGCGGGCGATGTAGACGAGCGTGTCGTTCATCCATCCCATGTTCCATTTGAAACCGAAACCGAGTCCGCCGGCGCTCGTGGGCGCGGTGACGCCGGGGAAGCTCGTCGACTCCTCCGCGATCATCGCGACGCCCGGGAACGTCTTGTAGACCGTCGCGTTCGTCTCCTGGAGGAACCGGATGGCCTCGAGATTCTCGCGTCCGCCGTGAACGTTCGGTTCCCACTCACCGGCGTCACGGGAGTAGTCGAGGTACAGCATGGAGGCGACCGCATCCACACGCAGCCCGTCGACGTGGAACTCCTCGAACCAGTACAGCGCGTTCGCGACGAGGAAGTTCCGCACCTCGTTGCGTCCGTAGTCGAAGATCAGGGTGCCCCAGTCCCGGTGCTCGCCGCGGCGCGGGTCGGGGTGCTCATACAGCGGCTGACCGTCGAAGCATGCCAGGGCGAAGGCGTCCTTGGGGAAATGCCCCGGCACCCAGTCCATGATGACCCCGATGCCGGCCGCGTGCAGGCGGTCGATGAGGTAGCGGAGGTCGTCGGGGCCGCCGAAGCGGCTCGTGGGGGCGTAGTAGCCCGACACCTGGTAGCCCCAGGACCCACCGAACGGATGCTCGGCCAGGGGCAGGAACTCGACGTGCGTGAACCCCTGCGCCGTGAGGTACTCCACGAGCGGGTCGGCCGCGTCACGGTAACCGAGGCCCGGACGCCACGACCCCAGGTGCAGCTCGTACACCGACATCGGCCGATCGACGGGCTGCGTGCGTGCGCGCTCGGCGATCCACTCGTCGTCCTGCCAGACGTACTCGGAGTCCGTGACGACGGATGCGGTCGCCGGCGGCACTTCGGCCAGGCGTGCCATCGGGTCCGCTTTCATGATCCAGCCGTCGTTCGCGGTGAGGATCTCGTACTTGTAGGCCGTTCCCGCGCCGATCCCCGGGAGGAAGATCTCCCATACGCCGCTGGACCCCATCGAACGCATCGCCTGCCCCCGGCCGTCCCACCCGTTGTGGTCGCCGACGACCCGCACGGCGCGGGCGTTGGGCGCCCATACAGCGAAGGACGTGCCGGCCGCGCCGCCGTGGCGGCGGACGTGCGAGCCGAGGACCTCCCAGAGCTTCTCGTGGCGGCCCTCGCGGATGAGATGCAGGTCGAGCTCGCCCATTGTGGGGGTGAATCGGTACGGGTCATCGGCGACGTGCGCCGGGCCCTCGCGATAAGTCGAGACGAGCTGGTACGGCATGTACTCGCCCGCGACGGATCCTTCCCAGATGCCGGACTCCAGATGCGCGAGTGAGACCCGACGGCCGTCCCCGAAGACGGCCGTCACGCTCTCGGCGAGCGGTCGGCGGGCGCGAACCACCCATGAGTCGGCGCCTTCTCCGGCGTGCATGCCCAGGATGTCGTGCGGCGAGTGGTGCGTGCCTTCGGCGAGAGCCGCCAGGACGGTGGAATCTACGGAGCTCATGCGAGGCCCTTCACGTGCAGGATGTGGACGGGCTCGCTGAACGCGTCGAGACGGACGAAGTCGTGGTCGGTCCAGGTCCAGGTCGCGCCGGTGATGAGGTCCTCGACGACGAACGGTGCGCCGGGCGCAACGCCCCACACGGTGGTGTCGAGGTGCACGGTCGTCTCGCGGGTAGAGTGCGGATCCACGTTCACGACGACCAGGATGGTGTCGGCGACGCCGTCGGCGGAGAGCGCCGCGTCGAGGTGCTTCGAGAACACCAGCACCGCGTCGTCGTCGCTCCAGTGCACAGACAGATTCCGCAGCTGGCGGAGCGCGGGGTGGGTGCGACGGATCTCGTTCAGGCGACGGAGGTACGGAGCGAGCGAGTCGCCGTTCGCCTCGGCGCCCGCCCAGTCCCGGATCTTGTACTCGTACTTCTCGTTGTCGATGTTCTCTTCGCTGCCCGGGCGCGCAACGTTCTCGAAGAGCTCGTACCCGGCGTACACGCCGTACGTCGGTGCGGCCGTGGCAGCGAGCGCGGCGCGGATCTTGTAGGCCGGGCGCCCGCCGTACTGCAGGTACTCGGTGAGGATGTCGGGGGTGTTCACGAAGAGATTCGGCCGCAGGAAGTCCGACGTGCCGAACGCGATCTCCGTGAAGAACTCCTCGAGTTCGGCCTTGGTGTTGCGCCATGTGAAGTAGCTGTAGCTCTGCTGGAACCCGACGCGCGCGAGTGCCTGCATGGGCGCGGGGCGGGTGAACGCCTCGGCGAGGAACACCGCATCCGGAGTCTCTGCTGTGACCGTCCGGATGAGCCACTCCCAGAACTGCAGCGGCTTGGTGTGCGGGTTGTCGACGCGGAAGATCCGCACGCCCTGGGCGATCCAGTGACGCACGACCCGCAGAACCTCGGCGCGGATCCCCTCGGGATCGTTGTCGAAGTTCACCGGGTAGATGTCCTGGTACTTCTTCGGGGGGTTCTCAGCGAACGCGATGGAGCCGTCCGGAAGCGTGGTGAACCACTCCGGGTGCGACGTCACCCACGGATGGTCCGGGGAGGCCTGCAGGGCGAGATCGAGCGCGACTTCGAGCCCCTCGGACCGGGCGTCGGCGACGAAGGCACGGAAATCGTCGAGTGTGCCGAGGTCGGGGTGGACGGTGTCGTGGCCACCCTCGGCGGCGCCGATCGCCCAGGGCGACCCGGGGTCGTTCGGCCCGGCCGTGAGGGTGTTGTTCGGACCCTTCCGGTTCGTGCGACCGATCGGGTGGATCGGGGGGAGGTACAGCACGTCGAAGCCCATGGCTGCGACCTCGGGCAGACGAAGGCGCGCGGTCTGGAACGTGCCGCTCGTGATGGTTCCGTCGTCGGCGCGCACGGCGCCTTCCGAACGGGGGAAGAACTCGTACCAGGCCCCCACGCCGGCGCGTTCGCGCTCGACGAGCAGCTCGCGACGGTCCCCGATCGAGAACAGCGAAAACAGCGGACGGTCGCGGAAGAACCCGGCGATGGCGTCGTCGCTGACGATCGCGAGCGCGGCGAGGTCGTCGAGCGCGGGGTCGCGGAGCTCGCGAGCGCGCTCGCGCAGGACGCGCCGCTCGGCGACCGGACGGTCCTTCTCGGCGAGGGCTCGTTCGAACAGGAGCGAACCCGTCTCGCGCATCAGAGCCGCATCCACGCCCGCGGCGATCTTCAGCGCGGCCGCGTGCCGCCAGGTGCCGTAGTCGTCGGCGAAGGACTCGAATCGGAACGACCATGTTCCCTGTTCGAGCAGCGCGACCTCGGTCGCCCAATGGTCGAGGCCGTTCTCCAGAGAGGCGAGCCGGTGCAGCGACTCCGTTCCGTCGGGCGAGGTGAGGCGCACCTGCACACCAATGCGGTCGTGGCCCTCGCGGAAAGCGGTGACGCGGAACGGCACGACCTCACCGGCGAAGGCGCTCGGCCGGAAGGACGGATCGAGAGCGGATGGGCGCGGATCGCTGAGCGGGATGCGCGGCACCGCGGTGTCGTGCGGTGCGCCGGGAACCGGAGCGGGTCGGACGGCGATGGCCGACGCGCTGCGCCAGGCCGGGAGCTTCGGGGTTCGGGTCTGTGTGGCCACGTGATGAACCTATCGCGCGGCCTCCGCGACGGCGGGCGACTTGACAGGCCGCGCCCCGTGTCCGAAAGCGTGTCCGAGAATGTGGCCGGGCGTGCCGGGTGGCCCGGTGACTCAGATCGCGCGGAAAAGCCGCATCGAGGTAGGCCCTGTCGGCACGATGTCGCCGGGGGCGAAGACCGGTTCGTCGGGCGAAGGCGCATCCTCCGCGCTCGACCAGAGCGCCACATAACCGCTCACGCCGTCGATCGTCGGAAGAGTGACGTCGACCGGTGTCTCGTTGCCGTGCACGATGAGCAGGATGCGGTTGAAGTCTTCGACTTCGGGTGTCGACGCGGCGACGTACTGCAACGTCCGGTGGGCGGGATTCGTCCACCGCTCGTCGGACATGGTGTGGCCGTTCTCGTCGAACCAGTGCATGACCGAGGCCGACGGCGTCGGTGCGTCCTCGCGGGCGAATCGGCTCGGCCGAAGCGCCGGATTCTCTCGGCGCACCTGGAGCAGGCGCTGCACGTGCGCGAACAGGTCGCGCTGCCAGGGCTCGTGCTGCCAGCTCAACCAGGTCAACGGCGAGTCATGGCAGTAGGCGTTGTTGTTGCCGCGCTGCGTGCGGCCGAACTCGTCTCCCGCGGTGATCATCGGGACGCCCGCCGACAGCAGCAGGGTACCGAGGAGGTTGCGCATGGCCTTCCGCCGGGTGGCGAGGATCCGAGCGTCGGATGTGGCGCCCTCCGTGCCGTGGTTGAACGAGCGGTTGGTGTCGGCTCCGTCCCGTCCCTGCTCACCGTTGCCGAGGTTGTGTTTGACGTCGTAGGACACCAGATCCCGCAGCGTGAACCCGTCGTGCGCCGTGACGAAGTTCACGCTCGCCAGAGGCCCGCGCGTCTCGCTGAAGGTCTGGGCGGACCCGGCGAGGCGGTGCGCGAGACCGCCGATCCCGACGGGTGCCGTGGACGCGCGACGGGCGTAGTCGACATCGGACAGCCAGAAGTTCCGCACCCGATCGCGGTAGCGATCGTTCCACTCGCTCCAGCCCTCGCCGAAGTTGCCCGTCTGCCAGCCGCCCATCCCGACGTCCCACGGCTCGGCGATCTTCTTCACCCCGGCCAGCGCCGGATCGTCGACGATGGCCCGCAGAAGCGGATGGTCCGGTGTGAAGGTGTGCTCGGCGTCGCGCCCGAGGGTGGCCGCGAGGTCGAAGCGGAACCCGTCGATCTGGACGTCGTTCGCCCAGTAGCGCAGCGAGTCGAGCACGAGCCGCGCGGCGGCATCGGTCGAGGTGTCGAGGGCGTTCCCGCATCCGGTCACGTCGATGTAGGAACCATCGGCGGTCTGGCGGTAGTACCCGCGGTTGTCGAGGCCGCGAAGGCTCGTCCGTGGTCCGCCGAGTCCCTCTTCGGCGGTGTGGTTGTAGACCACATCGAGAACGACTTCGAGGCCTGCCTCGTGCAGCAGTTTGACCATGCCCTTGACCTCGCGGAGGACGGCTTCCGGTCCCTCTCGGCGGGCGGCCTCGGTCGCGTAATCCGGGTGCGGGGTGAAGAAATTGAGGGTGTTGTACCCCCAGTAGTTGCTGAGCCCGAGCTGGAGCAGACGCGGTTCGGAGGCGAAGACATGGATCGGCAGCAACTCGATCGTCGTGATGCCGAGGCTCAGGAAATGCTCGATCATCGCGGGGTGGGCGAGGCCGGCGTACGTGCCGTGGAGGGCTGTCGGAACTCCCGGATGCCGCTTCGACAGGCCCTTGACGTGTCCCTCGTAGAGCACGGTGCGATCGAGCGGGATGGCCGGCTTCTGCACGCCGCCCCAGTCGAAGTCGGAACGTACCGCGACGCTCCGCCAGTCACCGAAGCCGCCGCTCACGAGACCTCGCGAGTACGGCTCGATGAGCAGGGTGCCCGGGTTGAAGGCGTGGCCCCCGGTCTGCGGCCCGGTGGCCCGCACCGCGTACCGGGCGCCCGGATGCAGGAGCTCGGAGTCGACCTGCCACACCCCGCGGGCCTGCCGCTCGAGCGGCACGCTCGCTGTCCGCCAGTCGAGATCGCCCTCGTCGAACGTCACGAGTTCGACCGAGTCGGCATCGCGGGACCAGACCCGGAGGGTGCCGCCGCCGTCGCCGAATCGGACTCCGAGATCGTCGAGAGCGGGGTCGAGGATCGTGTTGGCGGTGGGGGCGGCCGAGGTCGGGTTCGTGCTGACCATGCGGACTACCCTAGCTACGCTCCGAGTCCGGCTCGTTACGGGGACGGGCGCCGGCCGCGGGCCGGGCGATGCGCGGACGTGGGACAGTGGAGAGGTGCACGTGTACCTCGACCACGCCGCCTCGAGCCCGCTCCGGCCGGAGGCGCGAGAGGCGTGGCTCGCCGCGGCGGAGGCGGGGGGCAACGCGTCGTCGATCCACGGCAGCGGTCAGGCCGCCCGCCGCGTGCTTGAGGATGCGCGGGAGAGGCTGGCCGCGCTCCTGGACTGCGACCCGATCGAGGTGGTGTTCACGAGCGGCGGCACCGAGGCGGTGAATCTCGCCGTGAAGGGGCTGTGGGCCGCGCGCGCCGCCGGAACCTGTGCGGTCGTCCTGCCCGACGGAGAACACCACGCGACCCTCGACTCCGTCGCGGAACTCGTGGGTGAGTGGGGCGCGGTGGTGCGTCCGGTCGCCCTCGAACCGACGGGCGCGATCTCGACCGCGAGGTTCGTCGAGGCGCTTCCCGGAGCCGCGCTCGCCACCGCCCTGGTGGCGAACAACGAAGTCGGGACGGTGTCGGATGCGGCCGCCCTCGCCGCCGCCGCATCCATCCACGGCGTCCCGCTGCACCTGGACGCGGTCGCCGCGTTCGGGCACGTGCCGGTGCGGTTCGCCGAGTGGCGAGCGGATGCGTCCGCCTCCGCCGGGCTCGTCGCGCTGAGCGTGTCGGCGCACAAGGTCGGCGGCCCCGTCGGCGTGGGGGCGCTGGTCGTGTCCCGCGCGGCCGCGCTTCGGGCGCAGCTGCACGGCGGCGGGCAGCAGCGCGGGCTGCGCCCGGGCACGCAGGACGTCGCGGGCGCGGCAGCATTCGCCGCCGCGGCCGAAGCCACCATCGCCGAGCTCGGAGCGGAACAAACGCGACTCGGACGCCTCCGCGATCGGCTGGCCGCCGGCATCCTGTCGACCATCCCGGATGCGGAGGTGCTGGGCGACGCCGCGCGACGCGTGCCGGGCACTCTGCACGTTCTGTTCGACGGTGCCCGCGGGGAAACGATGCTCTTCCTTCTCGATCAGCGCGACATCTCGGTCTCGACCGGATCCGCCTGCCAGGCGGGGGTCCCGGAGCCCTCGCACGTGGTGCGGGCGCTCGGCCGTGACGACGAGGCGGCGCGCTCGGTGCTGCGGTTGAGCCTGGGCCGAACGACCACCGACGCCGACGTGGACGCCGCTCTCGCCGCGTTGCCGTGGGCGGTCGAGCGGGCGCGCGCGGCCGCCGGCGCCGCGGGCTCGATGCGCTCGTAGACTGTTCTGATGCGAATTCTTGCGGCGATGAGTGGCGGCGTCGACTCGGCCGTGGCCGCAGCCCGGGCGGTCGAGGCCGGCCACGAGGTCGTCGGCGTGCATCTCGCGCTGTCTCGCGCCGGGGGAACGCTCCGCACCGGAAGCCGCGGATGCTGCACGATCGAGGACGCGATGGACGCCCGTCGCGCGGCCGACCGCCTCGGCATCCCGTTCTACGTCTGGGACTTCTCGGAGCGCTTCCGCGACGACGTGATCGACGATTTCGTCGCCGAGTACCGGGCGGGCCGGACGCCTAATCCGTGCATGCGCTGCAACGAGAAGATCAAGTTCGCGGCGCTCCTGGAACGCGCGATCGAGCTGGGCTTCGATGCGGTCTGCACGGGGCACTACGCGACGCTCGTCACGACGCCCGAGGGGCTCGAGCTGCACCGCGCGTCGGATCAGGCCAAGGATCAGTCCTATGTGCTGGGCGTGCTCACTGCGGAGCAGCTGGCGCACACGTATTTCCCGCTGGGCTCGACCCCGTCCAAGGCCCTCGTCCGGGCCGAGGCGGCTGAACGCGGTCTGACCGTCGCGCAGAAGCCCGACAGCCACGACATCTGCTTCATCCCCGACGGCGACACCCGCGGGTGGCTCGCCGAGCGCGTGGGCGCGGAGCAGGGGCAGATCCTGGACCGGTCGGGCGACGTGATCGGAACGCACGAGGGGGCCCACGCGTTCACCGTGGGGCAGCGGCGCGGGCTGTCGATCGGCGTCCCCGCGGCAGACGGCAAGCCGCGCTTCGTGCTCGAGGTGCGTCCCGTCTCCAACACTGTGGTCGTCGGCCCGAAGGAGGCGCTCGCGACCGCCGAGATCGCGGGGGAGCGCTCCTCCTGGGCGGGCCGACCGCCTGTCGCCGACGATTTCGACTGCGATGTGCAGATCCGCGCTCATGCCGACCCCGTGCCGGCGCGCGCCACCATCGTCGACGGCACCGTGACGGTGCGCCCGAGCGTGCCGTTCGATGGAGTGGCGCCCGGCCAGACCGCCGTGCTCTACGACGGCACGCGGGTGCTCGGTCAGTTCACGATCGACCGCACCGTTTCGGCCGTCCCGGTCGGCTGAGCCGCGCCCCGTCAACCTCCCGGGTGGTGTCGGGGGTCGTCTTTAGAATGACGGAGTGACGGATGCCGACGAATCCCTCGACCTGACGTTGACGCTCGACGAGGCCCGTGCCGAGTCCGGCGCGCTGACCGAGCGCATTCTGCGCGCGCGCGACACCTACTACGGCGCAGACGCGGAGATCGTCGACGACGCGACGTACGACGGGTGGATGCGCCGCCTCGAGGCGATCGAACGCGCGTTTCCCGAGGTGCAGGGTCAGGACTCGCCGACGCTCAGCGTGGGCGCCGCATCCACGACGATGTTCGCACCCGTCGAGCACGCGGAGCGGATGCTGAGTCTCGACAACGTCTTCAGCGCCGAAGAGCTGCGCGAATGGTGCGCGAAGACGCAGGCGTCGGCCGGGCGACCGGTGCGCTGGCTGACCGAGCTCAAGATCGACGGACTCGCGATCAACCTCCGCTACGAGAACGGTGTGCTGGTCTCGGCGGCGACCCGCGGCGACGGGCGAATCGGCGAGGACGTCACGGTGAACGCGCTCCGGGTGCGCGGCATCCCGCAGCGGCTCGCGGGCGACGGCCATCCCACCCGGGTCGAGGTGCGCGGCGAGGTCTTCATCCCGGTCGCCGAGTTCGAGCGCCTGAACGCGCTGCAGGCACGTCTGCGGGATCGCGTCGTGGGCGACGCACGAGCACGCCCGCGCACGTTCGACGAGGTCAAAGCGCGCCTCAGCGCCGAGCGCCGATTCGCGGCGTTCGCGAACCCGCGCAACGCCGCCAGCGGGGGGCTCCGCCAGCAGCTCGACAAGAAAGACGGTCTCGAACTCGAAGCGGGCGAAGCGCGCCTCGACTCGCTCCGCCTGTTCGTGCACGGCATCGGCGCGTGGGCCGATCCGCCCGTCGCGTCGCAGAGCGAGGTGTACGAGTTGCTCGCCCAGTGGGGCCTGCCGACGAGCCCGTACTCCCGGACGTTCGACGACATCGAGGGGGTGCTCGGCTTCGTCGCGAACTACGGCGAGCACCGGCACGACGTCGAGCACGAGATCGACGGGGTCGTCGTCAAGGTCGACGAGCTCGCCCTGCACGACGAACTCGGCGCGACGAGCCGCGCCCCTCGGTGGGCGATCGCCTACAAGTACCCGCCCGAGCAGGTGAACACCCGACTGCTCGACATCGTCGTGTCGGTCGGTCGCACGGGCCGCGCGACACCGTTCGCCGTGATGGAGCCCGCGCGTGTGGCCGGCTCCGTGGTCCGGCAGGCGACCCTCCACAACCAGGACGTCGTCAAGGCCAAGGGGGTGCTGATCGGCGACACTGTGGTGCTGCGCAAGGCCGGTGACGTCATTCCCGAGGTCCTGGGGCCGGTGGTCGAACTCCGCGACGGCACCGAACGCCCCTTCGTCATGCCCGAGTTCTGCCCCGAATGCGGCACCGCGCTCGCACCGGCCAAAGAGGGCGACATCGATCTGCGGTGCCCGAATTCACGATCCTGCCCCGCGCAGGTGCGCGGCCGTGTCGAGCACATCGGGTCGCGCAGCGCCCTCGACATCGAGGCGCTCGGCGAGGTCACCGCGGCCGCGCTCACCCAGGCGGGCGGAGAGGGGCCGCCCCCGCTCGACGGCGAGGCGGGCCTGTTCGATCTGACGCTGGAGCAACTCGTCCCGATCGAGGTCATCGTGCGCGATGCCGAGACCGGAGCGCAGAAGGTCGACGAGCAGACCGGCGAGTTCATCCGGCGGGCGCCGTTCCAGCGCATCGAACGCACGTACCCGCCCGGCTGGGAAGACAAGAGCGCCGCGGAGCGCCGCGCCGCCGGCATCCGGAAAGACCATGTCGTGCGGCACCCGTCGGCGCAGGCGCTCACGCTGCTCGCCGAGCTCGAGAAGGCGAAGACGAAGGAGCTCTACCGCTTCCTCATCGCCCTCAGCATCCGTCACGTCGGTCCGACGGCGGCGCGGGCCCTCGCACAGTGGTTCGGATCGCTGGCGGCCATCCGTCGTGCCACGCGGGAAGAGCTGGCGGCCGTCGACGGGGTGGGCGGCATCATCGCCGACGCGCTGATCGATTGGTTCGACGTGGACTGGCACCGCGAGATCGTCGACCGGTGGGCGGCTTCGGGGGCGCAGCTGTTCACCCCGGGGCACCCCGGTCCGGGCGCGGCCGCCGCGGCGGGCGGGGTCCTGGAGGGAATCACGGTCGTCGCGACCGGAAGTCTCGAGGGGTATAGCCGTGAGGGCGCGCAGGAAGCGATCCTCGCGGCCGGCGGCAAGGCGGGTTCGAGCGTGTCGAAGAAGACGGACTTCGTCGCGGCGGGCCCCGGGGCCGGCTCCAAGCTCGGCAAAGCCGAGCAGCTCGGGGTGCGCATCATCGATGCGGCGCAGTTCCGCATCCTCGTCGAACAGGGGCCCGCGGCGCTCGACCCGTTGGCCGACGCCGACGGAGAGGACGGCGCCGAGACCGCTCCGGTCGACTGAGCGTCGTCGACGCGTCCGGCAGCGGGGTTCGGGTGCGTGGGTGTCCGGCGCCGGGGAGTCCGGAGCTCGCGTGTCAGGCGCGTGGGTGTTCGGCGCTGGGGTGTCAGGCGCTCGGGTTGCCGAGCAGCTTCTCGCGCACCTGACGCCGGAGGACCTTGCCGATCAGGGACTTCGGAAGCTCCTCGACCACGGTGATGCGACGCGGAACCTTATAGGGGGTGAGGATCCCGCGGGCGAACTCGCGGATCGCCTCGGTATCGACCGCGGTTCCGGGGGCCACCACGATGGCGGCGACGACATCCTCTCCGGAGTGCTCGCTCGGCAGCCCGACGACGGCGACGTCCTCGACCTGCGGATGCTGTCGCAGAACGTTCTCGACTTCGGTCGGGGCGACGTTGAAGCCGCCCGTGATGATGAGTTCCTTGATGCGGTCGACGATCCGGACGAAGCCGTCCTCGTCGATCGTGACGATGTCGCCGGTGCGGAACCAGTCATCGACGAAGACCGCTTCGGTCTCCTCCGGCTTGCCGTAGTAGCCGGAGAACACCTGTGGGCCGCGCACCAGGAGTTCACCGCGCTCCCCGGGCGGCACGTCCTGGGACGGTTGGTCGGGATCGACGACCCGGCACTCCGTGCCGGGGAGGGGCAGGCCCACCGTGCCGGCGACGCGATTGTCGGCGACCGGATTCGCCATCAGGACGGGGGAGCACTCGCTGAGTCCGTATCCCTCGACGAGGAACCCGCCGGTCTCCGCCTCGAACGGCACGACGAGGTCGTGCGGCAGTGCCATGGCTCCGGAGATCGCGACCTCGGTGCCCGACAGCGAGACACCCTGGGCGACCGCTGCCTGCAGGAGCCGATCGGCGATCGGGGGAACTAACGGCAGGAACGTCGCAGGATGCTTCTTCGTCACCGCGAGCACCATGTCGGGATCGAACTTCGGAAACAGCACCAGCCGCGCGCCCATCGACATCGCGAACGTGAGGCAGAGCGTGAGGCCGTATGCGTGGAACATCGGCAGCACCGCGTAGACGACGCATCCGTTCCCGCGCACGATCTGCGGCACCCACGCCCGCGACTGCGCGGCGTTCGCCAGCAGGTTGCGGTGCGTGAGGGCGGCGCCCTTCGGGGTTCCCGTGGTGCCGCTCGTGTACTGGATGATCGCGAGATCGTCGGTCGCGGGCCGCGGGTGACGGGCGGAAAGCGGCTCCGCGCGGAGGAGCTCCTCCCACGACACGGCGCCCGACACCTTCTCGTACAGAGCCGCCCGCGACTCGCGGGCCTTCGAGATCGGCAATCGCAGCGCCGCGCGGGTCGCGAACGGCATCGCGCGGGTCACGTCGATCGAGACGAGAGAGCGCACCTGGAGGTCGGCGGGGAAGTCCTGCACCGTGCGAGCGACCTTGCTCCACACGATCGCGTGCTTCGCGCCGTGGTCTTCGAACTGCTTCCGCAGCTCGCGCGGCGTGTACAGCGGATTGTGCTCGACGACGACCGCGCCGAGACGCAGCACCGCGTAGAACGCGACGATGTGCTGGGGGCAGTTGGGCAGCACGAGGGCGACCGGGTCGCCGGCACCCACGCCCAGGGCGCGGAGCCCCGCGGCCGCGCGAGCGATCTGCGCGTCGAGTTCGCGATACGTCGTCACCCGTCCGAAGAACTGCAGGGCCGGGGCGTCGGGGTAGTCGCGGACGGAGGCGTCCACGATGTCCACGAGTGAACCGGTCACCGGGTCGAGATCCTCGGGAACCCCCGCGGCGTAGCTGTGCACCCACGGACGGGGCGGATGGAACGTCGTCACGGGCACAGCCTAGGCGAGCGTCTCCGCCCGGCGCGGGATGCCCGGCCGTGAGGACGCGGTGGGCGCCGCAACTAGACTCGGGGTGTGTCTGAATTCACCCCCGATCTCGTGCGCCAACTCGGCGTGCTCGCCCGGATCCAGCTGACCGACGAAGAGGCCGAGCGTCTCACCGGTGAGCTGGATGCCATCGTCGACAACATCGCCAAGGTCTCTCAGGTGGCGACCGCCGATGTTCCGGCGACGAGCCACCCGATTCCGTTGCAGAACGTCTATCGCCCCGACGTGGTCCGTGACACGCTCACGACGGCGCAGGCCCTGCAGAACGCTCCGGATGCGGACGGCAGCCGCTTCCGCGTCACCGCCATCCTCGGAGAAGAGCAATGAGCGCGGCCGAACTGATCACCCTCACCGCCGCGGACCTCGCGAGCAAGCTGGCCTCGGGCGAGGTGTCCAGCGTCGAGGCGACGCAGGCGCATCTCGACCGGATCGCCGCGGTCGACGGTGACGTGCACGCGTTCCTGCACGTATCGGACCACGCGCTGGAGGCCGCTGCCGACATCGATCGCCGTCGCGCGGCCGGCGAGCAGCTGAGCCCGATCGCGGGTGTTCCGCTCGCGATCAAGGACGTCCTGGTCACCACCGACATGCCGTCCACCAGCGGATCGAAGATCCTCGAGGGCTACATGTCGCCCTTCGACGCCACGGTCGTCGCCCGTTCGCGCGCGGCGGGGCTGATCCCGCTCGGCAAGACGAACATGGACGAGTTCGCGATGGGTTCCTCGACGGAGCATTCCGCGTACGGACCGACCCACAACCCGTGGGACCTCGACCGCATCCCGGGTGGATCCGGCGGTGGCTCCGCCGCCGCGGTCGCCGCTTTCGAAGCGCCGCTCGCCCTCGGCTCCGACACCGGCGGATCGATCCGTCAGCCGGCGCACGTGACGGGAACGGTCGGCGTCAAACCCACGTACGGCGGCGTGAGCCGGTACGGCGCGATCGCGCTCGCCTCGAGCCTCGACCAGATCGGGCCCGTCACGCGCACCGTGCTGGATGCCGGACTCCTGCACGACGTCATCGGCGGCCACGACCGGAACGATTCCACTTCGCTCACCGACGCATGGCCGTCGTTTGCGGATGCGGCGCGGGAAGGCGCCCGTGGCGACGTGCTCAAGGGGCTCCGGGTGGGTGTCGTGAAGGAGCTCGACGACGCCGGGTTCCAGCGCGGCGTGTCCGCGTCCTTCCGCGCGGCACTCGCGACGATGGAGGCGCAGGGCGCGGAGATCGTGGAGATCAGCGCTCCGCACTTCGAGTACGGCGTCGCGGCCTACTACCTGATCCTCCCGGCCGAGGCATCCAGCAACCTCGCGAAGTTCGACTCGGTCCGCTTCGGGCTGCGGGTCACCCCGCACGCGGGCGCGACGGTCGAAGAAGTGATGGCCGCGACTCGCGAGGCGGGTTTCGGCGACGAGGTGAAGCGCCGCATCATCCTCGGAACCTACGCTCTCTCCGCCGGGTACTACGACGCGTACTACGGGTCGGCGCAGAAGGTGCGGACGCTCATCCAGCGCGACTTCGCGGACGCGTTTGCATCGGTCGATGTGATCGCCACGCCGTCCGCTCCGACGACCGCATTCCGTCTCGGTGAGCAGCTGGATGACCCGCTGCAGATGTACTTGAACGACGTGACGACGATCCCCGCGAACCTCGCCGGGGTACCCGGGATCTCGATCCCGTCGGGTCTCGCGGAAGACGACGGGCTGCCGGTCGGCATCCAGTTCCTGGCACCCGCCCGTGAGGACGCCCGCCTCTATCAGGTGGGCGCCGCGCTCGAGGCGCTGCTGATCGATTCATGGGGCGGCCCGTTGCTGGCACGGGCGCCGAAGCTGGGAGGGACGCGCTGATGGCCAAGGCCGCGCTGATGGACTTCGACAAGGCGCTCGAACTGTACGAGCCCGTGCTCGGATTCGAAGTCCACGTCGAACTGAACACCGCGACGAAGATGTTCTCGTCCGCCCCGAACTCGTTCGGTCGCGAGCCGAACACCGACCTTGCGCCCGTCGACCTCGGGCTTCCCGGGTCGCTGCCGGTCGTGAACGAAGAGGCGGTGAAGTTCTCGATCAGCCTGGGTCTCGCACTCGGATGCTCGATCGCGCCGTCGAGCCGCTTCGCCCGGAAGAACTACTTCTACCCCGACCTCGGCAAGAACTACCAGATCTCGCAGTACGACGAGCCCATCGCCTTCGACGGCGAGGTCGTCGTCGAGCTCGCCGACGGCACCATGGTGACCGTGCCGATCGAGCGGGCGCACATGGAGGAAGACGCCGGCAAGCTGACGCACGTCGGTGGCGCGACCGGCCGCATCCAGGGCGCGGAGTACTCGCTCGTCGACTACAACCGCGCCGGGGTGCCGCTGGTCGAGATCGTCACGCGCCCCATCTTCGGTGCGGAGCACCGGGCGCCGGAGATCGCGAAGGCGTACGTGCAGACGATTCGCGACATCGTGCTGTCGCTCGGGATTTCCGACGCCAAGATGGAGCGGGGAAACCTTCGCTGCGATGCGAACGTGTCGCTGCGCCCGCGTGGACAGGAGAAGCTCGGCACCCGCACCGAGACGAAGAACGTCAACTCGATGCGCTCGGTCGAGCGTGCCGTGCGGTACGAGATCCAGCGGCAGGCGGCCATCCTCGCCGACGGCGGATCGATCACGCAGGAGACCCGGCACTGGCACGAGGACACCGGTCGCACGTCGCCCGGACGCCCCAAGTCGGATGCGGATGACTACCGTTACTTCCCCGAACCCGACTTGCTGCCGGTCGTGCCCGATCCGGCTCTCATCGAGCAGCTCCGCGCGGAGCTGCCGGAGCCGCCGGCCGCCCGTCGTCGTCGGCTGAAGGCGGACTGGGGTTTCACCGACCTCGAGTTCCAGGATGTCGCCAACGGTGGCCTGATCGCCGAGATCGAGGCGACCGTCGCGGCGGGTGCGTCGCCCGCCGCCGCTCGTAAGTGGTGGACGGGCGAGATCAGCCGGGTCGCCAATGCCCAGGACCGCGAGCCCTCAGGACTGGTCTCGCCCGCGCACGTCGCCGCCCTGCAGGGGCTCGTTGACGCGGGAACGCTGACCGACAAGCTCGCCCGGCAGGTGCTCGAGGGCGTCATCGCCGGCGAGGGCGCTCCTCAGGACGTCGTCGACGCACGCGGTTTGGCCGTCGTCTCGGACGATGGCCCGCTGATCGCCGCGATCGACGAGGCCCTGGCGGCGCAGCCCGATGTGCTGCAGAAGATCCGCGACGGCAAGGTTCAGGCTGCCGGCGCCATCATCGGAGCCGTGATGAAGGCGATGAAGGGCCAGGCGGACGCCGCGCGTGTTCGCGAACTGGTCCTGGAGCGCGCTACCGTCTGACCTCTCGGCCTCGCCCCCCCCCCGCCCCCACCGGGGGGGGCGGCGGCGCTAGGGGGGGGGGGGGGGGGCACGGCCCA